>NZ_JOGV01000053.1:0-54308 GCF_000721365.1 Streptomyces sp. NRRL F-5650 | reverse complement strand
CGGCTGGAACACCTACAACTCGTTGACATCCGCCGGTGACCTGACGGGCGACGGCAAGCCGGACCTGATCGCCCGCGACAGCGCAGGCGTCCTGTGGCTGTACCAGGGAACCGGCAGTACGTCCGCCCCCTACACGGCCCGCACAAGGATCGGCGGCGGCTGGAACATGTACAACGTGTACAACGTGCTCAGCTGAACACGGGATCGGTGCCCTCCCCTCCGCCGGGCGGCAAGCGAGGGTACCGGCCCCAGAGCGCCGGATCATGAGGCAGGGGACGGGAAGAAATCTTGGACTGCTGGCATGTGGTGGCGAACGGCGACCGAGGCCGTTTCCCGTGTTCGGGCAGGCCGAAGGCACCGGGCCCCGGTCTGGCCACCGGTCGACGGCGAACAGCGCCCGAGGGGCGCTCTCGTCGATCGCGACGCAGTGGTGGTGGGTCTTGCCTGCGCGATGCCGGCCCAGATCGCGGCCATGGTGCCTCCGTGCGGTGGGTGTGCTGGGTGCCTTCCGACGGACGACCTCGCTGTCAATTCCCTACGGAGCGATCATTCGCAATTCCTAATTGGCAGCCGAGTCCTCGTGGGGCGTCGGGCGGCCAATCGATGGAAGCCACAAGCGGCAGAAGTTTGAATGCCTCACGCGCCGCCCCTGGGTGGGAGGACCATACGAAGGGCTCGCCCTGTCCCGCAGACAACGTAGGGAAGTTTGCGCGACTAGCACCCGGTTTGCCTGATTGGCGGTCTAGCTGACCGGTGAGCCTTGAAATTGGCCGCAGAGCGGGACTGCCACAGGGTGCCCATAGGCTCCTAGCAAGATCGTCGGAAGACACAACCATGGGGACTGGATGAGCTGGTGGGGCAGAAAGTTGGAGGATCGAGAGCGGTGGGTGCTTGATCCTTTGGTAGGGCTGGGGCCGTTGCGGTTCGGGATGGACTCTGACGAGGTGGTCGCGGCTCTGGGCGGGCCGCGAGCAGGCAACTCGCAGGTCGCGGCAGACGGGGGCCACTGGATGCGCTATCAGGACATCGGGGTGACCGGTATCTATGGCCCGGGGATGCTTCTGGTCGGCGTCGCAATCGATGCCATGGAAGGCCCGCTGGTCCGGCTCGGACAGGTCGAGCTGATCGCCAGGGTGCCGTCCCAGGCTCGCGCAGAGATCGAGGACCTTGCCCGTCAGGAGGGTGCCGCAGTGCGGGTGAACTGGAGTGGTGATCCGGAGATCGCGGCATGGGGGGTATCCATGGGCACCGCGCTGGAGTACGGGCTCACCGCCGAGGGATACCCAGAGCCGAAGGACAGGGTAATCACCTCTGCCCTGTTCGTCAGTGCCGAGCTTGCCGAAGCACCCTACGAAGCCGGGCCGGTCATGCACTGGTGCGACGTCCGGGAACGGGAGAAAAGCAGCGGCTCCTGGCCGGTGAAGACCAATCAGGAGCGCTCGCACTGGGACTGGTCTCCGCAGAAGGCTGTTGGCCCGCTGAGGTTCGGGATGACCCCGCAACAGGTAGCAGACGCACTGGGCGGCGAGGTCCCGGCCGGCAGGCAGGGGCACTATCCGTACTGGTGGTGGCGCAGCGGAGCGGCCGGGCAGTGGACGCTGACCGACGACCGGTTCGAAAAGACCGGGGTGAGCGCGCACTACTCGTATCCGGAGGGCCACCCAGTGCTGGGAGCTGTGACAGTCCACGGCCGGACCGGACCGCAGATTACCTATGCCGGAATCCCGCTGATCGGGGCAACACCCTCCCGCCTCGACGCGGCCATGCTCCAGCATATCGAGAATCACGACCTGGGGCTGCACTTCACTCCCAGCGGTAGCCCCGTTCCCGCCGGGCTCCGGATAGACGTGAACGCCACCCGGGCCGGGGACGCCGCGATCAGCGAGGTCACCTTCGTCTCGGCGGACTGGGAACTCTGACCGAAACGTCAGGCCGGACGCCCCACGCGGCTTCCCGCGGTGTGCACGTAAATGGGCAGACGGGCCAAGTGCGCTGAACCCAGATTGATCGAGCTCAAGGTTCGCGTCGGGGGTCGCGAGGGAAGTAGACCGGCCGCGCTTGCCCGTGCCGGTCCCGATCGAGACGCCAGTTCGCGGCATAGCGAACGAGCGTGCTCATGGAGACGGCGACGTCGTACTCATCGACGAGGCTGATCCAGATCTCCTTAGCGATCATGCCCTCTTCCAGCATGGGATCGATGAGCGCTTGCAACGGGCCGACAGCGGTCGTTCGCCGGTGAGTCAACGCGTGGGCGGGCGGATCGGCAGCGTTGAGCGCGCGTCGAACGGTCCGCCGTGAAACGTTGTGCCGTTGGGCCAGTGTGCGAATGGTCAGGCCCCGCCCTTCCGCATCTCGCCGGATCTCAAAGCAGAGATGGGCCCTGTTAACCTGTTGGCGCCCCCGCCCTCGCCGAAGCCGTACGAGCGGCGTCGACGAAGGCGTACGTGATCCTGGACGGGACGCTCCTGCCGATCGACCGAATCGCTGCCGACCGCCCGTTCTACTCGGGCAACCACAAGAAGCACGGCATGAACGTGCAGGTCATAGCCGATCCGCTGGGGCGTCTGCTGTGGGTTTCACCAGCCTTGGCCGGCGCCGTCCACGACGTCCGTGCTACGCGCGAGCACGGCGTCATCGGGGCACTCGCCGAGGTTGACATCACCTGCTGGGCAGACAAGGGCTACCGGGGTGCAGGCAGCACGGTCGGTCTCCCTTACCGCGGCCGATGGGACAGCCTCTCCACCGGCCAGCAGGCCGTCAATCGAGCCCACGCAAAGGTCCGTGCACTGGTCGAGCGGGCCATTGCCACCCTCAAGTCCTGGCGACTCATCCGCAAGCTCCGCCGCTCGACGACCCGGATCACGAGCCTCGTCCAAGCCGTCCTGGTCCTCCAGCTCGCCACCTCGGACTGAGATCAACCCGCAGCGTTCACCAAGTCCGTCAATTCGGCCTCGGTCGTGCCCGCCCGCAGACGAACGTCGAAGGTGTAGCCCTCATCGCAGAACACCAGGTCAAGATCCATGGGCGTCAGCTCGCGGAAGACGATCGCCAACCAGATCGCGTCTTCCTCCCAGACGTCCATGTACAGGCATGTGCCGTCCTCGTGCAGATATGCCTCACCTGGGCCGTTCTCCGTCTCGAACTGCCATATAAGGCTGCGCACTTCACTGCGGTGCATCGACTCGATCTCAACCGCAGACCACCGGGCACCAATCGCGGCTGTCAGCACATCTCGATCGATGCGCCATGCGCCCACATCACCCTCGACCACCGCCATGAACGTCATAGCCTGGGTCTACCAGACGTCTGTGGCACAGCATCGATCGGCCGTCGCCTGAGCTTGGAAAGGGCTCACTGCATGCGCTTCACCCGGACGCGACGGCTAGGATCTTTCCTTGCGGGATGCATGCACCGCGGAAATATGTGTCTAAGAGGGGACGTCCTAATGAGTGGACGAAGGGTCGCCACGGTGACCGAAAATATTCCTGCGGCGATCGGCCTGCCGATTGCTCTCGATCTTTCTGGCGGCTTGACTCCTGTGCTCGCTCTGGCGATTCCTTCTACTGTCCAGCGCAGCGAGTTGGATGAATTCATTGCGCGTCATGGATTTGTCCCTCGACAACAGACGGCTCAAGCACATGCGTCTCGTACCCGATGGGCGCTCGAACCCGACGGCCGGTTGACCGTCACGTTCAATACTGAAGAAAGGAGGGCCCGGTTTCAAATGCCAAACGAGCCAGAGATTCAAGCTTGGGCGGCTTTTGCCATTGCAAGAGGCGGGACTGTAGGAATAATGATCCTACCCGAGATGGACGCGCCGACAGCGGCCGCCGTGGCATTGCGAACGAGGATGGGCAGCGGAGAATACTGGCTTTTGAGTGCTGGACTGGATATCTGATCACCCAGGTCACATCTGAGCAGATGAAATACTTGCCGTTGATCCGACCTGAGGGCGTCGGCGAGCTACAGCGTGCGACGTTGCCCCCGCGCTGGGGCGGGAGCAACGTCGCACGCACTGTTCTAGACCGATTGATCAAGCAATAGCCACGGAATACACCCTGGCCTCGCTCCTGTTCCCGCCCGGCAGAACTCTTCTAGGGCCTCACGCACTTGGTGCGAAGGGATTGCCGCCTGCCGCGGGTAATAGCTGGGCGTTCCCGGGTCTGCGATGAGCCTAGGGTCTGACGAGGGCGGGTTTTGATTTCCCGAGGTCCAGACGAAGCGCGAGACATCGTCTTCTCTGGCCCCATCGGAAACCACACTCGTCCACCATTTCAACGCCCCGTACCCCTCTGTCGTATTGAGAGAGACGTACAGGTAGTTACTCGGCCATCTTTCATCAGTCTCTTCGGGATACTTTCCCTCGACGACACTGAGCACAGCCCTTTCAGGAATGATCTCGAATCCGTCTGGCGTCTCGCCCGCTTGAATCAGATCACTCATGATGTGGTCGATGAGGCTGTCGACCTCTTCTTTGGTGCGGGCGTATATTGCGCCAGCGTGCGTGCTGCCCAGAACGGTCATTCCGTCTCTCACCTCTTAGCCGTACCCTTCAACTCCAAGGCCTCGCTCGCCCCGGGATAGTGTACGTAAAGCGTCTGATCCTCGTAGAGGATAGCAGGGACCGCCTGCTTGCATCCCATGGAGTTCGGGCTGGACACCTTGGGGCAGACGTAGTTCGTGTTGATCACGATGTGCAGCTTTTTACCCTTCCCCATTTTGGTACGCATCTCCCAAGCGATCTTGGCTTCAGCATGATGGGCGACATCTGCGTACCCGGGGAAGTTCGGGAAATCAGGAGAACCCTTGAGGAACGCACTGATGTCCTCAGACAGGGGACTCCGGCCGCTCGTCAAGACTGAATCCCATACCAGGGTCCCATCTGCTTCGAATACGTAACCAGAAGTGGGGTCCCCACTCTTGCGCTTAGGGAGCTTTTTCCATGCCTTGCTTACCCAGTCGGGACATGGATTGTCATTGTTGTGGACGAGAACGTCAGTGGTACCAGTGGAGACGTAGTACGAGTGGAAGCCATCGACGGTGAGGTCGTAGGCGTCCTGCAGACCTGGCCAGTCATGCGTCGCGGCGATTACGACTGCGGTGTTCTGCGGGGTGCGCAGAGTGTCGCCGGCTTCGAGGTCGCCGGCGTTCTTCCAGGTCTGGTCGTTCTGGGACCAGTAGGGGTGGTGGGTGGTCGAGGTGAGTGTGGAGCCGTCGGCGAGGGCGACGTCGGTGAAGTTCCGGTCGTCGGGGGTGTGGATGGTTCGGGTGACGGTCCGGGCGCCGGTTTCGCCGGTGGTGGGGTCGGTGGCCGTGACAAGGTCGCCGGCTTCGATCTGCTCGATCGAACGGCGGGTGCCGTCGGCCATGAGGACGCGAGTGCCTGCGGGGAAGCTGTGTGCTGCCCCGGTCAGGCAGGCGACGGTACGGCGGGCTCCGCGGGCGTCCTTGACCGCGTCAAGGCCGTTACCGAGTTTGCTGACGAGCTTGAACTTGCCCCACGGAGTGACTCCTACAACGGCCATGACGCAGTTGCCGGAGAGGGGCTTGTCGATGCAGGCCTTGATGTCGTTGAGGCCCGCGAGTTCCCAGACCACCGCGCGGATCGTAGGGTCGACTGGCCCCGGCATGATCATGCTGTCGTCGGGCGAAGCCGCACAGGGCATGATCGGGATCATGGTTTCGCGGGTGGGGTGCGGGATGCAGACCCTCTTCGGCTCGCCCGCCTGTTCCTGCTGTCGCTTACGTTCTTCGGCAGCCTTTCGGCGTGCCTCTTCTGCCTCCTTCTCAGCGAGTGCCCGCGTGGTTTTCCAGGCTTCCTTGGCTTCGGCTTCTGCCTCGTCGGCGCTCTTTCCCGCAGCAAGGGCGGAAGCCCGGGCCCGGTCGGCGGCGTCGTCTGCCTTGCTCGCCGAGTCACGGGCGTAGGCGGCGGAGAATGCGGCTTCGGCGGCTGAGTTTTCGGCAGCGGTTGCGTCCTGGGCGGCCCGGTCGGCGGCGTCGCGGGCGGTGGCCGCCGATGCTGCGGCGTCTGCGGCGCTTCGGGTTGCGGCGTCTGCGGACGCGTCTGCGTCAGCGGCATGCTGCTTCGCCTGGGCCGCGGAGGCTTCTGCCTTTTCGGCTGCTGTTGCGGCGTCAGCGGCGGCGCCCTCGGCAGTCGCGGCGGCTTCGGTGGCGCGCCACGCGTCCTCGTTGGCCTCTGCCGCGATGAGGGAGCCTTCCGCCAGGAGGCGTTCGACTTGGTTGACGTGGACGTCGGCGAGGTCGTCCTTGCGCTGGGCCATGTACTGGCCGGTGGTCACGAACTCGTGCAGAAGCTCGGGCGGGCCGGCGAGAGCGATCTTTGCCGCTGCCTGCACCTCGGGGCTGCCGGTCTCGGCGAGGCGTGCTGTGACGACCTTCTCGTCGGAGAGGCGCTCGCCGTACTGGCCGATCTGCAGGAATGTTGCGAGGGTCTTGCCGGTGCCGTCGGCGAGAGCGGTTTTGGCTGCTTGGCTGACGCCTGGTCCGCCGGTGTTGGCCAGTCGGGCGACGTCGACCTTCATGTCGTCGCTGCCAGCCGTGTACTGGCCGGTGGTGTGGAAGGCCTCGATCTGTTCCGGTGTGCCGTTCAGAGCCTCGGCGGCCGCGGTGCGGACAGAGGCGTAGGGGCTCTGTGTGCTGAGGTCGACGATTTGCTGGCGGATGTCGTTGTGATTGGCCTCCTTCCAGCGTGTGCGCAGGTAGTCCAGGACGTCCTGGTCGGTTCCGGAGAGCGCGCGAGCGGCGGCTTCCTGGTGCCAGGGTCCGAGCAGTTTCATGGCCTGCATGGCGAGCTGGCGGCCCTTGGCCGCGGTGGCCTGGACGTCGATGTCGGGCCGGCTGGCTTCCTTGGCCAGTTCGGTCGCGGTGTCGTTCAGTGCGAGCGCCTCGACCTGGGTGGTGGCAGAGGCCGTGATCGAGATTTCCGAAGCGGACTTCATCGAGCGGGCGCGCTCAATGGCCGCGTCGGTGCGGGTCTCGAGGTCGGCAGTCTCCGTCTCCCGGGCCAGTTTGAAGATCTCGTTGGCCTTGGTGACGGCTGCGGTTGCGGTCTTGGCTGCTTCCTGCGCGGCTTGGGCGTTCTTCTTCGCGGTGGCGGCGTAGGCTGCTGAGTCTCCGGCGTGTGCTGCGGATTCGTCTGCGTAGTCCGCAGCTTTGTTCGCATGCTCGGCTGCCGAGTTGGCGGCGTCACGGGCTCCGTAGGCAGCGGTAGCCGCGCGCTGGGCCAGGGCCGAGGATCGGTCGGCGGCTCGGTCGGCGGCATCGGCGTGGCGGCGGGCCTCTGCAGCGGCCAGGGCGGCTTCGTTCGAGTGCACGCCGGCGGCGTCCGCGTGTTGGTTGGCCTCTTCAGCGGCTCCGGCTGCTGCTCGTGCGTTGCTGGAAGCGCTCTTGGCGGCTGTTGAGGCAGTCGCAGCCGCTGCGGAGGCCAGTCCTGCGTTCTCAGCTGCTAGTCCCGACTTGGTGGCGGCGTCGGCTGCGGCGCGTGCCTGCTTCGCGGCTTCCTTTGCCTCGTCGGCCTTCCCTTCGTCGCCCGCTGCTGCGATGGCCGCCTTGTAGGCCTTGTTCGCCGCCTCTGCTGCGGCCGTCGCTGCTGATGCGGTCTGCGCGGCAGCGAGTGCGGCGCGGCGCGCGGCACGGTTGGCGGCGTTTGCGGAACCGATGGCTTCTTGTGCCGCATCGGCTGCAGCCCGTGCGGCGTCGGCGGCCTGCTTGGCCTTGACCGCGGCTTTCTGTGAGTCGTCCTTTGCGGCTTCGGTCTCTTCCGCGGCCTTCTGCGCTGCTTCCTTGGCCAGCTGGGAGGCGTCGACCGCCTTCTTGGACGACTCCTCCGCCGTCTTCCTGGCGTCGTCAGCCTGCTTGCCGGCCAGTTCGGCCTGTTTGATCAGTTCAGCGATCGTCGCGTGTTCCTGGTCCCGGTTGCGGGCGGTGAACTGCCCGACCTCCAGGAACTCGACCATGTCCTCGGGTGTGCCGCGCAGGGCGACCTTGGCGGCCGCCTGCACGTTCGGGCCACCGGTGGTGGCCAGGCGGGCGACGTCGACCCGGTTGTCATCCTGCTGTGCCGTGTACTGGCCGCTGTTGAGGAAGAGTTCGCGTTCCTCGGCGGTGCCTTGGAGAGCGGCCTTACCTGCTTCGCGTACGCCGGGGCCGCCCAGGTTGATGAGGCGAGCGATCTCGACCTTGTGGTCGTCGTCCAGTGGCTCCTCGTAGCCGTAGAGGAGAAACTTCTCAAGCTCGGCCGGTGACAGCCGTATTGCGTCCTTGGCGGCCTGGCGGAGGCCGGAGCCACCGGTCATTGCCATCCGGGCGGCATCGATGCGGTTGTCATCGTGCTGGATGGACGGGGCGTCGGCCAGGAACTTCCGGATTGCCTCGTCACCGCCGAGCAGGGCCTGCTCGGCTGCTGTCTTGAGGCCGGCTCCGCCGGTCTCCCAGTAGCCCACGATGTCGGCCCGCACGTTCGCGGGTAGCGGTGCCGGCTCGGCTGCTAGGGCGGCCGGGGTGCCCAGCAGTCCTGACAGCATGCCCGCAGACAGCAGGACCTGTAGAGACCGTCGTGGAAACCACGATTTTTGTTTCGCTCCCGAACCAGGGGTACGGGAGGGTATGCGCCGTCTCATCCGGCGAGTCCTCTCATCAGAAGAAGAGTCCAGCCGGATAAACAGACGGGCGTTACGAATAAGGCTTCAAATGGTGAAGGTAAATCCCTTTCCGATAACCGGATGGGCGCTTTTTCGGTGCCCCCGCCGGCTGGATCCGCATGATCGTACACCGCGTCCCACTTGGCGAACGGCAGCGGTCGGCAGGGCGCGTTCTGAAGCTCATGCCCCGCTGATCCGCAGCTCGGACGTGCTGTTGCCACAAGTTGACCCAAGATCATCCTCTAAGTCACAACCAGCTAATAATGCGCGCTATAACCGATTAGCGTGTCAATGCTCGCCTCTTCTAGCCGTGCTGCGGTGAGTCGGTGCGGGAGGCCTGAGTGTTCAGTGAATGGTCTGTGCAGGTACTCTGAACGGCCGGTGTAACATGAGTCACGCCACAGGCCCTGCCGAGGCGATCTTGGCCATGATTCAATTTGCCGGGACGCGCGGATTTTGATTTCCGCAACTACTCAGAAAGGCCCGTTGTGGCGACTACATCCCGCACACGACAAGCACTAATGGCTATTGCGGTTTCTGTCCTTGCGGCAGGCGCGACGACGCTCGGTGTGGCCCACGCCGACAACGGTGACGCCGCGGCTCCGGCTGCGGCTGAAATGCCCCAAGCCGTCGAGGACTTCAGCTACCCGGGTGCCACCAAGATCCAGGCGGAAACCGGTGCGATCCTGAAGCGTGGCAACGGACACCTGCTGATGACGTCCTGCGACGGCAGCGAGGACATTCAGGTGATGAGCCGCACGGGACAGAAGGACTTCTGCTTCAACGTCATGGCCAAGCCGGCATACCTCACGCTGGAAGTGCCTCAGGCGTACGGCATCTGGACTTCAGCCGATCCGGTGAAGACGACGATCAAGGACACGGACGGCACGGCCACTGTGATCAACGCGCCAGCCAACGACTTCACGGGCTACGGAGAGGCCGGCTCCACAGGGGAGCCCACCACGCTCATCGAACTCCGCGTCGCTGGCTAGACCAAACGGCTACGCGCTCCACACCTGTACACCGGCCTCGGCTCGTACAGCTGCTGATCGTCGCGGGCCTGTGCCGCAACGAAGACCAGACGTCCAGTCACCTCACGCCGCGCCATGAGGCGGCGGTGCCTGTGAACGCGGGTCGCCGCTCCTGCCGCACTTGAGGTCCGGCTACGCAGCCCCCTGGTCTCTCCAGCCCAACCGTTGAGACACGCCTAACCCTCGATACAGGCAGGCGTCACCCGCTCCCACCGTCGCTTGGGACCGTCCTCACGGCAGGAGTACTCAAGCGCACCGCCGTCGAGGTCTGCCGCGCCCGCCCGTTCCGCGCCGGCTCCTCCAGCACTGTCACTGCAACAACACTTACGATTGAAGACTCACATGTTTCGTATGCCGCGTCCCATCCGGGCCACTGCCTTGTCCGCCGCCGTACTCGCTGGCGCCTTGGCGTCCACCCCAGCGCACGCCACCGTCGGCGACCCAACCACTGACGCGAAGCTGGACTTCACCGCCCGTCTGACGATCGGCACCGACTACCGGTCATGCTCGGGCGCGCTGGTGGACACCCAGTGGGTACTCACCGCGGCAAGTTGCTTCGCGGACGACCCGGATCAGGCCGACACGGTCGCTGCCGGCAAGCCCACGCAGCTCACCCGGGCCACCGTGGGCCGGGCCGACTCCAACATAGCCAACGGCTACGTGCGTGAGGTCGTCGAACTCGTCCCGCACCCAGAGCGTGACATGGTCCTTGCGCGGCTGGACAAGGCCATTCCCGACATCGCGCCGGTGCGCCTGGCATCCGACGCGCCGGCTGCCGGCACGCCGCTCACGGCAGTGGGCTTCGGACGAACCAAGGATGAATGGGTGCCCATCCAGCGCCACCAGGGCGCGTTCAACGTCACGTCGGTCACCGCCGGCGCGGTCAACGTCACCGGCCAGGGCGGCGACGCTATCTGTGCCGGTGACACCGGCGGGCCCCTGCTGCAGGACAAGAACGGCACCCTGCACCTGGTGGGTGTGAACAACCGCTCCATGCAGGGCGGCTGCTACGGCTCGGAGACGACCAGCACTGACGCCATCGCAGCAATGAGCGACGCAGACTTCGTCACACAGACCGTCAACCGTGATCTCGGCACTGGCAACCTGAGCGACCTGGTGGCCTCCGCCGACTTCAACAGCGACGGCCGTACCGACGTCGCGGCTGTCCTGGAAGACGGATCCCTTCACGCCTTCTACGCCAAGCCCGACGGGACGCTGGAGTACGGGCGCGAACTGTGGAACGACAACACCTGGAGCCCGATGGTGCAGATCGTCGGCGGCGACTTCAACAGCGACGGAAACGGTGACATCGCAGCGGTGCGCAGCGACGGCACCCTCAACCTCTACACGGGTACCGCCACCGGCATCCTCAACAAGAGCAAGCCCATGTGGCACGACACATCCTGGAAGAGCATCGAGCAGGTCACCAGGTTCAAATTCAACGGCCGTGACGGCCTCGTCGCCCAGTGGGGCGACGGCAACCTCTACGGCTACTACACCGGCACCGACGGCACACTGACGGGCACGAAGGTCAAGATGTGGCCGGACGCCACCTGGGGCAAGACCCGCCTCACCGGCACCGCCGACATCAACGCCGACGGCCGGGACGACCTCACCGCGGTCCGCGACGACGGCAGCCTGAACTGGTACGCCGGCAACACCAAGGGCGGCCTGGATGCCGCGCGCAAGCTGTGGCCGGACAACACCTGGACTCCCATGAAGCGCATCATCGGCGGCGACTTCAACGGCGACAACAAGGGCGACATCGCCGCTGTCGGCGGTCAGAGCACGCTGCTCCTGTACACCGGCACCGGCACCGGCACCCTCAACAAGGGCGTCGCCATGCGCCCCGCGTCATAGGCGGCCCTACACACACCTCGCACGCATCCCACTGAAGTACCCCGAGAAGGGATGGTCGGGAAGCCCCCACATGCTCATGGTGTGGGGGCGACGCGCTCGACTTCACACAGACAGGGGACCCGCTGGTGAGTGGGCAGGACCTGCCAGGGAATTCCTCATCGCAGCATCGGTGCGTTCGTCGTGGAACCTGTTTCGGAACCGGCCTTGCCGGTCGCAAGGAGCATCTGGCACAGCGCAGCAGGTGGGACAGGCTTGCGACCTGATGAGACGAGTGCGGTCTTCGGCGGCGAGCCAGACGGCCCGGCGCGCAGCCGCCATCTTCCGGTCAGCTGCCTGCTGTTCCTCTTCGTGGTACCGGCGGGTGGCTTCTGCAGTCCGGTCCTCGAGAGGGTGGTCCAGGAGGGTGCGGGGGTCCATGTCCAGCGGGGGCTCCGCGACCCTGGGGGTGTAGTAATTCGTGGCTTCAATGACGAACGTCTTGGGGTCATTCGTACTAGCGAGCCTGCGGCGCGCGTGGTGGAGGGTGCGGACTGTGCCGGATTTTGGGGCTCGGCACAGTGATGCGGCCGGCGCCGAGCACTGGGGGCAGCACACGGACAGGATCTGAATGAGGCCCAGGCGTCGCTGTTCAGTTTCGTGCTGGCGGTCTTCTTCTGCTTGTCGCCTCCGTTCCTGCTCCGCTCGTTCTTCGGCGCGCTGGCGTTCCAGTTGTTCTGGGGTCGGGTGGGCCATGCAGGGTTCGCTTCTGGTGTCCCACCGGCACGGTTCGCCGTTCTTCTTGGGCTGGCCGCAGAGGTAAGGGGCGTACAGGTCGAGGGCCTGGCCCAGCCGCCAGGGCCCGTGGTAGGGATCACCGCACCCTGAGCATGAGGGAACGTTGTCCGGCGTGATGGGCACGAGTTCGTACACGAAGCCCTTCACGGTCACTCTGGGCCGGGGACGGGTACACGAGCAGGAAACGGCAGAAGCGTTCTCACTTGTCACACCGCCTCTAACGACGGCACGAGCCAATCGTGAGCCGATCGCGTCCTCCGGTCCACGCTTTCGGCCTATGGGGGCGGGCGAGGACAGTAGCGTCACCCTGCGAGACCGTGGCCTGCTCACCCGCGAGGACGTGGTTACAACGGGAGTTGTATGCCGAGTTCCTGCATGGCGCGGGAGGGCGGGCCGCCTTCGGAGCGTTCGGTCTTGTAGCCCTTGACGCGGGGCTGGAGGGTGCGCGGGTCGACGGCCTCGGCGGGTGCGCTCTTGGCGTACAGGCCGGCGGGCTCGCTGTCGCGGTCGTGGGGCAGGACCCAGAAGACGCGGCGGCGGAAGGTGCCGGAAGCCCGGGAGGCCTTGGCCTCGGGGCCGAGGATGGCGTAGCCGACCATGCGCCCGTCGCGGTGGTAGGGGGGTTTGCCCTTGCGGGTGGGCAGCCGGTCCAGGCTCTGGCGTACGTAGTCGAGCTGGTCGACGTCCTCGAGCCACACAAGTTCGGCTTCGTGGCTGATCTCGTCCGCGCTGATCAGGGAACTCATGCGTTGGTTTCCCTTTCCTCGTCGGTGAGCAGGCCAATGCCCGGGTAGTACTTGCGCTGGTTGGACACTTTCATCTCCTTGGACGAGGCCAGTCCGACCAGTTCCCTGGTGCGGGAGGCGAACGCGCGGGAGGAGATGATCTGCGCGCCTTCATTGTGGCACCAGGCGGTGTAGGCGGCGTAGAGCGCCGTCTGCTCGGCGCGCAGATCGGGGCTCAGGCGGCAGCACTCCTCGTAGAAACGGCCGGTGTGGTCCTCGGTCTCGGCGTAGGCGGTCGTGGCGATGCGGACGCGTTCGGGGCCGGTGAGGTTGCGGTCGCCGCCGAGGTACCGGCGGGCGCCGTCGATGAGCCAAGCGAGAATCCCGGGACCCTCTTCCATGACGAGGAGGTCGGCCAGGTTGTCGATCTTGCGGTCGTCGGGGACGACACGGGGGAAGAACTCTTCCGCGTCCCTCGCGTTGAGGTTGCCGTTCGTGGTCGCCGAACGTCGCAGTCCTTCAGCCGTCACCTGGGCGGGGATGCCGAGCTGTTGGTCCGCCTCGCTCATGATCTCGCCGACGTACCACTGGGCCGGGGCGGGGAAGTGGTGGATGAACCAGCTGAGCATCTTCGCAAGGGGCCTGCGTTCGCTGACGCGCTGCGAGATGGGGGCCCGGGGTGGGCCCGGGTCCGCTCGGCCGGGCCGTCACGGGATGCTGCCGAGCCCGACGAGGGGTGGGCGAGAGCTGTTGCGGCCTGCTCCAGGCTAGAGGGAGCTGGTGGGCGCTTTCGGCTCGAAGACGCTGGGGGGTGCGCTCGGCCGGGAGGGGGATGTCTGGGGCAGTACTCGGGCCAGGTCGCGGTTGATCCGGTCGGCTTCGCCGCGTACCTGTACGGGGATGTCGCCGCGTTCGGCGACGAGTCGGTCGTAGACGGGAGTCTGCGAGGACATGGTCGGGCGGTTTCCCTTCGGCGAGCGGTGTGCCGGACCGGCGCAGCATACGGGCCTGTAGATCACGCCCCGGTGGCCGGGCGGGGCATTAGGCCAGTGCGGCGGGGACGGCGTCCTCGGTGGTCCAGTCGCCGTCGAAGAGCGCGGCGATCAGGCGGGCGTGGTTGTCGGGGAGCTGGCCGCAGCGGTGCTTGGTGCGGGTTTTGGCGAGCCAGGCGCCGAGGTTGACGGTGTCGCCGTCGACGCGGATGGGTTCGCGGGCGGTGGGGGCGCGGCCTTCGCGGTGGAGGAAGAGTTCCAGGAGCTGGAGGGTCTGTTCGAAGGTGCGGCGCGTGCGGCGGGCCGGGGTGAGGGGGCTGGTTTCGGGGGTGAGGCCGAGGGCGGTCATCATCTGCTGCTGGCCGGACGCGAGGGTCTGCCAGGTGGTGAGCTGGCGGTGGAGCCAGGAGCCGATCTTCACCCCAGCGAGTTGAGTGTCGCGGGTGAGGGTGGCGGGGTCGGCGCCGGTGGCGAGGTGGGTGCGCAGCAGGTGGTATTTGCGGTGCCAGTCCGGGCCGTGCGGGAGGCGCCAGTCGGGGGCGAGGGCGGTGAGGGCGTCGGCGCGGGCGGCCTCGAGGGTGTTCTTGGTGGCGTGGTGGCGTTGTTCGGCGAGCCAGGCGCCGACGGGGGTGGTGGCGGGGGCGGCGAGGTGGCCGTGGGTGTGCAGGTAGTCGGCGGCTGCGGTGAGGCGGGAGCGCCAGGCGGCTTCGTGCTTGTCCCAGATCATGCCCAGCGCGTCGAGTTCGGCTCTCCAGTCGGCTTCGAGGCGGCCGGCTTTGGCGGCGTCGCGCATGGTGGTGATGAAGGTGCCGAGTTTGTAGCCGGTGGGGTCGGTGTGGTCGGCGGGGACGTCGAGGTGGCCGTACTGGTCGCGGTAGGAGCGGGCGGCGGCGATGCCGAGGCGGCGGGAGCGGGAGACGCCGGGGTCGCGGGGGTCGAAGGAGACCAGGTCCATCGCCTGGGCAATGCGTTCGGGGTGGACGGTGAAGTCGAAATGCCAGCGACGCGCGATGACGTCGCTGGTCTCCTTGGGCAGACGGTTGGCCTTGTCCGGGAGGCGTTCGAGGATGCGGTGGTCGTGGCTGGCCAGCGCGCAGGCGATCGCCCAGACGGGTTCGTAGGGAGTGCCGAGGATGTTCTCGCTGTCGGCGCCGGGCGGGATGTAGACGGGGACGACCAGGGAGGCGGTCTTGCCGCTCACGTCCAGGCGCAGGGCGCGGCCGAGGGCCTGGACACAGCGGATGACGCTGCGGGTGGGATCGGCGAAGACGACGGCGTCGACGCTGGGGATGTCGACGCCTTCGGCGATCAGCCGGGAGTTGGCGAGGATCGCGCAGTCGGCGGCGGCGAAGCCGGTGAAGGTGTCGGCGCGCTGGGCGGGGGTGTGCTCGCCGTGGGCGAAGAACAGCTGCGGTGTGATGTCCGGGAGGAGGCCGGGGTCGGTACGGGCCAGCAGGCGCAAGGTGTGCGGGAGTTCGCGGGCGAAGCGGCGGGCGTCGGAGACGAGATTGAAGTAGACCAGCACCTTCTTCAGGCCGTGCTCGGTCATCGCACGCAGGACGGACAGGTGCAGTGCGGTGGTGCGCAGCGCGCTGTCCGGCCCGTCGCCCTCACTGTCGCCGTTGCCGTCGGAGGTGGGGGTGGGGAGGTTCAGGCGGCGGCGCAGGTCGGTGTCGGTGAGGGTGGGCACCACGATGCGGTAGTCGGCTGCGCGGCCGTCGGCCACCGCCTGCGCGAGGGGGTATTCGAAGATCCTTTTGCCGTAGACGGCCTGGTTGTCCATGGAGTTGGCGAACGCGCCCGCGTCCGGCCCGGCAGCGGCGGCGGCGCGGCGGCGCGGGCGGGTCAGGTCGGCGGACTCGGCCAGCTCGGGGGCGGCGAAGATCCGCGGGGTGGCTGTCATGTAGAGGCGGCGGTCCGCGCGAATGCGTTGCGCGTCGTTGGCGATCGCCCATTTCTTGTCGGCGCGGCCGGCGATCCGGTGGGCTTCGTCCATGACGGCGAGGTCGAACGGCGGCACCGCGTACCCCGTGCGCTGGGTCTGCTCGATCTTGTCCAGGGAGTCGTAGGTGCAGATCACCGTGAGCGCACGGATCTGGTCCTCCCCCTCCCCCACGACCGACATCAGTCCGCCCAGCGCGTGCGGGTTCGTGGTCGACATGACGCGGGCGGCGACCAGGTCGTCGCGGCCGCTGGTGTCCAGGGAGGAGACGATCACCATGTGCTCCAGGTGGTGATCGCGGCGCCAGGCCAGCGCCGTCTGCGCGGCCAGGTCCAGGGTAGGGACCACGAACAGCACCAGCCGCGCGAGGAGTTCGTCCGCCACCCGGATCGACACCAATGTTTTGCCGGTGCCCGTCGCCGACACGAACAGCGCCCGCGTCCCGGCACGCCGCAGGTGCCGTGCCAGCCGCGTGACCGCCTCGGCCTGGTCAGGAAAGAGCCGCGCGCGCTCAGGGCGGCCCGGGCGCGGCCATTCCACCACCGTCATGACAGCTCCTCTCTGATCTCAGAGACTCCAGTAGTCGCGGCGGGGCAGTTCGACCCACACATCGGGCGGTCCGGTCACGGCGCGCCTGTCGGTCAGGCGCAGGCCTGCGAAGGCGCAGGCGTAGGCGACGGCGTTGAGGTGGTACAGGTAGGAGGCCAGCACCTGCTCGGAGGTGTCGTTCTCGCCCGGTCCTCCGCCGGGGTGCAGGTCCCAGCCCTCGATCGTTCCATGCCGGGCGATACTGCCCTGGTTGCCGCTCTTGGGATTGGCATAGAGGCCGTAGCAGAGGGTACCGGCGGACAACTGGGCCAGCACGCCCGGCATCTGCGGCGCGTATCCCCAGGGCTGGGTGACGACGCAGCCGCCCGGCACGGACGTCACGCCGACGATGTGCAGGCTCTCGTCCATGTCGTACGCGTAGGGAGCCTCCAGCAGCTCGCCGAGGAGTTCGCCGTCCACCACCGGCGTCGCCTGCAGACGGCGCACCGCCGCGGCCGCGTCGATGCCCGCCACGCAGGCCAGGCCCGTGCCGTCGTAGTAGAACTCGCCCAATGCCGTGGTGAGCCGATGGGCCTCCTGCGCTGCCGCACGCTCGGTGTCGCTCAAGGACACCCCTTCCGGTACCGGGAACAGCTCGGGCGTCGGTCCGGCCAGGCTCAGCCGCCCCGGCGACCAGCCGCCGAGTGACGGCCGCCAGGGATCGGCCCCGGCGGCGGCGAGCGCCCGTGCGTTGGCCGGCTTGCGGGACAGGACGGCTTCCCACAGTGCCGTCACCCCGTTCTCCAGCGCGTCCACGTCAGCAACCCGGCGGGCCAGTTCCGTAACAGCCTCCGGGGAGCCGAACACCGCTGCCCGATGCAGGGGCCTCATCCTCCGGTTCCAGCTCTCCGGATCGGCTCCTTGGTCCACGCGCCGGCGGATGTCGTCGGCATCCGTCCAGTCCCAGCCCATGCCCGCCCAGCCGTCACTTGCTGCCGCCACCGCTCCCCCTCGCACACGTCGCATGCACTCGTGCCACTTCGACCCAGCCCCCTAGTACACGTGCGCTACGGGCCGCCAGCTCCATCCCGGTCCATTGACCGGACGCTATCACCCCGAACACCGCGCGTACGCTCCGTGTACGCGATCCATACGTCGTTAGTACGTGATACGTGCGTTTCAGGGGTAGGGTCAGGGACGGAGGTGTCCCATGTCCGAGTTGTTCGACGCGGTCGACGCGCTGGTCGCGTCCCGCTCCCCGCTGCCGCCTCCGGCCGAGCGCAGGCGGCTGCGCCAGGCGCACGCGCTCACCCTGGACGAAGTGGCCGCCGCTCTGGGCGTGCGGCGGGCGACCGTCGGCGGCTGGGAGTCGGGCAAGGCCGAGCCCCGGCCGCCGGAGCGGGAGGCGTACGCGCGCCTGCTGAAGCAGCTTGCCGCGCTCTACCCCGCCCCCGAAAACACCGGCGCCCCGCAGGAGGACACGGGCACCGCGGCGCCGCAGACATCCACCGCCGCAGCACCGGCAGCGCAGGCTGGGCCCACGGGCGGAGCGGCTGAAGCTGCCGCCACGGCGGAGGCCGAGGAGCCGTCGGCCGCTCCCCCAGCGACCGCTCCTCCAGCGCCCGTTCCGCACGCGGCAGCGACACGGCGGCCGGCTCCGCGTGCCGAGCGGGCGCCGCAGAGCTCGCGGCGCCCCACTGCGAGGAAGGACGCCCCGGCGGACATCCCCGCGCCCGGCGGCGTGTACGCGCACGGTCCGCTGCTCATCCTCGACGCCGACACCGAGCGGCAGGTGACCGGCTACGGCGTCGGCGGTCTGATCCTGGACGTGCCCGCCACGTCCCTGCCCGCGCTGGTGGAATGGACACTGACCGAAGCCCGGCTCGGGTCGGAGAAGCTGCACGGCTCGGGCAAGGACGGCGACCCGCTGCTGGTGCTCACCGAGGCAGCGTGCGCGCGCTACGGCCTGCCCGCCGTCTTGTCCGAGGCCGAGCAGCTTGCCGGGCGGCTGCCGGAAGGACACAAGGTCATCAAGCAGCTTGAGCGCGCCGACTGGCAGCTCACCAAGCGCGGGCTGGGGCCGTGGGCGCGGATCTACCGGCCCACCCACGGCAACCGCCGCCAGTGCGTACAGCTGTGCATCCCCTCCTGGCGCGCCCTCGACGACCGCGCCTGGGGCCATGCCGCCCGGCTGGAGCCGGCAGAGCTGGCTCGCGTGCTGGGCGTGTACGCGGCCCGGGTGATGACGCCTGTCGGCTCCACCGCCGTGACGGGGCTGCATCTGATGACCGCGCTCAACCCCCCGACCCGCGCGAGCGAGCCGGACGCCTCCGGCAAGCGGCACCGCGAGCACCGGCCCGGGTCACTGGGCACGCAGCCGGTGGACCCGGCGCCGTGCGAGGCGACCGACGGACACCCCGTCCTGGCCCATCTGCCCCGCTTCCACGTGCGCGGCCCCGACGAAAGGCTGTTCGAGGAGGCCTACGACTGGGCACGGGACCTGACCGATACCGAGTGCATGCAGCGCTACCTGGTCGGCCTGGACGTGAACCTCGCCTTCGGGGCCGCCGCCAACGGCGCCGTCGTCGGCCTGGCCTCGCCGCCCGAGCACGTCACCGATCCGGTCTTCGACCCAGCGGTGCCCGGTTCCTGGCTGGTCGACCTCTCCCACGTCGACCTGTCCCGGGTGAAGGTCGCCAAGCAGTGGCGCCGACTGGAGGGCCACCTGCTGCCCAGCCCGTTCACGCCGACCGGCAAGCAACCCGAGGGCCCGGCCTGGTACGCCACGCCCACCGTGGCCTACGCCGTCGAGCTCGGCTACGACGTCGCCCCGCTGGAGGCGTGGGTGCGCCGGGAGAGCGGCCGGTTCCTGGACGGCTGGTACAAGCGGCTGCGCGATGCCTACGTCGCCACCATGGCCGACCTCGGCGTCGCCGAGAAGCTGTCCCCGGCCGAGTTCCTTCAGGCGATGGACGGCTACAAGAGCCGCGATCCGGAGCTGGGGATCGTGGTGGACGCAGTCAAGATGACCGTCAAGGGCGGCATCGGCAAGCTGCAGGAGAAGGCACGCGGGGGCGGCTGGAAGCCGGGGCAGGCCTGGCCCGCCCTCGCGCGGCCGACGTGGCGGCCGGACATCCGCGCGACCGTCATCTCCCGCGCGCGGGTGAACATGCACCGCAAGATGCTCGCCCTGGCAGCGGCCACCGGCCGCTACCCGGTGGCGGTCCTGTCCGACTGCGCCGTGTACGCGGCCGACGGCCCCAGCCCCCTGGACGTGCTGCCCTACGGCGCCGACGGCAAGACCGTGCCCGGCTCGTTCCGGCTGGGGGTCTCGCCGGGGATGGTCAAGCACGAGGGCACCCAGAGCGTGCTGTGGGGCGCGGACGTGCTCGAGCGGCTCGGCGCCGACGGCCATGTCGCCAACCTCGCCCGCTACATCAAGACCGGCGAGGTCACCGCCAAGGACACCGGAGAATAGGGAGCGTTGCACACGATGGTCACGGTCGGGGAAGAACTCGACAGGGCGGTGCAGGGCGCGTTCACGCGTCCGGTCCCCAAGTCGGCGGGGGCACAGATGCGTTATCTGGTCCGGCAGCACCAGCGCAGCACCCGGCGCGTCGCCGAGCTGCTCGGCATCAGTCAGCGCACGGTGGAGCGCTATGTGAACAACCAGATCAAAAGGCCCCGGCCACAGCTCGCCGAACGGCTGGAGCGTGAGGTCCGGTCACGCTGGCAGCCGCAGATCCGCGCCCGGGCGAAGCAGGCTGCGGCCACCACGAGCGGCATCATGATCGATGTACAGGCGAGATTCGGCTACACCGCCGCCGCCGGCAGCACCGACCAGGCCCGCGTACGCCACCTCACCCTCGCCCTGCCGCCCCACCACGCCGCCAGCCTCCTCCAGGCCCAGGAAGCCGGCGTCGACGAAGACCATCTGCGTCAGGTCGCGGCCGAGGCCCTGGGCGAGGTCTACTTCCGCGACAACGGGCGCCGCGCCCACGGCCTCGAAGTCGAGCTCAAGGACATCGTCGACCTGCAGTTCGAGCTGTAGGCGGTCAATGCGCCGGGGCAGCAAGCAGAAAGAGCGTGAGCCGAAGCACGATAGATGTCACCGAGGCAGGCGTGCTGTCACCAGAGCAGGCGGACCGTAGCACGCCGAGCTAGACGCTCTTGTTGTTGATGGCGCTGTTCCCTTCAAGGCTCTGCAGCCGTGACGTGACCCCTCCCAAAATTCTCTGCACCCATACTTCGCTGATGAACAAGAGCCGCTCCTCGCCTGCATACAGGCTGACGTAGGCGTCGTTGAGCCAGGGCGTCGCTGCGAACTGGGTGAGCTGCGCAGTCAGCATGGTCTCGTGAACGAGCTGCTCGAGGAGCGGATGGAAGCCGGCATAGGCAGGGATCTGCCACGGCTCGGAGGCATGCTCGTATCCACTGCCGCGATACGCATCCGATCCCACGAACTCCTCGTACGCCCACTCATCGACGGCGTAGCGGGCTGGCGCGGTGCAGTACGCGGGAGAGCACCACACGGGGTGGTCCATGCCGCGACCAGCGAAGACTTCCGACTGCTCATGCATGCACCTATTCTCCGCGAACCCCGCGCCCGCGAAGGACCCACCGCAAGTCCCCAACGCCCCTGCCCTTGAAGAGCTCTAGTTGCCGAGGCCGGTGTGCAGATCCGATGCCCGGTCTAGAGCCTGTCTGACAATTCGCGTTAGATCAGCCAACCTCTGCCGAGTTGGCAGTCCCGAGTTGCGCTGGCAGTCCGGCAGGTATTTCCGGGCAGGACCTACGCGCGGCGGGCCAACAGATGAGCGTCGAGGAAGCCCCGCTCGGAGGCCGGATCATGGAGCAGCCGGGCGAAGGGAACGAGCCCGGCATCGGCCAGTAGTTCAGCGAGGCGATCCGTCGGCCAGCTGTAGGCAGACGCCACCTTGTGGTCGAACTGGACCGGTTCCTGTCCGTCGGTCCCGAAGAAGGAGACCAGGAGCAGACCATCTGGCGCCAGGACGCGTGCCTGCTCGGCGAGCAGCTCCGGCAGTTCTCCCGGAGGGGTGTGGATCATCGAGTAATGGGCCAGCACGCCGCCGAGCGAGGCGTCCTCGATCGGCAGGGATTCCATCCGCGCCTCCTGGAAGCGCAGCGTCGGATGGGCCTGCCGGGCGTGGTCGATCATGCCGGGGGCGAGGTCTAGCCCGAAGGCGTCCAGGCCCAGTTCGTGCAGCATGGCTGTCAGATGTCCCGGTCCACACCCGACGTCGGCTGCCCGCGGGTTGCCCGTAGCGCGCACCAGCTCGGTGCAGGTGCCGATCATGGTCCGGGAGAATGGCTGTTCCTCCAGCCGGTTTGCGAACAGCGATGCGTACAGCTCGACGACTCCGTCGTAGGCCGCCCTGGTCTCGTCCTGATGATTCGCCACGGGCAGGACTCTATATGGCGGTCTGATAATTGATCTTGTGGCAGGTCGAGGTGAGTTGACGGATGCGGCATGGAGGCGGATAGAGCCCCTGTTGCCGCAGTTGGACGGGCGCGGCCGTCCGTGGCGTGATCACCGGCAGGTGGTCAACGGGGTGCTGTGGCGACTGCGGACCGGGGCTCCTTGGCGCGACCTGCCGGAGCGGTTCGGGCCGTGGCAGACCGTCTACGAGCGGTTCGCCCGCTGAGAGGCCGACGGCACGTGGGCGAAGTTGCTGGAGTACGTCCAGGTCCGTGACGACGCGGTGGGCCGGGTGGAGTGGACCGTCGCCGTTGACTCCACGGTCAACCGGGCCCACCAGCACGCCGCGGGCGCCCGTAAAGGGGGACGCGGCCGGGGACGAACTGGATGATCCGGGCCACTCGCAGGCGCGTCAGGCCCTCGGCCGGTCCCGCGGCGGGCTATCCAGCAAGATCCACCTCGCCGTCGACGGCCGGGGCCTGCCCCTGTCGATTGTGCTCACGCCCGGCAACGTCAACGACACGACGGCGTTCGGCCAGGTCCTCGACGGCATCCGCACCCCGCGCCTCGGCACGGGCCGCCCGCGCACGACACCGGACCGTGTGCTGGGTGACAAGGCGTATTCCAGCAGGACCATCCGCCATCTGCTGAGGCGCCGGGGCATCGCTGCCACGATCCCCGAGCGCCGCGACCAGGCGGCGAACCGCCACCGACGCGGAACCCTCGGCGGCCGGCCGCCGACCTTCGACAAGGTCACCTACCGCGACCGCAACGTGGTCGAACGATGCTTCGCCCGCCTCAAGCAGTTCCGCGCAATCGCCACCCGGTTCGACAAACTCGGCGACCGCTACCGCGCAGGAGTCATCCTGGCCTCCCGGATCCTCTGGCTCCGCGAAGCGGCCAGGTGATCATTTGTCAGACAGGCCCTAGTCGCCGCTGCCCAGTGGCGGTACGCGGCTGTCGCGGCGGCGGACGCGGCCGCCGTGTCGGTCATCGAGACCCACGAGCCGCGTCGGGGGCGACGGGCTCGTATGAGGCCTGGCGCTGAGTGGTCTGCCCGACTCGATCAATGTCCCTGCCCGGTCACGAGGATGTCCCGGCCCGCGAGGAACGGCACCCTCCTTTCGGTCTCTATGTCCTGCTGCACGGGCGTTGACCGGCTGGAGCGGGACCGGCGGCGGCAGGGTCGGAAGCGGCCCGCGGTAGCAGGGCACGGACCTGGTGGATCGTCCACCGGGCACGCGGCCACGGCCTGACGGCGGGCAAGCCCGGTACCGAGGGCACCCCTGTCCCGCTGAACGTCACGCTGGAACCGCTCCGGTCCACCTCTGTCGAACTCCCCCACAAGCCGGACGCCCGCACCGACCAGACCCTGACCACCGACCACCTGGCACCCAACCGCGGCAACCTCGCAGCCGGCCAGATCCGGCGCGAGCGCGCCAGGCCAAGGACATCTGCCAGTCGCTCAAGCGAGGGGATGGCCACCCGCATGGCCTCATCAATCGCGTTCAGAGCACGGACGTAACCGAGTAAGAGTCTCGCGCAGCCCCAACCCGTTCCATACGGCGTCACCCCCTGAGCCCGTGGCTGAAGGGATTGTTCCACGGACCGCCAGCGTCTCCGCAGGACGGCATTCTGAAACGATCAGTTACTCGTCGGCTGCAACTTCGATCTCGGGCCGGACGGCCTCAAATGTACGTACGGGCCGTCAGGGCGGGAGACAGCGTGGTCAGTGAGGCCCGGTTCTGCCAAGCAGAATGGGAAGACCACGGATGAGCTCTCGCAGAACAGGACAAGCGGGATGGCAAATCCACTCGCTCCCCTGAGACACACCTGCGTGTCTGGAGACCGTCCCACTTCGGCTCCGCAGCGGAACCGGGCGGAAGGTCGGAGCCGGGCACGGGGGCGGTAAGCATCGGAGCGGGCAGCATCCACGTCATGTCTGAGGCCTTCCACCCCGAGCAGCGGGTGTGTGCCTGTCTGCCCGGTCAGCGCAGCGCTCGCCGCGGCGCTGGCGCGGGCGGCGGCGAGGTAGCGGGCGCACAGATCCGCGCCCGTGGGGCAGCGTGTGGGGCCGCACTCGGTGCCGAAGGAGGTGCTCCAGATAGGCGTTGTAGGGGGCGCCGTACCGGTAGGCGCCGAAGTCGATGTCCATGCCCACGCTCCCCGCGCCAGTTGATCCCCACGGAGAACGCTACGCCGATGCGTAGGGTCAGCCGTGCAATTGCACGGCTGGTGGCTGGTACGCGGTGGCCGGGTCAGGCGGCGCGAAAGTCGTGCGCCTCATTCATGTTTCCTGTCGGCGGCTGCCGGCCCCGGCAGCCGCCCTGACGATCAGAGAGCCTGCTGGAGATCGCGCGGAGCAGCGGCGGGCTCGTCGTCGGCCCCGGTGTGCCGGGTCTCGCGGGCGAGACCGACGGTGACGATGGTCACCACACTCATCAGAGCGATGAAGATGACCACGCCGGTGATGCTGTGGTCGAACCAGAGCAGGAGTGCCGAGCACAGCATGGGGGCGAGGCCGCCGGTGAGTACGGTGCCGATGTTGTTGGCGATGCCGACCGCGCTGAACCGGACGCTGATGTCGAAGAGTTCGGCGAAGAAGGCCGGCTGTGAGCCGAGGATGGCGGACTGGCCGGCTCCGAGGGTGACGAACAGGGCGGCCCAGATGGCCCACGTCTCACCTGTGTCGACGATCTGGAAGAACGGCCACGCGGAAGCCAGGAGCAGCGCGGCTCCCATGATCGAGACAGGGCGGCGCCCGATCCGGTCCGACAGCGCTCCGAAGAGCGGGACGGTGAGGAGTTTGACCGCGGCGATGGCGGTGATGCCGCCGAGCAGGCCGGCTGTCGCGAGGCCGCGGTCGTCGGCGTAGGTCACGGAGAAGGTGCCGTAGACGTAGTAACCGGCGTTCTCGGCGGCACCCGCGCCGATGACGATGAGCATCTCCTTGGGGTAGCGGCGCCATGCCGACACGCATCGGCTCTCAGCGATCCTCTTGCCCAACGGGCGCGCCTGTGGCTCGGGAACCTCAGGCGTTCCCTCGCGCTGGAAGTCTGCGGTCTCGGGAAGGGCGCGGCGTATCCACAGGCCGAAGAAGGTCAGTACGGCGCTGAGCAGGAACGGGATACGCCAGCCCCAGGAGAGGAACGCCTCCTCAGACAGAACCCCGGTGATGAGAGCGAAGGCGCCGGTGGACAGCAGGGTGCCGGTTCCCGTTCCGATCGCGGGCAGCGAAGTGAGCAGACCGCGCCACTTCGGCGGCGCGTTCTCGAAGAGAATGATCAACGCCCCGGTCTTCTCACCGCCTGCCGCGAAGCCCTGTACGAAGCGGAGCAGGGTGAGCAGGATCGGCGCGGCGATGCCGATCGTGCTGTACGTGGGCAGTAGTCCGATACATGTCGTGGCCGCACCCATGAGCAGAAGTGTCGTGACGAGCACTCCCTTGCGCCCCTTGGTGTCCCCGCGCTCGCCGAAGTACGCGCCGCCGAGAGGGCGGGCGAGGAAGCCGATGGCGAAGGTGCCGAAGGCCAGGATCGTGCCGACCAGCGGACTGCTGCCGGGGAAGTAGAGCTTGTTGAAGACGAGGCCGGCGGCGATCCCGTAGAGCGCGAAGTCGTACCACTCGACGGTGGTCCCGAAGATCGCGGCTACGGCGACGCGCGGTTGGACGAGTGGCCGGCCGGCTCGGGGTTGCTTGGGTGTCGTCACTGCGGCTCCTTTGCCAGGACTGCGTACCGCTAGGCGGTACGGGCGTTCCGCTGGATGGTGCGGCGTACGGAGGGCTTCACCTCGTGGCAATAGACCGGATACGACGACGTGCATACGGGTCGCCGCGCCAGGATGACACGCGCTCCGTACCGCCAGATGGAACACTTGTGCCGCAGAACGGTTCGATGTTCTGATGGGGGAGCTGCCTCCGCCGACGAGGCGCAAGTGCTTACGCGTGCTTGGAGGGGCCGTGCCGGAAACGGAAGAGACGAGCGTGCGCAGCGTCTTGCGTGCCGTGGAACTGCTCAACCTCCACGCCGCCGCGCAGGAGGGCTACGAGCGGGACAGCCGCACCGTGCGCGACCTCATCGACGGCTCGGGTCTGGCCAAGACGACCGTCGTGCGCCTCGTGCGAACGCTGGAGGAGTGCGGACTGCTGTGGCAACGCGGCGACGGCCGTACCGTGCCGGGGCCCGCGCTGCTGCGCTGGGCGGGCATGGCCGGGGCCGGAACTGCCGAAGGAGGCCGTGGCCGCCGTCGAGGAGTTGTCCGCGGCCAGCGGCGGTGAGGCCGTCCACCTCTATGTACGACAGCAGCAGGCCCGCATGTGCGTCGCCCGACACGAAGGGACGCGCAGTCTGCGACACGTGGTGCGGTTGGGCGAAGCGATGCCGCTGTGGTCCGGAGCCGCCAGTCATGTGCTGCTCTCACGGGCCGATCCGGACGACATCGAGGCCGTGGCAGCGCAGGCCCCGCATCCCGATTGGTCATCGGTCCTGCGCACCCGCGCCCGGGAGGCCGCCTCCCGAGGCTGGTCGGTCAGCCGCGGGGAACGAGAGGCCGGGGTGTGCGGTGTCGCCGCTCCCGTCTTCGACACCTCCCAGCGACTGGTGGCCGCGCTCGCCCTCGGCGGGCCGACCGTCCGCTTCACCGACGAAGCCATCGACAGTTTCGTACCCGCCCTGCTTGCCGCGGCACGGACCCTGACCACCCAGAACTGCATTGGAGGCGCACTCCGTTGACCCCCGACGACGACACACCGACACCGCCCGCGCTCCTGGACGGCGTGCGCGTCCTCGACCTCACCAACGTCCTGGCCGGGCCCTTCGCCAGCTACCAGCTCGCCCTCCACGGCGCGGACGTACTCAAGGTGGAGATGCCCGACTCCGGGGATCTGGCCCGGCAGCTGGGTGCCGACCGCGGGCTGAGCGAGGACCTGCTTGGCGCGTCGTTCCTCGCCCAGAACGCCGGAAAGCGCTCCCTCACCCTCAACCTCAAAGACCCGCGGGGCCGGGAGGCACTGCTGCGCGCCGTACGCGAGTACGACGTGCTGATCGAGAACTTCCGACCCGGTGTCATGGACCGCCTGGGCCTCGGCTGGGAGGTCCTGAAGCGGGAGAACCCGGGCCTCGTCTACTGCGCGATCTCCGGCTTCGGGCAGACCGGCCCGCTGCGCGCCCGGCCAGCGTACGACCAGATCGTGCAGGGGCTGTCCGGCATGATGAGCGTCACCGGCACCCCCGACGTCAGCCCGCTGCGCGCCGGTTTCCCGGTCGCCGACACCCTCGGCGGAATGGCCGCCGCGTACGCAGTCGCCGCGGCCCTGGTGCGCCGCGCCCGTACCGGCTCCGGCACCTGCCTCGACGTGTCGATGCTGGAGTCCGCACTGACAGCCATGGGCTGGGTGACGTCCAACTACCTGATCACCGGGCAGCCGCCGCAGCCCATGGGCAACGAGAACTTCACCGCCGCGCCCTCGGGCACCTTCACCACCGCCGACGGGCACCTCAACATCGCCGCCAACCGGCAACAGCAGTTCACGACGCTCTGCCGGCTCATCGGCCGCGAGGAACTCGTCGAGGACGAACGCTTCGCGCACCCCGCCGACCGCAAGACCCACCGGGAGGCGCTGCGTCACGAGATCGAGAAGGGGCTGAGCCTGCGCACCGCGAAGGAATGGGAGGAGATTCTCTCCGACGCCGGGGTGCCCGCCGCACGTGTGCTGTCCGTGCCCGACGCGCTCGGCCTCGAGCACCTGGCCGAACGACAGTTCGTGCGCACGTTGCCCTTCCCCGACGGTCGTCCGCGGCCCCTGCACGTCCTCGGCAGCCCGTTCCGGATCGACGGCCGGGCCGTCGAGGACTCCACACCGCCCCCTCTGCTCGGCGAGCACACCACACAGGTGCTGACCGAACTCGGCTACAGCCGCGACGAGATCGACGCCATGAAGGAACGAGGAACCGTATGAACACCCCCTCCCCCGCACCCAGCACTCCGCACCCCGGCCCGCTGCCCGAGGTCAGCGACTGGTGGACCACCGCCGTCAGCCGCATACGCCCCGGTGAGATCCTGCTTCGCGGCTACCCAGTGGAGCAGCTGATCGGGCACGTCGGCTTCGCCGAGTCGGTCTGGCTCATGATCCGCGGAGAACTGCCCACCTCTGCCCAGGCGCGGCTGCTCGACGCCGCCCTCGTCGCCGGCGTGGACCACGGCCCGCAAGCTCCGTCGATCGCCGCCGCCCGCATGGCCGCCACCTGTGGCCTCGGCCTCAACAATGTCATCGCCAGCGGAGTCAACCTGCTCGGCGACGTGCACGGCGGAGCCGGACAGCAGTGCATGGAAGTGCTGGCCGAACTCGACCAGAAGGCAGGCGCTTCCGCGGACGGCTCAGGAGCAGGCCTCGACGAGGCGGCCGACCGGCTGGTGGCCGCGTACCGCACCGAGCGGCGCCACGTCCCGGGCTTCGGGCACCGCTTCCACCCGCACGACCCCCGGCGCGACCCGCTCCTGGAACTGGTCGCCGAGGCGGCAGCGAACGGAGCCGTGCCCGGACGCGCCCTAGCAGCGGGGCTCGCGCTGGAACACGCCCTGGCCAAGGGTCGCAGCCGCCCTGTGCCCATGAACATCGACGGAGCCACCGCCATCATCTACAGCGAGCTGGGATTCCCTCCGGAGCTCGGCCGTGGCCTGTTCGTCCTCTCGCGCAGCGTCGGCATCCTCGCCCACGGCTGGGAGGAGAAGTCCTCCGGCATCCGGATCAAGGGCCCCATCCCACGCCGCCTGTTGCCGTCGTACCACGGGCCCGAGCCGCGCGACCTGCCGCAGCAGGAATCCGCGTGAACGCCGAACGACACGAATTCAGCCCTCGTCGGCGCCCGGAAAACGCAGCGCCGACAAACGCTCGGCGGCCTCTGTCAGCACGTCGGCGAACACGGACACCCGGTTCTCGGTGAACCGGGTACTGGGACCCCCCAGGCCCAGGGCCGCCACGACCCTCCCCTGCTCATCGATGACGGGCGCCGCCACGGCGGCGACCCCGTCCTCGCGCTCACCGTCACTCGACGCCCAGCCGCGTTCCTGCGCCTTGCGCACCCGCGTGGCCAGGACTTCGACGAAGTCCGCTCCCTTCCTTGCCGCCTCAGCCACGGACCGCAGGAAATCCGGCGCGCTGCCGATCAGGAGCACGTGCCCGGAGGCCCCGACCCCCAACGGCATCGCCTCGCCGACACGCACCACGTGCCGCAACTGCTGCGTCCCCTCGTGCTGCGCCACGCACACCCGGGTGAGCCCTTGACGTACGTAAATCCGCGCCGACTCACCCGCCGACCGCACGGACACCTCGCGCAGACACTCCACCGCCTCCGGCGGCAGACGCCAGGCATCCTGCGCCAGCGCGGACCAGCGCAGCAGCCCCGCACCAGGCACCAGCCGGCCGTCGCCACGGTTCCACAGCAGCCCCCGCTGCTCCAACGTGGCCACGAGCCGGACCACCGTCGTCTTCGCCAGCCCCGACGCGTCGACCAACTCCCGAACCGTCCACGAGCGATGGGACTCGTCGAACAGAGCTAGGAGATCCAGCGCACGCAGCACACTGCGCACACCGTCCGTGCCGTCACCGGCCGCCTTCTGCATCAACGGGGCACCTCGTACATCGCATCGCCTTCTCCACCGCCCGACGGGCGGAACAACAGTACAAGCCGCCGGTAGGCATCATCCGACCACGGTCTTCCGTCCGCGCCCACGTTCGCGTCCGCCAGGGTACGGGCCCACATCCGATCATGTCGCCCCACAGCGCAAGCCCCGGAGACTACCGGCGGTTTCCCCGCCGGTGATGCCTGTGCGGCGGACGGAGGAGACGGCGGTCTCAGGCGTCGACGAGCCGGGTGAGCAGCAGAGCCGGCCAGCACAGGACCCGGTGGGCGCACGCGTGGCTTTGTTCACGGGGGTAGCAGTTCTGGTCCAACTTCTGTGGAGCTCTCACGCTCTGTAACCTGCCGGGACTGGATGGCCCTTCTTGACTCGTTGACAGACCTGTTTGGGATCATGCCCGCATGGACTTCGACCTCGCCCCACCAACCGGCGTTGGCCCGTTGCGGATCGGTATGACTCGACACGCGGCCAATACCGCGTTGGACTCGCTCCGCGATCCTTCTGCGATCTCGGAGTCCGACCGGCAGGGGCAGCACATCTTCCGCCCCACCGGGTTGATGATCAGCATCCACTGTATGCGCGACATGCTCGAAGCTCGAGCTGGGAAGGCCCTCGTCCCAAGCGGATCGAGTGTTGTTCCAGGGTGTGGACGTGTTCGCGCTTCCGGCCCGCGAGGTTGTCCTGCGCGTCGGTGAGCTCACCTCGATCGAGGAAGATCCTGACGACGATGCTTCATTCATTGCCCCGGACTTGCTGCTGAGCTTCTGGCGTCCGTTCGCAGCCGACGATGAGCCGGAAGAAGAACAGGGCTACTACTTCAGCTCGGTCCTGCTGGCACGGGCTGGCTACTACGACATCCCTGCTCAGGCTGCGGAGCGACTCCAGCAGAGCTCGTGACTGTCCCGTCAGGATGCCAGCAGGACTCGTTTCCGCAGGAGACCAAGGCCGGCCCGGCCGTACATCTGGCGTTTGATCATTTTGATCCGGTTGACGTGGCCTTCGACGATGCCGGAGCTCCACGGCAGTGTGAGGCCGGCGGTGACGGCGGCGAGATCGCGTTCGAGGCCGTTGACGAAGGTATGGAGGCTGGGCAGGTCGTCAGCGCGGACCGCCTTGATCTGCACGGGTGCGGTCGGCGAACCGGAGCCCGGTGGGCCATGGCGACCCGCTCTCGGCCGGTTCCAGTACCGGAGCCTTCTCCGGCGCCGACCCGGCGAAGGTCGCACGGAGGCACGGGCGGTGGCGGGAGACGCACCGCTCGGCTGCTTCGCCGAGGTTGCGCCAGAGATGGAACCGGTCGGCGACTGAGCCGCGGTGGGCGCCCCGATGCTGGCGCCCTCGGCGAAGAACGGGGCGCGATCGCTGCAGACGACCTCGATCCCCGGGTGCTCGGTCAGCCAGGCCGCGACAGTGCCCACCTCGCGATCCGGCAGCAGATCCACCGGCCTGCGGGTATCGACGTCGACCAGCACAGTCCCGTAGACGCGGCCCTTGCGCATGGCGTACTCGTCGATGCCGACCACACGCGGGGACTGAGACTGGGGCTCCGGGAGAGCGTCGACCAGCCGCAGGATCGTGTCCCGGCTGGCCTGCGCCCCGAAGACATCGGCCAGCCGGGCACCGGCGCGACCGGCCAGGGCGAGGCCGACCTCGGCCAAGACTGCCCGCATTCGTTCGGTCCGCTGGCTGTGTCGCCGGGTCAGGCCCGCGACCTGCTCGACGAACGTCCGCCGCCCGCAGGAGATGTCTTCGCACGTGAAGCGCCGGACACGAAGCCGCAGCACCACCCGCCGTCCCGATACGGGGAGGTCAGCAGGAAACCGCAGGTAAGAGCCGTGCACCCGCCCCGACCAGCTTGCGCAGCCTGGACACCGAGCCCCGGCCGTCCGGCATCTGACACCGACACGGATTACCTCACCATCATCCTGCACCGACTCCACCCTGATCCCCGGATCCGCGAGGAAGAGCAGCTCTTCCAGCCGGAGCAGTACCTCGCCCACAGCCCAACACCATCAGGCCGACCGCGGTTGGCACCGGCGGTTTCTAGACGATCTCGCGAGACCTGCCGGCAAGACCCACGGTCACAGCGTGTGAGAGCTCCACAGAAGTTGGCCCAGAACCCGGCCGAGAACTTCGCGTGGGAGCAACCATTGCGCAGGTACCCGAGGGTGATGAGGTCCTGCCAGCCAGCACACAGGCGCCTCCAGCAACTGCCAATCGACCGACAGTGCGCGCGCAAACGGGTCCTATTGGACTGCCCATGGTTCAGTTTGGAAAAGGTTCAGTGTGGCTGCGGTCACAAGTCACGAGACCCTTCAACAGCAAAGCCACTCGACGGCGACGGTCTTCCGCACCATCCGTGCGATACGACCCGTAGCTCGGAGGGGTCGCCTGGCAGCGGGGAGGGCTCGATCACGGCCGCAGCGTAACGAGGTGTGTTCGTGAATAGCGGAGCCCCAGCTCAGGGCTGGCATGCCGCGCCTACGCCGAAGCGAGGAGTTCGTGCGCAGAAACCCCGCTGGGACCCACGGTCCCTCGCCGAGCTGAAGGCCAGTTGTTCCTCCTGACCGGTCCGCGGCAGCTCCCCGCACGCGCGTCACGGTGACCATGGCATGCCTCGTCGTCCCCGCCGGCACCTCGACGAGCAGTCCGGGCTCCGCCGCTGTGAACGACTCGCCTCCGGCCGCCCGACCTCGCGCGGCCGGGGCATTGTTGACCAGCGCGGACACCACGGCGGTGGACATGGTCCGCCGGGCGGTGGTGGGCTCGGCCGTCGGCCTCAGTCGTGGGTGGCTCTGGCCGCGTCGATGAGGGCGCGCAGGCAGGCAATCACGTGGTGGTGCAGCTCTGGTGTGTCGCGGAACTGGTGGGCGATGCCGATGTACTGGGCGAGTGCGGCGCCGACGGCGGCGGCGAGGACGGCGCTGAGGGGTTCGTCGACTGCCAGGCCGGTTTCCGCGCTGAGTCGGGTCGAGGCGACTTGGACGACGTCGGTCAGCTGGCTGCTGCTGAGTGCCTGAAGGCCGGGGTTGGCTTCGTTCATGGCCTTGGTGAGTGCCATGAGTTCCGCGTCGTTGAACTCCGCTTCCGCTGCGAGCCAGATGTCCACCACGTCGAGGAAGCCGGCCTCGGGGTGCTGTTCGACGGCGTCGGTGAGCCGGGAGGCGACCTCGTTGGCCACGCTCAGCGCGATGTCGTGCTTGGACGGGAAGTACTGCTGCACAGTGCGCGGTGCGACGTCGGCGGCACGTGCGATGTCGGCGATGGTCGTGCCGTCGTAGCCGTGCTCGGCGAACAGGCGCATGCCGGAGCGGCGGATCGCTTCACGGCGCTTCGCCTTGACGCGTTCACGGTGCGACCCCGATGTCGGCCCAGGTGCGGTCATACCGGAACAGTAACATGGGGCGCGAAACTGCGCTCAGGCGCAAAAATGCTACGGTTAGCAGGAATCTCGGGGATCCGCTCGCCGATCCGACCTGTTCCAAGGAGTTCGTGGCTGTGTCCACCTACCTGTACCGACTGTCCCGATGGTGCTTCCGGCACCGCTGGGCGACCCTGGCGTCCTGGATCCTGATCGTCACCGTGGCCGTCCTGGGCGCTCAGGCCGCCGGCGGCAGGACCGACGACAATTTCTCCATCCCCGGCACCGAGTCCCAGCAGGCCGTGAGCGTGCTGAAGGACAAGCTCCCGGCCGCCTCCGGCGCCTCCACCCAGGTCGTCTTCGCCGCCCCCGACGGGCAGGACATCACCGACGCGACCCGTCAGAAGGCGATCACCCAGGCCGTCAGGGACCTGGGCGCCCTGCCCCAGGTGACGCGGGTCGGCAACCCGTTCGAGACGAACCTCGTCTCACCGGACAAGCGGATCGCACTGGCCACCGTCACCTACGACACATCCGCCGGGGACGTCGAGGAGGCCACCGTCGACAAGCTGGAGCCGGCCACCGCCGCGGCCGAAGACGCCGACGTGAAGGTGGCGTTCTCCGGCGACGTCTACCCCCACGACGAGCCGGGCGTGAACTCCGAGGCGGTCGGCATGGTCGTCGCCCTCCTCGTCCTGCTGGTCACCTTCGGCTCGCTCGTGGCGGGCGGTATGCCCCTCGTCACCGCCCTGTTCGCCGTGGTCATCTCGATGATGAGCCTCACCATGCTCGCCGCCGTCTTCGACATCGCCTCGGCCGCCACCTCGGTGGCCACCATGCTCGGCCTGTCCTGTGGCATCGACTACGCCCTGTTCATCGTCTCGCGCCACCGTGCCAACCTGCAGGCGGGCCACAGTCCTGAAGAGGCGGCCGGCCGAGCCGCGGGCACCGCCGGAAGCTCGGTGCTGTTCGCGGGCCTGAGCGTCATCATCGCCCTGTGCGGCCTGACGGTCGTCGGTATCCCGTTCCTGAACGTGATGGGCCTGGCTGCCGCCGGCACGGTCGCCATCGGCCTGCTGATCGCGCTGACCCTGCTGCCCGCCTTCCTCGGCTTCGCCGGTGAGCGGATGGGCCGCTTCTCCCGCCTCCCCGGCCTGCGCCGTGCCCGCCCGGCGACCGAGACCGCTGTCCACGCGCCCGAGAAACTGACCGGTACCCGCTGGGCGAAGTGGGTCGTACGCCGTCGCGGCCCCGTCCTGGTCGTCGGCGTTCTGGGCCTGGGACTGATGGCCGTCCCGGCCGCGAGCATGGACCTCGGGCTGCCCGGCGCGGACGCCCGCCCCACCTCCGACACCTCCCGCCAGGCGTACGACCTGACGACGGAGCACTTCGGCCCCGGCTACAACGGCACCCTGACCATCGTTGCCGAGAACGTCGGTCAGCCCGCCCAGGCGCAGGCCATCAGCTCCGCCCTGAAGAAGCTCGACGGCGTCGCATCGGCCGACCCGGCCGCTGTCGTCAACGGCATCGCGGTGATCAACGTCGTGCCCACCACCGGCCCCAGCGACTCCGCCACCTCCGACCTGGTCCACGACATCCGCGACCGCCGCACCGAGCTGGCCGCGGGAACCGGCGCCCACCTCCTGGTCGGCGGCGCCACCGCCAGCCACATCGACATCGCGACCAAGCTGGGCGACGCCCTTCCGGTCTTCCTGCTCGTCGTCGTCGGATTCGCCTTCGTCCTGCTGACGTTCGCCTTCCGCACCATCCTCGTGCCGCTGAAGTCGATCGTGGGTTTCCTGCTCTCCACCGGCGCCGCCTTCGGCGCCCAGGTCGCCGTCTTCCAGTGGGGATGGTTCCAGGACGCGCTCGGCATCACCCCTTCCCAGACCCTGTGCTTCCTGCCGATCATCCTGCTGGCCATCATGTTCGGCCTGTCCAGTGACTACGAGATCTTCGTGGTCTCCCGCGTCAAGGAGCACTACACCCGGCACGGCGACGCCCGCGCCGCCGCCGTGACCGGCACCGGACTGTCCACCCGCGTGGTCACCGCCGCCGCCCTGATCATGGTGTCCATCTTCGTCGCCGTCATGGCCGAGACCGACCCGGTCGTCAAGGCCCTCGGCTTCAGCTTCGCCATCGGCGTCTTCCTCGACGCCTTCGTCGTCCGCCTCGCCCTGGTCCCCGCCTTCATGGCGCTCGTGGGCAGCAGGATCTGGCACCACCCCGAGTGGTACGGCCGCCTCGTACCCGACCCCGACATCGAAGGCGAAAAGCTCGAAGAGCGCCTCGGCCGCCCCAGCACCCACCGCCCCGAACAACCCGCCCCCGCCGACGCCTGACCCCACGCCGCAACCACGACAAGCCCCGGGGGCCCCGTCGAGCCCACGCTCTCGGTGGGCCCCCCGTTCGGCCTGGCTCCGCGTCCTCGCCCTCGGCATCCTCAGCGACAACGCCTCGCCGCCAGGCCGACCGCGCTGCTCGACGCGATGCTGACTGATCGTTACCGAATGCCGTGCGGCGGCTCAGAGCGTGCTTGTCACGCGTCGGGACGGTGAAGGCGCGCGAACTCGCCGTTCTGATCGGGCCGGTGAGCACCCAGGTCGTGTCGCAGATGCCGCGACGGCAGGGTCCGCCCCGAGCGCCGGAGCCCACTGCGGCCGTGTATCGCGGCATGGCACTTCTGGTCTGACAGGCGAGCGTGCGTATGCGATCGCTCTACAGGCCCGCCGCTCCTTTCGCGAGGGTTGTCAATCCACCGGCCATCGCCAGCCCGAGTACCAGCCACCGCGCTCGCTGTTCGGAAAGGCGCCCGGTGAGGCCGCGGCCGACCAGCATGCCGACGATCAGGGCGAGCGCACTCCACCCCCATTGCGCGGTGGTGAGCTGGGGCGCTCCGTGCGTGGCGACGGAGAAGACGTTGACGACGACGCCGTAGAAGAAGGCGTTCGGTACGAACTCCTGCACCAACCAGCCGGCGTTGACCGCATAGAGGGACATCGGCGGGCCGCCGGCTCCGGCGGCGGAGTTCATCATGCCTCCCAGCGCGTCCGCCGCGACCGTACCCTTCGTACCGCGCAACGCTCGCATCCGCGCGCCGCACATGACGAGCAGCACGGCAAGTGCGACCAGCGCCCCCATCACGGTGAGCAGCACCGGTTCCGCAAGGTGCCGGGTCAGCCAGGTCCCTGCCGGCACCGTGCACACGGCAGCGGCACACAACGGCACCATTGCCGCCACCCGCACGCTCCGCCACCCCTCCACCAGCCCGATAAGGCAGATCACCCCGGAGGCACAATTGGCGAGAGCTACGCCGTCCGACGGCCCGAGCAGCAGCACGAGCGCGGGCACGGCGACCAGCGCGAAACCCATCCCCGTCAGCCACTGCACACAGGCCCCGAGCAGCATGGCGCCTGCCAGGAAAATGTCGCCCTGGCATGCCTGGTGCACTCCCGGCCGTCACCCAAACATCTACGACCACCACGGCTTGAGATGCTTCTCTTCCTCCCCTGGGGAAGGGACAGCCGGGCCGGACGACACCCTCGGGCAGAAGCCCGGTCTATACCTGCAGACCTCATATCGGAGGTGCCGCGCATCCGGCCACCCGGATCGCCGGATGCTCCCTACCAGGCCCACCCGGAAGAGGATTGCTAGGAGCCGTTCGGCACACACCCTGACTAGGGATTCAGGATGGGCCAGCGCCACCGACAACAGCACCGTCAAAAGCCCCACAGAGTGCTAGCGAAGGCCAAGAACTGAGACGCAGCCGTCATGCGCCGGAAGTTTCCCGCTCAGAGCTTCACGTGGGTGAGGAAGGTGGTGCGGCTGGAGCAGGTGGTGTGCGGGAGGTAGAGCGCGTGGAGGGGCGCGTGGATGGGGGGTTCGAGGATGAGGACGTGCGCTCTGCCGCCCGCTGCGGGGCCCGGTGGTGTGGTGACGAAGGCGAGGTGGCGGGTGCCGATGACGGCTGTGATGGGGGGTGTGCCTTGGCGGGCGGTGCGTTCTGTGTTCGGTTCGAAGCCGCCGTTGCGGCAGTGGTCGATGAGGAGGTCGGTGTAGCCGGAGCGGCCGGGAGCGCCCCAGATGAGGAAGGTCTCGTGGGCGAGTTCGGGCAGGGTTACGGATGTGCGGGCAGCCAGGGGGTGGTCGCAGGCGACGGCGATGTGCAGGCGATGGTGGCCGAGGGTGGTGCGGGTCAGACCGTGCGTGGGCTTCATGGCGCGGCACAGGCCGATGTCGAGGTCACCGGCGAGCAGCGCGTCGGTCAGCTCGGAAGGGTAGCGCTGGTGGATCTCGGGGGCGAGGTCGAGGTGGGCTTCGGTCACCGGTGCGAGCAGAGTGACGAGTTCGTCGCCGGTGACGGCGGGAGTGTAGCCGATACGCAGGGCCTGGGTCTCGCCGCGCCCGATCTGCCGGGCGCGGTGCAGGGCCGCGCGTGCCACGCCGTTGAGGACCCGGGCGTCCTCGATCAGGGCCGCTCCGGCGGGCAATACGGTGACGCCCGCGCTGCCGCGCTCCAGCAGCGGAACCCCGACTTCGCGTTCGAGGACCCGGATGGAGGTGGACAGGGCCTGCTGGGACAGGTGAAGCCGAGCGGCAGCGCGGGTGAGGCTGCCTTCCTCGGCGACGGCGATCAGGTGGTCGAGTTTGTTCAGGTCGAGGCGCACCTCAACGCCCTTCGGCTCGATGGCGGACGGTAAAGAGGTTGGCTGCCAGCGTGACGGCCACCGCCAGGCCCATGCCCAGAACGGCGCCACCGATTCCCAGGGCGGGTGCGCTGAAGCCCAGAGCCAGCACCACGAGTGCACCGGCGAGGACCAGCAGGGCGTGTCCCACCGCTCCGGTACGGGTGGCCCGGTGCAGCGCCCCCAGCATCAGGAGCACGAGCACCACGGGGACGGCGACCGACATGGTCTGCGGCGAGGGCGTGATGAAGCTGGGCCGCGGCCTGGGAGACGGCGACCACGAAGGTCAGGTCGAACAACAGCTCCAGCGGCGTCGACGCCCGGTGCCCCTCTCTCGGATCCCGTCCACGCATCACCCGCCGCAGCGGTCCGGTCGGGGCAGCATTAGCCTCACCGCTCATCACGTCCTCCTTCCGCAGTCGGTCGACGTCACTGATCGCCCCCTCCTTCCTGCCCGGTCGTGACGCCACAGGCACAGGCGCCGAGCGCCCAGCGCCCAGCGCCCAGCGCCCAGCGCCCAGCGCCCAGCGCGGGATCGACGGCCTGGATGGCACTGACGTTGTGCTGCACGTACCCCCCGGGTACCGCCGGCCGGCCCACCCGCCGGCCGCGAGCTGAGCCGGTGAGCGAGCCATGCTCCCGGGCGGGGGCTCCCATGGGAGCCCCGTACCCCCATGGCAGAAGAAGACCGCGTCAGGCTTGGCCGGTCTCGAAGCGGCTGACCCGTTCATCCGTGACGGTGCAGGCCCACCGCGTGCGCATACTGCCCCAGGTGGCGTTGGTATACGTGGCCGTCAGGGTCCGGCCGTGGGCGGAGACGTCCTCGATGTCCATGCGGCCGCTGGAGGAGAAGATCTCACGCTCCGCCCACGCCGTGAGGTCACGGTCGGTGCCGTCGTCGGACATGGTGGCGTCGTCGGTCAGCGCGGCGAAGAAGGCGTCCTTGTTGCCGGCGTTGACGGCTGCGACGAAGGCGGCCACCGCGGGGTCACGCGGATGTGCAGTCATCACGGCCTCCTAGTGTTTCGCGCGAGGCGCCGACGCGGGCGAACCCGGCCGTGCCCGGGGCCGGCCGGGACACCCGCGTCGGGAGGCCATTCAGCGGGTGGTGTAGCCGCCGTTGGGGAACATCGTCTGACCGGTGAACCACCAGCCTTCGGTGGCCAGGAACCGGATGATCGGGACGATGTCCTCAATGTGGGTGAGTTGATTGCCCATCGCCTGCGACTTGTGGAACTCCACCCGCTCCGGGGTCTCCTGACCGTAGAAGAACGGCGTGTCCATCGGCCCCGGGGCCACCATGTTCACCGAAATCCCGCGGTCCGCGAACTCCTTGGCCGCCGCCCGGGTGAAGTGCTCCAGCGGCGCCTTGCCGCCAGCGTAGGTGGAGTAACCGTCGGTGAAGGCAGCCAGCAGCGACGTGCCGACACTGATGATCTTGCCGTGGTCGTTCAGCCGGCGTCCGGCCTCCTGAATGAAGAAGTACGCCGCCTTGGCGTTGACGCCGAACATGCGGTCGTACTCTTCCTCGGTGGTGTCCAGGATCGGCTTGCGCAGTACCATCCCGGTGGTGTTGACCGCGATGTCGGCGCCGCCGTAGGTGTCCACGGCCGTGTCGAAGAGCCGCCTCACGTCGGCGACCTTCGTCAGGTCCCCCTGGACGGAGACGGCCTGCCCTCCGGCCTGCTGGATCGCCTTGACCGTCTGCTGGGCATCGCTGTCGGAGCTGTGGTAGTGCACGACCACCTTCGCCCCGGCCTCCGTGAATGTCCTGCTGATCAGCCCGCCCAGGTTCTTCTCTCCACCGCCGACGACGGCGACCTTGTCCCGCAGCGTGTTCTCGGTCATGCTCCGCACTCCCTCACGTCCTTGTCGGCGATCGTCTTGATCACGTTCCACAGACGACCCTAGGCGGATATTCCGGGCATCGGGTAACAGAAGTTCTGGGTCGCTCCACAAGCATCATCGGTACCCCCAGTCAGCGGATCGGTGCACCGGAGAGCGGCTAAGAGGTCCTAACAAAGGCGTCGAACGTGGCGGTGGGTGATCAGGCAGACGGCGAGGCCGAGGAATGCTTCGTGGATGTCGTCGCGTCCTTCCCAGCGGATGCGCAGGCGGCGGAAGCCGTGCAGCCAGGCGATGGTGCGCTCGACGACGTAGCGGAAGATGCCCAGGCCAGTGCCGTGCGGCTCGCCCCGTCTCGCGATCACGGGGCGGATCCCGCGCTGCCAGAGCAAACGGCGGTACTTGTCGTGGTCGTAGCCGCGGTCGGCCAGCAGTGCGTCGGGGCGACGGCGGGGTCTGCCGACCCGGCCCGCGACGGCGGGAATCTTGTCGAGCAGCGGCTCGAGCTGGGTGACGTCGTTGCGGTTTCCGCCGGTCAGCGACACCGCGAGCGGGACGCCCTGTCCGTCGACGATGAGGCGGTGCTCGCTGCCCGGACGTGCGCGGTCGACCGGGCTGGGCCCGCTTTTGGGCCCCGTCGGGCGGCCCGCACGTGCGAGGAGTCGATCACCGCCCGTTCCCAGTCCAGCTGGTTCTTCGACCGCAGCTCGTTCAGCAGCAGCCGGTGGAGCTGGTCCCAGACGCGGTCTCGTTCCAGGCCGCAAGACGCCGCCAGCAGGTCATCCCCGAGCCGAAGCCGAGCTCCTGGGGCAGGTACTCCCACTGGATGCCGGTGTGCAGGACGAAGAGGATCCCCGACAGGGCCTGGCGGTCCGGCACCCGCAGTCTGCCCTCGACCTTCTTCGGACCCGGCTTCGGCAACAACGGCTCGATCAGCGACCACAGTTCATCCGACACGACCCACGGCCGCGACTGACGGTTTCCCATACCCAGACCTACGAGCAGAGAGGCCGACAGCCTCATGATCAGCAGCTTTTGTTAGAGCCAGTTACTGAGGTTGTAGTCGTGGTGTCGTTGGTGTGAGTCCGGTTCCGGTGAGGCATCCGTCGATGATGTCGCTGCGGTATTGGATCTGGCGGAGGCCGTGTCGGAGCCGGCGTATGAGGTGGCTCGGGTCGGTGAAGGCCGTGTTGGCCTGGGTGGTTCGGCGGAGGACCGACCAGATCCCTTCCACAGGGTTGAGGTCGGGTGCGCAAGACGGCAGGTGGTAGACGTTGAGCCAGTCCTGCGCGTCGATGAAGGCCCGCATGCGGCGGTCTTTGTGGACGTTCAAGTTGTCCCAGATGAGGACGATGGGTGCGTCGAGTTGCTGGTGGGCGGCGATGAGCAGGTCGCGGTATTCGGTCCGCGCGAAGCTCTTGCGGCCTGCGCTCGTGTGATCTGCATGCCGTCTGGGCCGGTAGATGAGGCGGGAGCGCTCACCGGGTTTGTAGCAGCACAGGGCGGCAATGGAGAAGCGGCGCTGGGAACGGCCGCGGACCCGGATGACCGGTGTGGTCCCGCGTCGGCTCCAGGTGCGTGAGGTAGGCGGCGTCATCGAGAACCCGGCTTCGTCCTCGAAGACGATCCAGGCCCCGAGCGCCGCCGCGGTGTTTCCACGTGCGGCCATACATCCTTCACCCAGCCGGCCACCGCGGCTTCGTCGCGCTCGGCCGCACGACGGGCCGGAACCTGATGACTCCACCCATGACGCCGCAGCATCTGCGACATCCCCGACAGCGTCATCGACTTGTGAAACCGCCGACCGATCAGGGTCTTGATCCTGGCCAGTGTCCATCTCTGGTCGGGCCAGCCATGCGCGACCGGCCCCTTCGACAGCTCCTCCTCGAGCGCGGCGAGCAGTGCGTCGCTCGGCTTGGGCCTGGGCGCCGGGCCACAAAAGCGAACCCCGTCCCAGCTGGCCGCGTTCCAGGCCTACCGCCACCGCTGGACTGACCGAACACTGACCCGTAACTCCTCCGCGATGTCCGTGCTGCCCCGCCCCTCAGTGAACATCGCCGCTGCTTCCATCCGGACCCGCTCGCGGAACGCGCCCCTCCGCGGTCAGACCCCCACCCTGCGGATTCCTCATACACCCGGCACACCGCGACGATCACCAATCGTCAGCCCCTACGACAACCCGCCTCCAGGTCAGTAATAAGCCTACTCATCCGTTGGGTGGCTTCTCAGGACCCGGTGCCCTTGATCCAGGTTCGTCACGGCAGGCATACAGGCCCCGAGACGGGCCACTGTCGTCTGCCTCGCCGGACGAGCCGCCCTCGACGCCTGGCTGCGTCCTGCGGAAGGAGAGCAGGAGTGCGAGCGCGCATCCGCAGGTGATCGCCCAGTCGGCGAGGTTCATGACACTGAAGCCACGGACCGCGATGAAGTCGACCACTGCTCCCTGCATGCCGCCAGGGGAACGGAAGAGTCGGTCCGTCAGATTTCCGAGCGCTCCACCCAACAGCAGTCCCAGGGAGATCGCCCACGGCGTGCTGGCCAGGCTGCGCGACATCCGAGCGACGGCGAAGACGACGGCCGCGGCGATCAGAGTGAAGACGATGGTCGCCTCAGGGCCGAGGCCGAAAGCCGCGCCGGGGTTGCGCTGCGCCCGCAGGACCAACCAGGTCCCGATCAGCGGCACGGGCGTATGCCCCTCGAGCCTCATGACCACTGCGACTTTGCTTGCCAGATCAACAGCGTACACAGTGGCCGCGACCACCCACAGCACCCATACGCGCCCGGACGCAGGCAACGCAGTGCCCCTCATCACGTCGCTCGTCGTCACGCTCGGTCTCCTCGCCGTCCTGGCCCAGCCGCACCGCAGGCGGTGCTTTCCTCCAAGGAAAGTACCTAGTATTTTCCTTGGAGGAAAGCACCTGGAGCGATCCCTGCCCATCCCCTTGAGTCATACGAGAACCAGGCCATCAGCGGCCACGCGCCCGAAAGCGAGACAGTTCCGTGGACCCCGTCGACGCACAGAACGCACTGGACGACATCCACCGTCGCGGTGAGCAGTCCCGTGACGCGTACTTCCGGTTCGGACACTCCCGCACCACTGTGCAACTGCTGGCTCTGTCCGTCTTCCTGCCCTTCGCCTCCTTCGACCTGCCCAACCCCTGGGGAGGGGCAGTGGTCCTCCCGGAGGTGGCACTCGTCTTGATCATGCTGGTGGCATACCTGCGTCACGCGCCGGTACGCCGATCCATCACCACCCGCGAAGCAGCCCTCGGTGCGGCGGCCGGCATCGCTCTCATGACTGCCTTCAAAGGACTGGCGACCGCGGCGCGAGTGGGCGGTGTCCCCGCCCCGCACACGGCCGCAGCAGCCCTGCTCTGCACGGCCGGAGCCGCCTGCCTGATCCTGGCCGGTCGCCGAGGCCGACCATAATGGACGCCTCCTTCGACGAGTTCCTGCACGTACCGGCACGGCTGGCTGTCGTCGCACTGCTGGCGCCGATCAGCTGGGCCGACTTCCCATTCGTCCGGGACTCGGTCGGAACCAGCGACTCCGCGCTCTCCAAACAGCTGTCCACGCTCGCCACCAAGGGCTACGTCGAGCTCCGCAAACAAAAGACCCACCGCGCCCAGCGCACCCTGGTCCGTCTCACCCCCGAGGGACGCGACGCGTTCCGCAGGCACGCCCTGGCACTCGAACGCATCGCCGCCGCGGCCCGCGCACCCGAGCCGCACACCGCCCACCCCCCAAACTGACCACCGCGAGCCCTTGATCAAAAGCCCCGCAGACTGAAACACAGACACTGAATGCACGGCGTACGTCCTCTCCGGGGCTCTGTCCTGCAATCGGCGGCAACATAGGGTGACGGTCAGTGCAGGAGAACGGGGTGCCGAACGAGGTCGAAGCCCGCGAGGCCGCGCATCTGCCTCATGATCCGTTTGCTGCTGGTGTTGACGCCTTCTGTCCGGTCGTTGTGGTGTGGGAGAGACGTTGGCGCCGACTTCACCCTCACAGCTCTCGCGCTCCTCGCCTCGGCCGCCGCTGGCTCTGACAGCCTGGTGTACCTTTCTGGCACCCGAGCAGGATTACCCCGGCCCAGGCCGTCGACCAGGGGATTCGAAGGACTGGACTGTCCAGGACTGTCCCGGCCGCCGAAATCCGCTACCCAGGGGGTTCCCCGCTCGTGACGCTCCTGTCACCGGCCCGTGCAGCCCGCCGTACAGAGGGTGCGCCAGACTGTGTGGCGGCATGACACCTGCCGGATACCAGAGAGGCGCTTTGCGGGCTCGCTCGGTAAGGTCGTGGCCATGGAGGGCGGGAAGACTCGTAAGTGTGTCTGGTGCGAGAAGCAGTTCGCGCGGCGTTCGGTGTGGCGGGCGAAGCGCTACTGCAAGCGATGGCACCAATGCGTCCACTACGGCGCGGTGTTGGTGGGTAGCCTGTTCTCCTGAGAGGGCGCAAGGTCATCGCTCCCTCCATCGTCGCCACCGGGCCGCGGAGTTCGAGGAGTTCCTCGCCGAACTCGACAACCAGGTCCCCGCCGACCTCCAGGTCCAACTGATCCTCGACAACTACGCGCCCCACAAGACGCCGGACATCAAGAAGTGGCTGCTGGGCGCATCCACGGTTCCACCGGCACTTCACGCCGACCAGCGCGTCCTGGCTGAACCTGGTCGAGCGGCGGTTCGCCGAACTCACACAGAAGAGGCTCAAACGCCGTGTCCACCGCTCCGTCCAGGCCCTCGAACACCACATCAGGTCCTGGCTCGCCGACTGGAACGAACACCCCAGACTCTTCACCCGGACGAAGACCGCCGACGAGGTCCTCGAAATCTATAAGCGGCATCGCCGCTGGTCAGCGGATGGAACGTGGAAGATGCTCCTGTCTGACGGTTCTCTTGGTCGAGAACCCATCTACCAGGCGCTCTACTTGCCTGTCAGCTTAACCACCAAGCCCGTCCGCCAGACTGAAGGACCAGCGTGTAGGCCACAGCAGGGAGTTGAGTTGTTACGTTGTGAGGCGGTCGGCAAACAATGCGGCAGAGGACGATGGATCCTCCGTGAGGTGGACATGGAGGTCGCGACCGGTGACGTCCTCGCGGTGGTCGGCGGCAATGGTTCGGGGAAGTCGACCCTGCTGAGGATCCTCGTCGGGCTGTCGCAACCCACCACCGGGAGCGTGTCGGGCCGACCACCGCATATCGGTTACGTACCGGACCGCTTCACCGTCCACGATCGCATCTCGGCGATCTCCTATCTCACTCACATGGGGCGTATCCGTGGCCTGTCGGCCTCCGCCGCCCGTGCTCGAGGCCATCACCTGCTGGAGCGGCTGTCCCTGATGGGCGGGCTGAACGCACCGCTGCGCACGCTGTCGAAGGGCAACGCGCAGAAGGTGGCGCTCGCCCAGGCCCTCCTCATCCCGCCCGACCTGCTGGTCCTCGACGAACCCTGGTCGGGTCTGGATGCCTCGGCCCACGGTGTCCTCGCCGAGTTCATCGACGAAGTGGCCGTACAGGGCGGGGCGGTGGTCTTCACCGACCACCGCGAGGCGATCACCGAGACGCACGCCCGCGGCGCGTACACCATCAGCGACGGCCGGGTCACCTTGCACGGCGGCCGACACGCCAGGAGGCGCACCTCGATGGCCGAGCTGGTCCTGACCGTGCCGCCCACCGGCGTCATGCCGATCGAGGTGAACTGGTCCGTGCTGCCGGGGGTGACGGACACCGCCCGGCGCGGCGGGGAGGTCGTCCTGCGGGTGGCGCGGGAGCACTCGGACGCCGTACTGCTGACGGCACTGCAGCACCGATGGTCGGTGGCCAGCCTGACGGAGGCCGCGGACGAACACCGTTCCCGGGCCGATGCGCGGGGGACCACCCTGTGATCGCCCTGGTCCGCTACATGTCCACGGTGCTGCTGCTCTCCCAGCGCTACCTCGCGCCGCTGCTGCTGTTCCTCGGCCTGGTGGCCGTGCTGACCAGCAGCGACACCGGCCCGCTCACCGCGACCTACGCCTCGGTGGCCGGGGCCATGCTGCCGTGCTCGGTCTGGCTGACCATGACACTGACCGGTCTCGAGGACCAGGCGCACCGCTCGATCGTCGTCGTCACTGCCGGCGGCCCTCTACGCGTCCTGCTCGCGACGGCCGGGACGGCCGCCCTGTGGTGCCTGCTGCTGACGGCTGCCGGCCTGGTGCTGCCGCTGCTGTTCGGAAACCACACCCCCGGCCTCGCGGATCTGGCGCTGGGGACCGCGGCCCAACTCACCTGCGCCTTCACCGGCATGGCCATCGGACTGGTCTGCTCGCGGCTGGTGTTCCGACGCCAGGGCTACGCGCTCGTCCTCGCCTTGGCGCTCCTGCTGGCCGTGCTGCTGGGCAAGGGCGTTTCCCCGGTCAACATCCTGCTCACCCACCTGCAGAACGCATCGGACTCGGCGGACGCCCTGGCGCCCACGGGGTCCCTGCTCGCCATCACCGCGGGCTTCTTGGCGGCCGCAGTTGCCATGACACAGGCGATCACCCGAAGAAAGGCATGAACTCTGCGGCGGGGCGCCCGCCCCAGCGCCGGCTACGCAGCGCCGTCCAGCAGAACGCATGCCCCGCCGTCCTGGCCGCTTCGGTGAGCATGGGGGCGAAAGCTGCCAGGAGCTCGACGCCTCGGTGAGGTAGCGGTCGGCAATGGGCCGATGCCGAACCCGGCCGCGAATCCATTGCACGGGTGGAGGAGGGTGAGCAGGGGTTGCCGGCCAGCTCTCAGGCGCCTCCAGCGGACTTCCGATCGACCGTCAGCGCACGCGTAAGCGGGGCCTACTGAACTGCCCATGAGTCAGGTTGGGAAAGGTTCACGAGCTCGTTGGCGTCACGTAATACCCCAGGGACCCTGAGTTGACCCGGCCCTGGCCACGTCTGTCAGACTGCTTGGATGATCGTCAGACCCGCGCAGGAGCGTGACTTCCCGAGCTTTCTTGCCCTGGCTGCCCAGGTCGAGCACTGGTTCGGCCCAATGGTCGAGGAACCTGGCTTCCATGACGCCGTGAAAGATCATATTCGTCGCTCGACGGCGCTCGTTGCCGTCTCTGCAGGATCAGGCGTCCTCGGCGGGTTGTTGTTCGGCGCGAAGGCGCCTGTCTTTCACGTCAATTGGTTGGTGGTTTCGGAAGAGGGCCGCGGCAGCGGCGTCGGGCGCGCGCTGATGGATGAGGCGGCATGCAGGTTCGTGCGGGGGCCTGGCACCATCGAAGTGGTCACCTTCGGAGCCGACCATCCAGGTGCTGCTTCCAGCGGGGCTCGCGTCTTCTATGAGTCGCTGGGCTTCACTCCCGCTGAGGCGGCAGAACCAGGGCCGGAAGGCGGGTCACGGCAGATCTATCGTCGGCCCGTCTCCAGAACAACGTGACCTTGGTATGCCACGATCTGCCCGGGGCTGAGTCACGTAACTTCCCAGCCTGGCTCTCAGCGAGACTACTTGAGTGCCGGCTCAGTCGGCTTGCCAGCTGTCGCCTACAGCCGCTTGCTGGGCCGATAGCTCGGCCCCTTCATGGTGGCTGTTGCTGGTGTTGATGACGCGGACAAGAAGCGACACGGCGACGACGGGATTTGGGAAGAGGGGATACCAGTCGCTGGGCGCGCGGTTGCTGCTGATGATCAGAATCGGCCCTGACGCGCGGAGACGAGTGGGTAGAGGCCGTCGGCCTGGCCGGCGTTCAGCTGCCCCATGGCGAACTCGTCGAAGAGGAGGACGTCGAACCGGACGAGTTGGCCCAGGCGCTTGTCCCGCGTTGAGCCTATGCGGGCGAGGTGGCCGGCGAGGGCGTCTCGACGATCTCGCCGTTGCGCGGGACGCCGATGCCGCGCCAGGTGAAGGGGACGCCCCGGGCCGTGTCCGGGTCGGGGCCGTCCATCAGCTGGAAGTGCACGTGCGGCTCGGTGGAGTTGCCGGAGTTCCCGCACCGGGCGACCACCTGCCCGGCGCGGACGCGCTCGCCCTCGCGGACGGTGAGCGCCGTGCTGCCACTCGTACCGCTCCCCGGTCGGCAGCCGCACCGCGCCGGTGAACAGGACGCCTCCGGTCGCCGCCCCCATCCCGGTGAGCTGCTCCCTCAGTCCTTCCAGGGCCCAGAAGTCGCCCTCCTGGGGCCCGGGGGCGGGCCGGTCGGCGGCCTCCAGGGCGGCGAGGCGCCGTTCGAGGTCGGCCACGCGTTGTTCCAGGTGCTCCACGCCTTTGAGATTACGTAAGTTCGTAATTCCACGCAAGCGCGTTCCCGCCGGACACGCGAAAGGGCCGTCCGGAACGCTCCGGACGCCCCCCCCCACGTACGTCGTACCGCTGCTACCCGAGCAGCCCCGGGATCGTCCCCTCGTGACCCTCCGGGCTTCTTGGGCACCCCCGCACACAACCTCCCGAACGCGAAGATTGAAAAGATCGACACCCGGGCGCCGCACACACGCCACCACCGCCGGGACCAAGGCCGTGGTCGCCTACCCCCGAACTCCATACGACGCCACGCGCGCTCACCGCAGCGTTCTTCAACCTCATCACCCGGCCGGCCGTCCGACCGCTGTGACGGCACCCGAAGCCGGCCATGTCCTTGCTCACCGAGAGCGACATTGACGGACGACCGTCTACAGCCGGTAACCGAGCAGAACACGGAAGGCGGATGGCGATGAAGCGCCTCGAGCTGGTAGTCATCCAACTCGAAGAGGTCAAGCGACTCACCGGGATCGCAGAGGTCCCGCAGCTGCGGCCTGCCCACATCCTGCCCCATGCTCCGAACTGCGGCGTTCCGCGTGCAGCCCCGCCTCCGCTCCTGCCGGGCCCGACTGGCGGAGACGCGGCGCCTTCAGAGACGACCCTCAGACCGCCTTGCGGGCGTAGGGGTAGGAGCTGTGCATGGTGAGGAAATGGATGTCGAGGTCGGTCTCGAGGTAGTCCATACGCGACTCCCAGAAGGCCCGCATGTGAGGGAGGGCCAGGTGAGCATCGAGATCGGCCTGGGAGCGCCACGCCTCGTAGAAGACGAAGACACCGGGTTCACCCTGGTCTTCGTGGAAGTGGTACTCCAGGCATCCGGGTTCCTGCCGGGTCGGCTCGACGAATGAGAGCAGGAGCTGTTTCAGCTCTTCGGTGCGCTCCGGCTTGGGTCGGGCAGTACCTACGAGCGTGAACGGCTGGGGCATGGAGCTCGCCTCTCGGCTAGGTATGAAGAAGATCGTACTTTCAGCACGCTAGTAGACCAAGGTACGATGCAAATCGTACCTACAGTAGGCAAGCGATGAAAGCCACTTCGCCGCCAGAGTCGCGGCTGCACCTTTCAACTCGTGATGTCGTCTTCGGTGATCAGGGGCTGATGGTCAGTCCTGTCTCGGTGAAGCAGCCGTCTATGAGGTGGCTGGGTACTGGATGTGGCCGAGTCCAACAGGTCAACGCTGCGATGTAGGTCCTGTATGGCGGCTCCCTGCCTGCGATTTTGGAGTTCAAGGGCGGTTTCCCTACCTTGCAACGAGTCACATGTCGGCCTCGGCGCAGCGGTGCGGTGCGGTGCGCAACGCGACGGGCCGACGGGGTCCTCAGGGTGAGCCGGGAGTTCGGGTGCGTGCCGGGGCAGCCCCGCGCCCACGAGGGGCGGGGCTGCCTTTCTCTCTTCCTCGCTTCCAGGTTCTACGAACCGAAGGGCTTCCTCCGGGGCCTCACTGTCAGCCGTGAGCCGTGGGTCGGTTAGTCAGTGAGCTGTTTCAGAGTGGCCACCGATGGAGTGACGGCGTCGAGGTCACAACGCACGAGGCACCCGCGCCGTTGAGGGAGGTGTTCGAAGTCTCAACTAGTCAGCGCGGGTGCCTCGTTGATTCGCCATCCTGTCGTACTCGACCTCCCGCATGCACTGGTCGAGTGGGTCACCATGCTCATCGTCACCCGTGAGGGTGACCGCCCCTGCAAGCTCCCTCCGCACCAGCGTGCCCCGGTCCCCTTGGTGTACCTGCGTAAGAACGAACCCCTGTCCCAGATCACCGCCGCCTTCGGGATCTCCGTCGGTACCGCACACGCCTGCACCACCGCGGTCATCGGCCTGCTCGCCGAGCATGCCCCGGGACTGCTGAAGGTCTTACGTGAGACCGACCCGTCCACGACCGCGACGTCCTTCCGTCTTCACTGACAACTATATGTACAACTTAACTGTACAACCGGGTGATGGAAACACGGCTAGGATGCCTCCGCGCCGCGTTGTCCCAGGAGGTGTTGCCCAAGGCGACCTTCGCCAGCCTGCGCGCCCATCGTGAGCGGTTCGGCGCCGACGGCGTCTTCGTCGCCCACACCGGCTGCCTGGCCGGCTATCTCTTCGCCTCGCGCCCAGGGGCCGGGGCCAAGTCCGAGCTCTCCGCGTTCTTCCACTCGCTCGGCCACCAGTGCACCTTCGCCCAAGGAGGCTACGGGTGATCCACCCCCACATCGCCGACGCCCTGAAGGTCCCGGACCTCGTCCGGCTCACCGACGGCCTGGTCCTGTTGCGGTTCGAGTCGATGAAGATCTACTCGGCCCTTGCCGCCGTCCGTCATCTGCTGGAGCGGGGCACGGTCCGTCCGGGTCAGACCCTGATCGACAGCTCCAGCGGCATCTACGCCTACGCCCTCGCCCTGGCCTGCCACCGGTACAGCATGCGGTGCCACATCGTCGCGTCCACCACCGTCGATGCCACCACCCTCGCCCAACTGGAGATCCTCGGCGCCACGGTGGAACAGGTGAGACCCTCGCGCACTCTCGAACTCGACCAGGAACTGAGGGTGCGGCGGGTGCGCGAGATACTCGCCGAGCATCCCGGGCACCACTGGATGCGCCAGTACCACGACGACGTCCACTACCTCGGCTACCAGGAAGTCGCCGACCGGATCACGGCGGAATTCCCGGCCGTACCGCTGACCGTCGTCGGCGGGGTGGGTTCCGGAGCCTCGACCGGAGGCATCGTGGAACGCCTGCGCGTCACCGACCCCTCGGTACGTCTGGTCGGCGTCCAGCCCTTCGGGAGCGTCACCTTCGGCAGCCAGGACCATCACGATCCCGAAGCGATCATCGCCGGCATCGGCTCATCGATCGTCTTCGACAACGTCCGTCACCACCTCTACGACACCGTGCACTGGCTGGACTTCACCCACGCCATGTCCGGTGCGGTCAGCCTGCTGCGCGAACACGCGGTGTTCGCCGGGCTGTCCACCGGTGCCGGCTACCTGACGGCGACGTACGAGGCCCGTCGCCACCCCGACCGGCTGCACCTGGTGATAGGGGCCGACACCGGACACCGCTACGTGGAGCGCGTGTTCGCCCGGCACGCCGAGGCCCTGGACCCGGCCGCGCTGAAACCCCTCGAGGTCCGCACTCCGGAGGAGATGACCATGCCCTGGTCGAGGATGACGTGGCAGCGCACACCCTGTCCGGCCCCCTGGAAGGAGCGGGCGGCATGACCGTGGCCTGCCTGGAGTCACTGACCTTCGGCCTCGGCCATCTGGTCCGCGCCGCCGGCCGGCTCGGCGAGCGCCTGCTGCTCCTCACCCGGGACCCCGCCTACTACGCCTACGAGCTGGACCGGCTGCCCGACGACGCCCTCGACGTGGTCGTGACCGACACCTTCGACGTGGAACGAACCGCCGATCTGCTCCGGCGCGTCCCGGGGCTGCGCGGTCTGATCAGTTCCACCGACACCTGGACCCTGGCCGGCGCCGCCCTCACCGAACGCCTCGGCCTGCCCGGTCTCGATCCGGCCGTCCTGCGACTGACCCGGGACAAGGCCGCCGTCCGCAACAGACTGCACGACGCGGGCCTCACCCGCGGAAGGGCCGTCGACGTCGCCGAGCCGGACCGTGAGGCACGCGGGCTGCTGCTCAAGGAGGCGGGACTGCCGCTCGTACTCAAGGACACAGCGGGCACCGGGAGTCAGAACGTGTGGCTGGTCCGTGACACGGGCGAACTCGACGCGGCGCTGGCGGAGGCGTCCGGTCGGGACCTGAAGGGGCGGTTGTTCGCCGAGCCGTACTTCAGCGGTCCGGTGTACAGCGCCGAGACGCTCACCTGGGACGGTCGCACCAGGCTGCTGGGCGTCTCCAGTCGGCTCATGTCCCCGGAGCCGCACTTCCGGGAGGAGATCACCGCGTTCCCCGTCGCCTTCCCGGCCCCGCAGCGGACGTCGCTGGAGCGCCGGCTCGACCGGGTGCTCGCCGCCATCGGCTACACCGACCGGTTCGCCCACGTGGAGTTCGTGCTGACCGCCGACGGCCCGGAGGTGGTGGAGGCCAACCCCCGGATCGGGGGCGCCCTGGTCGGAGAGGGCATGTGCCGGGCGCTTGGCGTCAACGTCTACGAGGCGATGATCGAGGCCGCGCTCGGCCGCCGCCCCCGTCTCATGGAGGGGGACCTGCCCGGTGGTCCGGCCGTCGCCTTCGTCCTGGGCTATCCGGCCGCGCCCGGCGTCTTCTCCGGGGTCGCCGGGCTCGACCGGCTCACCGACATGCCGGGGACGCCCGCCTGGTACCCGGTCAAGCAGGCCGGTGACCTCATCGAGCACCTGGAGGACAGCCGCGGCTACGCGGGCATCGTGTACGCCGAGGCGGAGACCGCCGAACTCGCCACCCACCGCGCGGTGGCCGCCGCGGGCGCCCTGCGGGTACTCACCGACCCGGCCGGCCGGGAGGCGCCCGGTGGGTGAGCGAACCACCCGAGGAGCGAGTCTGCGGGCCTCGCTGCTCCCGCTCACCGGCCCGCTGCGGTTCCTCCTGCTCAGCTCGTTCCTCATTCCGCTCGGCAGCTTCATGGTCCTGCCGTTCATGTCGGTGTTCCTGCACGAACGGCTCGGGATGGGGCTCGGCACGGTCGGCGTCGTCCTGGCCGTGGCGTCGCTCGTGCAGTTCTCCGGCGGCATCGTCGGCGGAGCCCTCGCGGACCGGATCGGGCTGCGCCGCACGATGCTGTGGGCCCTGGTCGTACGCACCGCCGGTTTCGCCGGGCTCCTGCTGGCCCTGCGCTGGCCGCCCCTCGCGATCTGGGCGCTGGTCCTGACGTGCTGCGGTGCCGCGCTCTACCTGCCCGCGAACAAGGCGTACCTGGTGCACGGCGTCGACGACGAGCGCCGCCCGGCGTTCTTGTCGGCGGGCAACGCGGCACTCAACGCGGGCATGGCCGTGGGCCCGTTGATCGCCGGACCGTTCGTCCTGTCGTCGCCCGGCTGGCTGTTCGCGGCCGTCACGGCGCTGTTCCTCGCGGTCACGGCGGGACACGCACGGCTGCCGGGGACCCCCGCGGAACTCCCCACCGGATCACAGGAGACGGTTTCCTCGGGTCTCCTGGCCGGCGTGGCACTCCTGCCGTTCGCCGCCAACGCCCTGGCCTTCTACCTCTACTTCCACTTCCAGCACTTCCTGGCGGTGTACGCCGTCGAGCGCGCCTCCAGCGCGTTCTACAGCGTGGTGCTGCTGCTCTGCTTCACGCTGGTCATCGTCGTACAGCCACTGGCGTCCGGCCTGATCCGGCGCATGCCGTACGCCCTCGGCCTCGCGGTCGGCTTCGCGGGCCTGGCGGCGGGCCTGGCCGTACTGGCGGCCGGTACCCGGGCAGCACTGCTGACGGGCGGCGCGCTGATCACCCTGGGCGACATCGTGCTGTTCCTGAAGAACGACCTGGAGGCGCTGCGCCGCAGCCCCCGCTCCGACGCCGTGGTCTTCGGCCAGCAGCGGCTGGCGGCGGGCCTGGGCGCCTGCGCGAGCGGCGTGCTGGGCGGGCAGGTGTACGGCCTCGGCGAACGGGCCGGGCACACCGGCTGGTTCTGGCTGCTGGCCGCCGCCCAGTGTCTGCTGCTTCCCCCGCTTCTGCTCACGCTGCGCCGTCGCACGGCGCGGCGCCCTGTCCCCGACGGCGACCACGAAGGAGCACTGACGCGCGATGACACGGACGGGCGGATTCCAGGACGATGACTTCTGGACCGAGTTCCACGACTTCCTCTTCTCCGAGCAGCGCCACGAGCAGGCCGAGGAGCTGCTGGACACCTCTCCCCTACTGGCCTTCCCGCAGGGGTCGCGCGTGCTGGACCTGTGCTGCGGGCCGGGAGTGTTCACCGTGCCGCTCGCCCGCCGCGGCCACCGCGTGACCGGAGTGGACCTGAGCCCGGCCATGCTGGACCGGGCACGCAAGCGGTCGGCCGACGCCGGTGCCGAGGTGACGTACGTGCGGGCCGACGCCCGCGAGTACGAGGCACCGGGCGGCTTCGACGTCGTCCTCAACATGTTCACCTCCTTCGGGTACTTCGAGGATCCCGCAGACAACGCGCGTGTACTGCGCACCATGTACGCCTGTCTGGCGCCCGGCGGCACGCTCGTCCTGGACCTCGCCGGGAAGGAGCTTCTGGCCCGCAGGGTCACCCCGCCCAAGGTCGTGCGGCGGGGCGACGACCTGATGGTGCAGACCGACACCGTGCTGGACGAGTGGGCGCGGCTGCGCAGCGAGTGGGTGCTGGTCCGGGGCGAGCGGGTGACGCGGGCCACCTTGACGTGGTTCGTGTACAGCGCGGTGGAGCTGCGGCGGATGGCCGAGGAGGCCGGATTCGGCCGCGTGGAGGTCTTCGGCGGGTTCGACGGACGCCCCTACGACGAGAACGCCGAGCGGCTCGTCCTCCGGGCGGTCCGCGAAGCGTGAGGAAGGCGGGGCGTGCGGCCGGGTCCGCACGCCCTTTCACCTCCGACTCAAGGGGTCGTAGGATCATCTGGTCATCGCCGCGACGGGAGACAGGAAGCCGGTGCGAATCCGGCACGGTCCCGCCACTGTGACCGGGGAGCGCCCCTCCGACATGC
>NZ_JOGV01000052.1:0-101291 GCF_000721365.1 Streptomyces sp. NRRL F-5650 | reverse complement strand
GGACCAGGCCGACCAGGCGGGCGCGCTCGCCCCGCAGTTGGGTGGGGCGCTCGTAGCCCAGGACGTCCAGCGCGCTGAGCACCGACTGCCGGGTCGCCTCGGACACTCCCGGCTTGCCGTTGAGCACCCGGCTGACCGTGGCCTCGCTGACCCCAACCTTCTTCGCCACCTGAGCAAGTCGTCGCGTCACAGGCGAAAGGCTAACGCAAGCACTGCAAGCGGCTTGCTTCAGTGCCAGGTGACCCGGGCGACGACCGGAAGGTGATCGCTGCCGGTGGCCGGCAGGGTGCGCAGGGAACCGACGGTCCCGGCGCGGACCATCACCTGGTCGATCCGGGCCAGCGGGAAGGCGGCGGGGAAGCTGAGGCCGACACCGCGCTCGGCGACGTTCAGCCGCGAGGTCAGGGGACCGAGCGCTCGGTCGTCGACCGTGCCGTTGAGGTCGCCCAGCAGGACCACTCTGCGCCGCTGCTCGGCGGCGAGGGCGTCGCCCAGCAGACCGGCGCTCTCGTCGCGCCGGGACGACGCGAGACCGCTCGCCCGGACCCGTACCGACGGCAGGTGCGCGACGTAGACGGCGACTTCGCCGTGCGGGGTGTGCGCCACGGTCCTGAGCCCGCGCTCCCACTCGTCCTCGATGCCCCGCGGTCTGATGTCGAGGGGCCGGGAGCCGGAGAGCGGGTACTTCGACCAGAGCCCGACGGTGCCCCGCACCGTCCGGTACGGGTAGTCGGGGGCGAGGGTGCGCGCGTAGACCTCCAGGGCCGGTGGCACCAGTTCCTCCAGCGCGACGAGGTCGGGCTCGGCGCGGGCCAGGGAGCGGGCCGTGCCGGCGGGGTCGGCGTTCTCGTCGCTGACGTTGTGCTGCACGACCACCAGGTCGTCGGCGCCGGGATCCGGCGCGGGCAGGAGCAGACCGCCGAAGAGGTACGTCCAGGCGGCGGCCGGCAGCAGCAGGGCCACCAGGGCGAGCGCCGAGCGGCGCAGCAGCGCAAGGACGAGCAGTACGGCGACGACCACGCCGAGCCACGGCAGGAAGGACTCCAGCAGGCTCCCCAGCCCGCCCACCCGGTTGGGCACCGACCCGTGGAAGGACAGCAGGAGCGCGGTCACCACGGCCGCCCCCGCGAGCACCCCTCCCCGCCCGCGTGCCCAGGCCGTCCCCTCGGTCATCGCACCTCGTCCCCTCGTCCCCTCGTCCTCACCGGCATGGCTCACCTGGCTCACACGGCTCACCAGTCAGGACGAGGGAGCGGAGGCGGCAGTTCCGGCGGCCCGCCCCGGGCAGGGACACCGGCGCGGCCGCGGGCGGTTGAACGACCGGGTGCTGAAAGGGGGAACGGAAAGTTGCTGAAATCCCTTACGGCAGCCGGAAGCTACCGGTACGCGGTGGCGCCGTAAAGGGGTCGCGCGTTTCAACATTCGTGCGTGCACGAAGGGTTGACCGTGGTTGAACACCGCCCTTACGGTCACGACCGCAACCTCTTGCAGTCTTCTTGCTGCAACCCGTTGCAAGCGGGCGCGAATCCCCAGGCGCCCGCCCTCACCATGCCCCCGGGACACCCGCACCCTCACACGGGAGACTCCATGCACGGGAAGACCAGTACGGCGCGCAGAGCCGCCGCCACCGCGCTCGCCCTCACCGCCGGGGTGGCCGGCAGCCTCGTGGCCACCGCGGCGCCGGCCCAGGCGGCCCCGCCCGGAGACAAGGACGTCACCGCGGTGATGTTCGAGTGGAAGTTCGACTCCGTCGCCAAGGCATGCACCGACACCCTCGGCCCGGCCGGCTACGGCTTCGTCCAGGTCTCGCCGCCCCAGGAACACATCCAGGGCGGACAGTGGTGGACCTCGTACCAGCCGGTGAGCTACAGGATCGCGGGCCGTCTCGGTGACCGCGCGCAGTTCAAGAGCATGGTCGACACCTGCCACGCGGCCGGTGTGAAGGTCGTCGCCGACTCCGTCATCAACCACATGTCGGCCGGCAACGGCACGGGCACCGGCGGCTCGTCGTACACCAAGTACGACTACCCCGGCCTCTACTCGTCGGGCGACCTCGACAACTGCACCTCGCAGATCAGCAATTACGGCGACCGCTTCAACGTCCAGGAGTGCGAACTGGTCGGCCTCGCGGACCTCGACACCGGCGAGGAGTACGTACGCGGCAAGATCGCCGGCTACCTCAACGACCTGCTGTCCCTCGGTGTCGACGGCTTCCGCATCGACGCGGCCAAGCACATGGCCGCGAGCGACCTGGCCGACATCAAGTCGCGGCTCACCGAGCCGGACGTGTACTGGAAGCACGAGGCGATCTACGGCGCCGGGGAGGCCGTCTCCCCGAGCGAGTACCTCGGCAGCGGCGACGTACAGGAGTTCCGCTACGCACGCGACCTCAAGCGGGTCTTCGGCGGCGAGAACCTCGCGTACCTGAAGAACTTCGGCGAGGGCTGGGGATACATGCCCTCCGGCCGGTCCGCCGTCTTCGTCACCAACCACGACACCGAGCGCAACGGCGAGACCCTCACCTACAAGGACGGCGCCTCCTACACCCTGGCGCACGTGTTCATGCTGGCCTGGCCGTACGGCAGCCCCGACGTCCACTCCGGCTACGAGTTCACCGACCACGACGCCGGCCCGCCCGGCGGAGGCCAGGTGAACGCCTGTTACAGCGACGGCTGGAAGTGCCAGCACGCGTGGCGCGAGATCTCCTCCATGGTCGCCTTCCGCAACGCCGCCCGGGGCCAGGCCGTGACCGACTGGTGGGACAACGGCGGCGACCAGATCGCGTTCGGCCGCGGCACGAAGGCCTACGTCGCCATCAACCACGAGGGATCCTCGCTGACCCGCACGTTCCAGACCTCGCTGCCCGCCGGTGACTACTGCGACGTCCAGTCGGGCACGAAGGTGACGGTCGACGGGGCAGGCCGGTTCACCGCCACCCTGGGCGCCGGCACGGCCGTGGCCCTGCACGTGGGAGCCCGCACCTGCGGCGGCACGAGCGTGCCCGGCGACCCCGAACCGGTCGCCTCCGGCGCGTCCTTCGCGGTCGACGCGACCACCAGTTGGGGCCAGAACATCTACGTGACCGGCAACCGGCCGGAACTGGGCAACTGGAACCCGGGCAGCGCCCTCCCGCTCGACCCGGCCGCCTACCCCGTGTGGAAGCGGGACGTGGGGCTGCCCGAGGGTACCTCCTTCGAGTACAAGTACCTTCGCAAGGACGGGGCGGGCAACGTGACCTGGGAGAGCGGAGCCAACCGCAGGGCCACCGTCGGCAGCACGAGGACTGCCCTCAAGGACACTTGGCGCAACTGACCACCGCTGGTAGGAGAGTCGCGTGTGAGCAAGCCGACACACGTGGGAGGACCGGGGTGGGCCGTTCGGGGGAAGGTAGTGTGTTCAAGGCTCGAACGGCCCGCCGCGGGACCCGCGCCGGAGAGCGCGGCGCAGCCGCCCGGCCGGGCCGCCCGCACGCGACCTCTGAGAGTGGAGTTCATGAACGTGTCGACCGGCGGCAGACGGATACGGAGCCGGGGCGCCACGGCGGCCCTCGTCTGCGCGATCATCCTGATGCCCGGCCCCGGTTACGCGGCCCCGGGCGAACCCGACCCGCACACCGACCAGTCGATCGAGGACATCCGCACCGAACTGGACGGCCTCTACCGCGAGGCGGAGGTCGCCACCGAGGCGTACAACGCCGCCAACGAGAAGGCGGCCAAGCAGGAGAAGCGGCTGACCACCCTGCGCGCCGACCTGACCCGTGCCGAGAAGCGCGTGAAGGACCTGCACGACCTCGCCGGCGCGGCGGCCCGCACCCAGTACCGCGGCGGCGATCTCGCCGCCACCGGCATCCAGTTGCTGCTCGGCGACCATCCGGAAGCGGCCCTCGACGAGGCGTCCCAGGCCCGCCAGGCCATGCGCGGTCTGGCCAACGTCTCCGAGACCCAGAAGACCGCCCGCCAGGAACTGAGCGAGCAGACCGAGGCGGCCAAGAAGGAACTGGGCAAGCTGGAGCGCAGCCGCGCGGACAAGGCGGCGGCGAAGAAGAAGATCGAGAAGAAGATCGCCACCGCCGAGCAGATCGAGGCCGGCCTCGAAGAGGAACAGGCCCGAAGGCTCGCCGAGCTGGAGAGGCAGCGGACCCGCCAGGCCGAGGCCCGGTGGACGGAGTCGGGCGGACCCTCCGGCGAGTCCGTGGGCAAGGGGAAGGGCAAGGGGCGCGGGCCCGGCGGCGGCACGCAGGTGAGCGGAGCCGCCGGCAAGGCCGTCTCCTTCGCCATGGCGCAGATCGGCAAGCCGTACGTGTGGGGCGCCGTGGGTCCGTCCTCCTACGACTGCTCCGGACTCACCTCCGCGGCGTGGGCGGCGGCCGGCCACCCCATTCCCCGTACCTCCCAGGCACAATGGAGCGGGCTGACCCGTGTCGGCCTGTCCTCGGCCCGCCCCGGAGACCTGATCATCTACTACAACGACGCTACCCACGTGGGCATGTACATCGGCGGGGGACAGATCGTCCACGCCCCGCGGCCCGGCCGCTCGATCACGACCGCGCCGGCCGCCTCCATGCCGATCCTCGGCGTCGTACGACCCGGAGCCTGAGCGGATGACCCACTCGCTGACCCCCCGTGACGAGGGGAAGCTGACCCCCCGTGACGAGGGGAACCTGCCCGCGCTCGGAGCCGCGCCGCTGATCCGCCTCGACGCCTACGTGGCCGAGGACGGGTCGACGGTGGTCAACGGTCACCTGCTGGACATGGGCGGCGTACGGCCCCCCAACGAGGCCATCCTCGACGCCGTCGCCATGTTCGCCCGCACCCTGGGGGCGCCGGTCGCGGCCACCGTCATCGACCGCACCGTGCAGCAGGTGGCGCGGCTGCGGGTGCACCCCGACGGTTCGAGCCGGACCATCGCCGACGAGGACGACCTGCCGCCCGGGCGCGAGCGCACCGCCGCCGAGGAGGCCGCGTTCCCTCCGCTCGCCCGCGTCGAGCGCATCATCCAGCACGCCCAGCGCGAGGAACTGCACGCCGCGTTCGTCCTCGCCAGCGCGCTGCGCGAGCACCTGACCCTGCGCCGGGGCGCCGAGGACGAACTCTCGCTGGAGGCACGGGCGATCGAGGCCTACCTCGCCTATCTGCGCGGCGACCACATGCTCTCCACCGTCCTCGCGCTGACCGTCGCCCGCATCCGCTGCCGCACCGACCTGGACCGGGCCGCCCCCGACGTCGCCCGCGCCACCGCGGCATGGCAACGACTGTGGGACGAGGGCCAGGTGGCCACGCGGGGCCAGGAACTGCTGCACATGTGGGAGCGGTTGTCCGAGGCGGGCCTGCTGCAGGACCCCTCCCACCACGCCATGGCCCAGGCCGTACGGACCCGGCTCGCACACGGCGGCCGCCCCGTCCCGCCGCCGTCCGCACCCGCGGCCCTGACCGCGGGCCCCGGCCCGGCCCCGGACCGGCTCGCCCCCGAGGACAAACCCCTCAAGCCCGCCCGCCGGGGCCTGCGCCGCTTCACCCGTCGGGCCGGCCGGTCACCGGAGGCGTCCTGAGGAGGGCAAAGCCTGCCCCCCGGGGCCCTGCACACGGCCGCAGGGCCCCGGTCATGGCGAGATCCGGCCGTACGGGTCCGGCCCGACCGGCGCTCTTACGCCCGCGCGCTTCGTCACCCACACTGGCGGCGGCAGACGGGAGGAACAGGGTGTCAGCTCGTAAGGCGAAGCGCCGGCCGCCGCGGCGCAAGCGCGGGGACGTCCGGCTCGTTGCGGGAGCCGTCGGAGGGGTCGCCGTTCTCGGCGTCCTCACGTCGTCATGGACGGGCATCCGGCCCTACCTCGTCGGGGCCCTGGCGGTCGGCGCGGTGACCGCCGGAGTCTGGTGGTGGCGGAAGACGGACCGGCTCCTCCGCGGCGGCGACCGACGGTGGCGCCACGAGGACGCCGTCCGTGCGGGCCTTCGGACCCTGGCCGAGGCCGACGCGATGGACGGACGGGACTTCGAGGAGTTCGTCGCCGGCCTGTGCCGACGGGACGGATGCACCGACGTGCGCCGGGTCGGTCGCACACACGACAACGGCGCCGACGTCCGGGGCAGACTTCCCGACGGACGGACCATGGTGGTCCAGTGCAAGCGCTACGACCCGAAACGGAAGATCTCCAACAGCGAGGTCCGCAACCTCGTCGGCTCCCGAGTGCACTTCGGCGCCGACGTCGCGATCTTCGTGACCACCGCCTACTTCAGCGGCCCCGCCGAGGAGTGCGCCGTGCACAACGACGTCCTGGCCGTCCACCGCGACCACCTCGGCCTGTGGAACAACGGCGTCGCACTGTCCGCCCTCGCCGCTCTCAACGGCTCCGGCCAGGGAGACCGCCGGCACCGCGCCCGCCGGAAGGAGACGTACGGGTAGCCGTACGCTTTCCCTCTCGTCGGCAAGCGGGTACGGATCCACGGCACGAAGGAGTGACGGACATGCGGCGTATCGGCGTGGCGGAACGACGGGCGCGGCTCGGCCTACGGCACCGGCTGGCGGTCGCCGCCCGCGCGAAGAACCCGGTCGAGGTGGCCGGTGACCTCGTCGCGCTGCACAGCACCGACCCGTCCTCCGTCTACCTCGCCATCTGGGCACGGACGAACGACGGCTCGGTGCGCGAGGTGGAACGCGCCCTGTACGAGGACCGCACCCTCATCCGGCTGCTCGGCATGCGCCGCACCGTTTTCGTGACCACCCTCGACGTGGCCCCGGTGATGCAGGCCGCCTGCTCGCTGGCGGTGGCCGCGCGCGAACGCCGCAAGCTCCTCGGCTTCCTGGCCGCGTCCGGGGTCGCGGACGACGAGGCGGGGGTGCGCACCTGGCTGGCCGAGACCGAGGACATCGCCGTACGCGCGCTCGCCGCACGGGGCGAGGCGACCGCCGCCGAACTCGCCGGTGACGACCCGCGCCTGAGCACGACGGTCACCCTCTCGGCCGGCAAGAGCTACGAAGGCACACAGAAGGTCGCGAGCAGGCTGCTGCTCCTGCTCGCCGCGGAGGGCCGCGTGGTACGCGGCCGGCCGCGCGGCTCCTGGACCTCGCACCAGTACCGCTGGGCACCCCTGACCGACTGGTCCCCCGGCGGCCTCGCCGCATGGGACACCCACGAGGCGGAGGAGGAACTGGCCCGGCGCTGGCTGCGTGCCCACGGCCCGGCCACGGCGGACGACCTGCGCTGGTGGGCGGGGTGGACGAAGACCCAGGTCAAGCGCGTCCTGACGGCACTCAAGCCGGTCGAGGTCGATCTCGGCGGCACGACGGGCCTCCTCCTGCCCGACGACCTGGAGGAGACGGAGAAGCCCGAGCCGTGGGCCGCGCTGCTCCCCGCGCTCGACTCCACCCCCATGGGCTGGCACGAGCGCGACTGGTTCCTCGGCGACCACGGCCCGCGCCTCTTCGACCGGGCCGGGAACATCGGGCCCTCCCTGTGGTGGGACGGCCGCATCGTCGGCGGCTGGGCCCAGGACGCCGGCGGCGAGATCGTGTGCCGCTTCCTGGAGGACGTCGGCTCCGACGCCGAGGCGGCGGTCCGCGCGGAGGCGGAACGCCTCGCCGTCCCCCTCGGCGACGTCCGGCTGGCCGCCCGCACGCGCGGACGCACGTGGCTGGAGGAGGAACTGGCCGGCTGAGGACCCGGCGCGGCACGCGTGCACACCTCATGCGGTACCGGGGCGGCCCGCGCTCGCATCAGCCCCGGGTGGGGAGGGTGATGCCGTAGGCCCGCATCTTGCGGTAGATCGTCGTGCGGGAGATGTCGAGCCGCCGGGCCGCCAGCAGTTTGTTGCCGTCCGCCTCCAGCAGTGCCTGGACCAGGGTGTCGCGCTCGGACACCTCCCAGACGCTCAGGGACCGGCCGCCCGCGCTGTGCAGGGCCGGCGGCAGGTCGCCGGCCTCGATGCGGTACGTACGGCGGGCCGCGGCGGCCCTGCTCAGGACGAGACTCAGTTCGCGGACGTTGCCGGGCCAGTCGTACCGGCGCAGCGGCGGCAGCACCTCCGGTGCGCATTCCACGCCGCCGCCGGTGCGCTGCAGCAGGCAGTCGACCAGCGCCGGGAGGTCGGTGAGGCGGTGCCGCAGGGCCGGCACCGCCGCGGCTTCGAGGAAGCAGTGCCTGAGCGACTCCGGCAGGCCCGGTGCGCGCCGCAGGGTGCCGACCACCCAGGTGCCCCGGGCCACCGCCGTGTCCAGTGCTTCGGCGACGGCGGCTTCGTCCTCGGGGGGCACCTCGTCCACGTTGCGCAGGATCAGGGCGCGGCCCGGTCCTGCGGGCGCCGCCCGCAGGGCGGTGGCCTTGCCGGTGCCGGTCTCGCCGTGGAGGAGGAGCGCGGTGCGGTCCCGTGCGCAGCGCGTGACCGTGCGGGAGACCGAGTTCCAGTCCGGGTCCGTCCCGGCCAGGCCCGGCAGTGGCCAGGGCCCGGCCGCACCGTCCTGCGCGCGGGATCCGGTTCGACTGGTCCCGCAGCCTCGACGACCCGACCGAGTACGTCCTCGTGGAAGCCTTCCGGGACGACGAGGCCGGTGCGGCCCACGTGGGTTCGGCGCACTTCAAGGCGGCCCAGCAGGCGCTGCCGCCCCACCTCGCGACGACCCCCAGGATCGTCAACGCCCACGTGCCCCAGGACGACTGGTCGCTGCTCGGCGAGATGGCGGTCGACGCGGACCGACACCAGGGAGCGTGAGAACAGGGGGCGGCAGCCACTCATGCGGCTGCCGCCCCCTGGCCTGCCCTGCCCGACGGCGGGACCGGACCTCCGCGTCGGGGATTCCGGAAGGTGTGACGCCCTGGTCGAGGTCAGGTGGACCAGACGACCGTGCCGTGGTGGGAGATGACCACCTTGCCGTCCTTGCGCAGGATCAGCACGGCGCCCTCCTTGCCCCAGGTCTGGGAGGCCCAGATCGGGCGGTCCTCGCCGTTGTGGATGACCAGGTTGCCGTCGCCCTGGAAGATCGCCCGATGGTTCTCGCCGAACGTCATCGACGCCCAGATCGGCTTGTCCTTCTCGTTGTAGACGACCAGGTTGCCGTCGGGCTGCATCACCATGCGGATGCGGTTGGTGGTCCAGGCCTGGTTGACCTCCAGGACACTGACGGCGTGGACCGTCGCGGTCGTCCAGTTCGGCGTCGGTTGCGGCGCGGCCTTCGGCTTCGGCTTGGGCTTGGGCTTGGGCGCGGTCTTCTCCTCCGGGGCGCTCGTCGCGGGCTTGGGCTCGGGCTTGGGTGCCGGAGGCGGGGCGACCGCCTTCACCGGCTCGCTCGGCTTCGGCTTCTCCTTCGTCGGTGTGGGGCTCGGCTTCTGGGCCACGTAGTCGTCCAGGGCCGCGCCCGCCGAGCCCGGGTCCAGCACGGTGTCCGAGTCCTCGGCGGCCAACTCCTTGGCGCTCTCCGGCCGCTTGTCGTTCTCCGCGCCGCCCGCCAGAAGCAGCGGTACCGCTATCAGGGCGGCCCCGAGGATCCCGGCCACGGCCAGAACGGGCTTGCGGGGGCGTCCGCTGTCGACGCCGGTGGCGGTCGTGACCGGGGGCGTCGCGACGGCCGTCGCCACGGCGGTGCGCCTCCCGGCCGCCGCCGGTCCGCCGGCCGCGGTGGCGGCCGCCGCGGGCGACTCTTCGCCGCCTTCGCCGCCTTCGCCGCCTTCGTTGCTCTTGCTGTTCTTGCTGCCTTTGGTGGTCTCGCCGGCCCCGACGGTCTCGCCGGTCACGTCGGGGGAGTCCGGGGCGGCTGCGGTCCCCGTGGTGGGCGCGGTGTGCTCCTCCTCCCTCGCCCGGGGTGCGGCGGCGGTCGGCGGCGGGGCGTCCGGGGAGGAAGAGGGGGAAGCCGGCGTCGAGTTCGTGCCGGAGGCGGGCTTCTGCGAGGACATGGGATGTACTCCTTGGGGGCGGAGCGCGGCGGGTCCGACGGCGTACCGGCGTATCGAACATAGCCCGTACCGGAATGAGATGGTCCCCCGTCCCGGCAATACCGTCCTTCGCTATGTCCGGGTGCGGGTGACTGATCCTGCAACGTCCCCGCACCGGGCAGTGAACGGGCACGTGGGAGGCGTCTTCGGGCATGCCTCGAAACGCCCACCGAGCAGGTCGTTGTGGCATTCTGTTCGCTCCGACGGATCAACGTCGGGTCACAGGACCGAGAGTTCAAGAGTTCAGGTGGACATGCGGCCCGGAGAACAGATGGAGGCCACGCGGGCGCCGTCGTCCGGCGCGGTCGAGGCCGACGACACCCCCGCGATACCCGAGGCGGTCCGTGCCGCGGCCCGGCAGGCGCCGGGGCACTGGATCGGCGTGGTGGACCCGGAGTGGCCCGAGGGGCGGACCCCGCCCCCGTGGGCGGTGCTGGGGGAGTGGCGGTCCGGCGACGGGGGCGACGTCGGCACCTACCGGGCCAACCCCGCGTACCGGCCCTCCGCCCGCGCCCTCGGCTGGCCCGAGCCCACCGACCCCGTGGACGCGGCGGCACAGCGGGCCGCCACCGGATACGGCTCCCTGGACGAGGCGCTGGTCGCGCTGGCGGCGGCCGAGGTCGCCTTCGTGGCGGGACCGGACGGTGCCCCGCTGTTGACCGAGGGCCGGGACGGAGAGCCGGTGGTGCTGGTGTTCACCTCACCGACACACGCGTTCATGTCCGCCACACTTCGCCATGAGAGCCTTCCCGCCCGGGAGCTGACCCGCTCCCTGGCCGGTTCCCCCACCCTTTCGCTGCTGGTCAACGCCGGTGCGGTCGCCCCCCTCCTCGTGCCCGCGGCTCGCGTTCCGCCGGACCCCGGCGAAGACCTGGCAGCCCCCTCGGCCCCCACCTCAGGGAGGTACCCGTGACGCGTTCGACGCAGCAGCCCCCCACTTCTCCGGCCGCGGGTGCGGAGTCCCGTACCCAAGGCGGGCGGAGTCCGGCCGCCGCCTCCGAGTCCCGTGCCGGCACCCCGGCGGACGGCGCCACCTCCGGCACGGGCGCGGAACCGTCGCCCGGGACGAAGCCCGGGGGCGCGGCGGCGCGGACGGATGACGCCGAGTCCACGACGCAGGGAGCGGAGCACGGGTCCGCGGCCGACGCCTCGGCGCAGGAGCCGGAGCACGAGCCCGTGGCCCGGGCCCAGGAAGCCGACGGGCCCGCGGCGGCCTTTGGAACCCGACCCGGTACCGGCACGGAGACGAATGCCGACGCCGACGCCGGTGGCGCCTCCGTCGCCAAGAGCCGGCTGCCGCTGCTCGTGCGGACCCTGACCGCCACCGCCGTCGACCGGCCCGACGACGCGGTCGGGCCGGTGGGACGGCCGGGCCGGGGCGTGCTGGCGGCCGCGGCGATCGGTGGCGCGCTGCTCCTCGCGGTGCCGTTCCTGTTCCTCGGGCCGGACGACGAGCGCGAGGAGGACCGGGCGTCCACCACCGCGGCGACCGTCCTCGGCGGGGACCGGGAGGAGGAGACGGGGGACTTCGCGGTCAGCCCTCCCGAGGCCGAGGCCGAGGCCGGGGACGAGGACCCGGCGCACGCGAAGGAGTCCGAGAAGCCGAAGGCGCCGCCGGCACCGGAGACGGTCCCCGACGACACGGCCAAGGACACCCCGGACAAGGACGCCGAGCGGGAGAAGCGGGCCAAGGAGGAGGCCAAGGAGAAGAAGGCGGCCGCGGAGGAGAAGAAGGCGGCGAAGGCTTCGGACCAGGACTCCCAGGCTTCCGGAAAGGAGGACGGCAAGAACACGGGCAACACCGCCGCGGGGCCGGTCCTCGGCTTTCCCGTGTCGTTCCACAGCCACCTCTCCGGCCGCTGCATCGACGTGCCCGGCAGCGGCTTCACCGACGGCCAGGCGCTGTGGATGTGGGACTGCAACAACAGCGACGCGCAGAAGTTCCGGTTCGCCTCCGACGGCACGGTCCGCACGCAGGGTCTGTGTCTGGACGTGGCCGGCGCCAACTTCGCCAAGGGCACCACCATCCAGCTCGCCAACTGCACCGGCGTCGACGCGCAGAAGTTCGCGCTCAACGAGGCGCACGACCTCGTGAACACGGCCGTGGGCATGTGCGTCGAGATCCAAGGCCACGACCACAACGCCCAGGCCCGTGTGCAACTGTGGACCTGCACCGGCCTGGACAACCAGAAATGGAGCGTCTGAGCAGGCAGGCGGTCGCCCGTCCCCCGGTTCGCCCGGGCCCTGCCCAAGACGCAGACTGAGCAAGGAGGTTCGCGCGTGTCGCGCCAGGTACTGTCGGTCGGCCCCGACGACCGGGACCGTTTCCGGACGATCGGTGAGGCACTCGCTGCCGCTCGTACCGGCGCCCTCATCAGCGTCCGGCCCGGGACGTACGCGGAGAACCTGGTGATCCACACCCGGGTCACCGTCACCGCCGCCGAGGGGCGGGGCACCGTGGAGATCCGGCCCCGGTCGGGCAGCGTCGTCGCGCTGCGCGCCGACGCCGTGATGCTCTCGGAACTGACCCTGCGCGGCGCCGACGCCGAGGCGCCCGCCGTGGACGTGCGGCGCGGCCAGGCCGCGCTCGACGGCTGCGAGATAGCCGGTGCCGCCTGGACGGCGCTGCTGGCCGGCGGCACGGGATCGCTGGCGCTGCGGGACTGCCGGGTGAGCAACTCCCAGGGCGCGGGTATCGTCGTCACCTCGACCACGCCGACCACCGTGGAGAGCTGCACCTTCGAACACCTCGGCACCAGTGGCCTGGTCGTCGCCGAGCAGGGCGAGGCCCGCGTCCGGGGCTGCACGGTGCGCGACGCCCGCGGCAACGGCATCCTCGCCAACGGCGAAGCCCGCGGCCTGGTCGAGGACTGCGACATCTCCTCCACCGACAAGCCCTCCCTCGCCCTGGAGGGCGACTCCACCCTGACGGTGAGCCGCACGGTCGTGCACGACACCAGCAACGGCGTCCACCTGAGCAGCGGCGGCCGAACGACGCTGGAGGACGTCCGGATCACCGGCACGTCCGGCGCCGGCATCACCCTGGCCGCGGGCACCGATCCGGTGCTGCGCCGCTGCCGCGTCTCCCGTACCCGGGGCCACGGCGTGGTCGTCACCGACCGGGCGCGGGGCACCTTCGAGGACTGCTGGGTGGACGGCACGCAGGGCGTGGCCCTGCGGGTTGCCGGGGCGGCCTCGCCGGCGCTGACCGGCCTGACCGTCCGCGACTGCACGGAGACCGGCGTACTTCTGGAGGAGGACGCGGCGGCCGAGCTGGACCGCCTGGAGGTCATCGGCGGCGCGCCGGCGATCGCGCTGCGCGCCGGGGCCAACCCGCTGCTGCGCCGGGCCCGCCTCGTGGAGCCGTCGGGCGACGGCATCACCGCCGGCAGGGACGCCCGCGGCCGCATCGAGGACTGCGAGATCGTGCGGCCGGGCGGCTCGGGCGTGCGCGCGGCGAGCGGCAGCACCCTCTACCTGGCCGGCGGTGGCGTGTCCGACGCCGTGGACAGCGGCCTCGTACTGGAGGACGGCGGCAGCGTCACCGTCCGGGACTTCCGCGTCGAGAACTCCGGCGCGGAGGGCGTCGTCGTCGACTCCGGGGGCGAACTGACCGCCAACCGCACCTCGGTCCTCACCCCCCAGGGCCACGGCGTGCTGCTGCGCGAGGGGGCCATCGCCTCGCTCAGCGGCTGCGAGGTGGCCGGCGGGGCGCAGGACGGCTTCCGGGTGGAGACCACCGCGCCGGTCTCCCTCGTCAACTGCCTCGCGCGGGAGAACGAGGGCGGCGGCCTGGTCCAGACCGCCCCCGGCGAACGGCTCGCCGTCGAGGGCCTCACCAGCACCGGCAACGGCAAGCGCGACGCCTGGGGCTCGGGCAGCGCCGAGAACACCGACCCGGCGGGCTCGGGCGCCGCCGACGGACCCGCCCGGGACCGGCCCGACGGCCCGCTGGGCGCCCTGAACGCGCTGATCGGCCTGGACAACGTCAAGGAGCAGGTCCGTACGCTGGTCAACCTGACCCAGCTCGCCCAGCGCCGCGAGCAACTCGGCATGTCCGCGCCGCCGATGAGCCGCCACCTGGTCTTCACCGGCCCGCCCGGCACCGGCAAGACCACCGTCGCCCGCCTCTACGGCGCGATTCTCGCGGAGCTGGGGTCGCTGCGCGACGGACACCTCGTGGAGGTCTCGCGCGCCGACCTCGTCGCACAGGTCGTCGGCGGTACGGCGATCAAGACCACCGAGACGTTCGAACGCGCCCTGGGCGGCGTGCTCTTCGTCGACGAGGCGTACACCCTGACCTCGGACAGCGGGCACGGTGGCGCCGACTTCGGCCGGGAGGCCGTGGACACGCTGCTGAAGCTGATGGAGGACCACCGGGACGAGGTGGTCGTCATCGTGGCCGGCTACACCGACGAGATGACGAGGTTCCTCGCTTCCAACCCCGGTCTCGGCTCGCGCTTCTCGCGCACGGTCGAGTTCGAGAACTACACCGTGCCCGAGCTGGTCGCCATCATGGAGAGCATGTGCGCCGCGCACCAGTACGAGCTGGGCGAGGGCACGGCGGCGGCACTGGCCGCGCACTTCGACGCGATGCCCCGGGACGCCGGCTTCGGCAACGGACGGGCGGCGCGCGGTGTCTTCGAGGAGATGGTGGACCGGCAGGCGGTCCGGCTCGCCACGCTCCCGCAGGTCGGCGAGCGCGACCTCAGGCTGCTGCTGCCGGAGGACGTCTCCGAGACCGCCGCCGAGCAGGGCGCCGGGACCGCCGTACCGGAGAACGACCCGCTGACCCGTCTCGGCGACATGGTCGGCCTCGCCGAGGTCAAGCGCGACGTCACGGACCTGGTCAACCTCATCACCACGGCCCGTCACCGCGCCGCCGCCGGACTGCCGGTGCCCTCGCTCAGCCACCACCTGGTCTTCACCGGCCCGCCCGGCACCGGCAAGACCACCGTCGCACGGCTGTACGGCGAGATCCTCAGCCAGCTTGGCATCCTCCCCCGCGGCCAGCTGGTCGAGGCGGCCCGCGCCGACCTGGTCGGCCGGTACGTCGGACACACCGCCCAGCTCACCCGCGAGGTCTTCGAACGGGCCCGGGGCGGCGTGCTCTTCGTCGACGAGGCGTACACCCTCACCCCGCGCGGCGGCGGCAACGACTTCGGCCAGGAAGCGGTCGACACGCTGCTGAAGCTGATGGAGGACCACCGCGACGACGTCGTGGTCATCGTCGCCGGCTACACCGACGAGATGGAGCGCTTCCTAGCCTCCAACCCCGGTCTGGCGTCGCGCTTCCCGCGCCGGATCGCCTTCGCCGACTACTCCTCCGAGGAACTGGTCACCATCGTGCGCACCCAGGCCGCCGCCATGGGCTACGAGTGCGGTCCCGGGACCGGCCCGCTGCTGCGGGAGTACTTCGACTCGCTGCCCCGCGACCGGTCCTTCGGCAACGCCCGGCTGGCCCGGCAGGTCGTGGAGTCGATGGTCACCCGGCAGGCCGGGCGGCTCAGTTCACTCGCCGCACCCACCCTTGACGACCTGCGAATCCTGCTCCCCGAGGACGCCACCGCGGCGACCGCGAAGGCGGCCCGGTGAGGCGCCGCCGGCCGGACGCGGTCCGTCCGCTGCGCGGCCTGGCGCTGTCCGCCCTCCTGCTGCTGCCGACGGCGGCGCCCGCCGTGGCGGAGCCGGTGCACGCGGTGCCCGCCGCCGACGGCGAACGGCAGGGGCTGCCGCCGATGCCCTCCGCGCTCGACCCCGGCGCCCGGGCCGTGGAGTGCACCGCGGCCTCGCGCGAGAAGGCCGAGAAGCAGGACTGGTCGCGCCAGCGCCTCGACCTGGCCCGGGTGCGCCGGCACGGCGACGGGGCGGGGACCACCGTCGCCCTGGTCGACACCGGCGTCCGGGCCGGCGCCGCCGGGCTCGGCGACCGGGTCACCGCCCGGGGGGCCGCCGGTGACGACTGCGTCGGACACGGCACCTTCCTCGCCGGGCTGATCGTCGGGGAGGGCTGGGGCACAAGCCGGCTGCCGGGCGTCGCGCCGGGCGCGAAGCTGCTCGCCCTGCGCGGCACCGACGAGCGCGGCACCCCCGACGCCGCGCTTGTCGCCCGGGCGGTGCGGGACGCGACCGCCGCCGAAGCGGACGTGATCGCGATCGGGGTGGCCCTGCCCAAGCGCGACAAGGAGCTGACCTCGGCCGTCGCCGACGCCCTCGACGCCGGTGCGGTGGTGGTCGCCGCCGCCACGCCCGACCCGCCGACCGCCAACGCCACGCGGGAGACGCCGACCCGCACCTACTACCCCGCGGGTGAGCCCGGCGTCCTCTCCGTCGCCGACATGCTGCCCAGCGGCGCCCGCCCGGGCGACGCCCTGCCCACCGACGGCGTCGACCTGGTCGCGCCCGGCGCCGGGGTGGTCTCCGGCGGCCCGCGCGGCAGCGGCCACTACCTCGGGGCCGGAGCCTCGGTCGCCGCCGCGTACACCGCCGGGACCGCCGCGCTGCTCCGCGCCGCCCGCCCGGACGAGACCCCCGCCCAGATCGTCCACCGGCTGACGGCCACCGCCTACCCGGCGGACGTCCCGCAGTTGGACGCCTACGCCGCCGTCACCACCGTCCTCGGCGACGCGGACGCCGTCGCCCGCACGCGGACGCAGGCGGAACCGGTGACCGTACGGGACACCGCCGCCGCCGACCGGGCAGCGGACCGTGCCACCGTCTTCGTGCTCCTCGGCACCGCCGGTGTCCTGGCCGTGCTCTGGGCCGTCGTCGCCCTCCCGCGCGCCCGCGCCCGTGGCTGGCGCCCGGCGGACACCGCCCGGGACTGAGTACCGGCCCGTCTCTTCCCGCCCCGGCGGACACACGCGGACCGGCCGGTGAGCGGGGCCACGCCGGGGCCGTCCGCGCCCGGCCACCAGTGCCGTTCCGTCGGCCGGCCGGGCGCACGCGTCCGTGGTGTGCGGGTGGGGGAGCGCTTCCGCGCGACACGGGAACGTCCGGGGCGCCCTCTGGACGACCTCCCCGGGCGTTTGCGCGTCGCCGTGTCCCTCAGCCCTCCGGCGCGTCCTCCACCAGCGCCGTCTGGATCAGCCGTGCCTTGCGCCGGGCGACGTGCAGGGCACGGCCGGGCGGGAGGCTGCGCGGCTTGGTGTTGCCGAACAGGTTGCCCTCGGTGGGAGGGCAGGACAGCAGCACCGCCGGGTTGCTGGCCTCGTCGAGGCGGCGCAGCAGCGCGTCGCTCATGGCACGCCCCGCGCCCATCGCGCTGCGGGCGACGACCAGGTGCAGGCCCATCTCGAAGCCGAGGGTCAGGTGCTCGAAGAGCGGCTCGAAGGGGCTCTGGAAGGAGTTGCCGGAGACCATGTCGTAGTCGTCGACGAGGACGAACAGGCGCGGCCCCGTCCACCAGTCGCACCGGCGCATCCGGGACGGGGCGATGTCCGCTCCGGGGACCCGGGTCTTCATCGCGCGGGCCGCGCCCTCGACCGTCTCCTTGAGGTTGTCCAGGGAGATGACGTGCCCGATGCGGTACTCCTCGGGGATCGTGTCCACCAGCGTACGGCGGTAGTCGACCACGATGATCTTCGCTTCGCCGGGCGCGTACCGGGCGGTGATGCCCGCCGTGATCCGGCGCAGCAGATTGGTCTTGCCGCTCTCGGTGTCGCCGATCACGGTCAGGTGCGGTGTGCGGCTGAAGTCGTGCCAGACCGGCTCCAGGGCGTCCTGGTCGATGCCGAGCGCCAACCGCACGCCGCCGCCCTCCGTCGGCTGCGGGGCGGGGAGTTCGGCCACCGGCAGCCGGTGCGGCAACATCCGGATCTGCGGGGCGGACGGACCCGTCCAGTGCCGGGAGATCTCGGAGACCAGGTGGCTGACGCCCTCGCCGAGGTCGTCCACGGAGCCGCTGCCGTCGATGCGGGGCAGACCGGCGAGGAAGTGCATCTTGCTGTCGGGGGTGAGGCCGCGTCCTCCGGTACGGGGCACCGCGCGCGCCTTGCGGGTGTCGACCTCGGAGTCCATCGGGTCGCCCATCCGCAGTTCCAGGCGGGTGGCGGACTGGTCGCGGACCTGGGCGGACAACTCCACCCAGCGGGTCGTGCCGATCAGCAGGTGGACGCCGTAGTTGAGGCCGCGCGCGGCCAGCTCGTTGAACTTCGGCACCAGGTCGTCGTAGTCCTGGCGGACCGTCGACCAGCCGTCGACCACCATGAACACGTCGCCGAAGGGCTCGTCGGGGAACTCCCCGGCGGCCCGGCGGCGCCGGTAGGACTGCATCGAGTCGACGGCGTGGTCCACGAAGAACTGCTCGCGGTGGGCCAGCAGTGTCATCACCTCGGCGACGGCCCGGTGCACCCGCTCCGGGTTGAGCCGCGCGGCCACCCCGCCGACGTGCGGCAGCGAGGCAAGCTGCGACAGACCGCCGCCGCCGAAGTCGAGGCAGTAGAACTGCACCTCCGCCGGGGTGTGGGTGAGCGCGAGGGCGGCGATCAGCGTACGGATCAGGGTGGACTTGCCGCTCTGCGAACCGCCGGCGACGGCGATGTGGCCGCCGGCCCCGGACAGGTCCACGACGTGCGGGTCGCGGCGCTGCTCGAAGGGCTTGTCGACCAGGGCGACCGGCACGCGCAGCTTGCCGGTGCCGGACCAGCCGGCCGCGGTCAGGCCCCGCTCGGGGTCGGCGACGATGCCGGGCAGCAGCGCGTCCAGCGGCACGGGCGTGTCCAGCGGGGGCAGCCACACCTGGTGCGCGGCGGGGCCGGACCCGCGCAGCCGGTCCAGGGCCACGGCCAGCAGCGTCTCCTCCTCGCCGGCCTCCTCGGCGGCCGGCTCCGGCTCCGGCAGCGGCTCCGGGGCCCGCGGTACGACCCAGCCGCTGGTCCACGGCACCACCTGGCTGGCGACCCGGGCCCGGGCCACGGCACCGGTACGGCGGGCGTAGGTGCCCGAGGAATAGGCGGCGCGGAACCGGGTCAGGGACTCGACCCCGGACTTCAGGTAGCCGTTGCCGGGGGCGGCGGGCAACTGGTAGGCGTCCGGCACCCCCAGGACACCGCGGCTCTCCATCGCGGAGAACGTACGCAGGCCGATCCGGTACGACAGGTGGCTCTCCAACTGGTGCATGCGGCCCTCGTCCAGGCGCTGCGAGGCGAGCAGCAGATGGACGCCGAGTGAGCGGCCGAGGCGGCCGATCATCACGAACAGGTCCATGAACTCGCGGTGCGAGGAGAGCAGCTCGCTGAACTCGTCGACCACCACGAACAGGCTGGGCAGCGGTGCCAGTTCGGCGCCGGCCGCGCGGACACGCTCGTACTCCAGCGCGGACGTGTGGTTGCCGGCCGCGCGCAGCAGCTCCTGCCGGCGCATCAGCTCGCCGTGCAGCGCGTCCTGCATGCGCTCCACGAGGGCGGCCTCGTCGGCGAGGTTGGTGATGACGGCGGAGGTGTGCGGGAGCTCCTCCAGACCGAGGAAGGTGGCGCCGCCCTTGAAGTCGACGAGGACGAAGTTGAGGGTTTCGGAGGAGTTGCTCAGCGCCAGGCCCAGGACCAGGGTGCGCAGGAGTTCGCTCTTGCCGGAGCCGGTGGCGCCGATGAGCAGGCCGTGCGGCCCCATGCCGCCCTGCGCGGACTCCTTGATGTCGAGCTCCACCGGACGGCCGTCGACGCCGACGGCCACCGGGACCCGCAGCCGGGCGGAACCGGTCTGCCGGGCGAAGTGGGCCCGTGCGTCGTGCCGGTGGAGGTCGGGTATGCCGAGCAGCGTGGTCAGCTCGATGTCCGTCTCCAGCGGCTGGGCGATGTCGGTGCCGAGGCTGATCCGACGGGCGGTGAGCAGCCGGGCCAGGGACTCGGCGCCCAGCGGGCCGAGCCGGTCGGGGCGGCCCAGCGGCACCGACCGCTCCTTGCGGCTGCGGTCGGTGCGCACCAGGCTGACCGTGTCGGGTCCCACCGTCAGGCGCAGGGTATTGCGGCCCGGACGCCAGCGCAGGGCTCCCGACACGTCCAGGACCAGCGCGTTGCGGTAGCCGTGGCCCGCCCAGCGGTGGCCTTCGGGCACGGTGACACCGTCCAGGACGACGACGGTGAAGGGCTCGTCACGGCCGGGCCTGGCGTCCGGGTCGAAGCCGGGACGCTCGGCGAACTCGCTGCCGAGCAGGTCGTCCAGTTCGGCGAGGTCCGCGGTGATGCGGCGGACCGGTCCGGCGCCGTCCTCCTCGTGAGGGTCCAGGACGTGCGGCAGCCACTTCACCCACTCCCAGTCGGAACGCCGGTCGTCACTGGCGCAGACGGCGAGCCACAGTTCCTCGGGAGCGTGGAAGACGGCGAGTTGCGCGATCACGGCACGCACCAGGGCCGCCAGCGCCTCGTCGGCGGGACCGGTCGGCCTCGGCGTCCCGCTGCCCGCCGTCCCGCCCGTGCCGTCCAGGGCCTGTCCCGGCGCGGGGACCCGGGGGGCGGCGTCCTCCTCGACGGCGTCCTCGGGGCGCAGCAGGATGCGGGCCGAGGAGCGCAGGTAGAGGCCGAGGGGCTGCTCGGGGATGGTCGAGTAGGCGCGGATGAAGCGGCGCAGAGCGTGCGCGCACAGGGGTTCCAGGTCCTCGACCGGCCGGGTCGAGACCGGGTTGAGGGAGAGGGCGAGCTGCTGCTCGCCCACCGCGATGCGGATCTCGCCGAAGTCCTCGTCGGCCGGCCGGCGTTCCCACAGCCGTGAGGTGCGGGCCAGGGACCGCAGCGAGGCGGGGTCGGGATGGCGCCAGGCGAGTGCCCGCTGCTGCTCCACGACGGTCGCCCGGACCCGCTTGCGGATCTGTGCCAGGTAGCGGAGGTAGTCGCGGCGCTCGCCCTTCAGGCGCTGCTTGCGTTCGCCGGAGCGGCGCATCAGCTGGCCCAGCAGCATGGCGGCGGCGGAGAGCGCCATGACACCCAGCGCCAGGTACATGAAGACGCCGTTGCCGCCGCCGGGACGCAGGAACATCAGCATCATCGACATGGACATGAGTGCCATCGGGAGATATGTCCAGATCGTGGAGGTGTCCGGCACGGTCTCGGAAAGGACCGGCGGTTCCTGGAGGGTCAATTGTCCTTCGGGCATCTCCGGCCCGCGCCTGCGGGCGGGACGGCGAAACAGCACCACACTCAAGGACCGAACCTCCGCTATCACTGGACATTGCGCCCCGGTCGCCCATTGGCGTGCCGGGAGACGGACAGGTTGTACCGCGCCGGTTCCGGGCGGCCCGTGGTCCGGTGGGAGTCAGGTGAATATTCCGGGCGGGAAACGGGCGTGTGACATCCGGACCGCGGCCACGCGCATTCCCTTCGCGGTGCGAGGTCCGCGACACGGTCCGACGGGCGCAGGCAGTAGTCTGCATTCACCGAACGCGGCCTGTCCACGCGGGGCGTGCACACCGTTCGGTACACGGCTCACATTTCCGTGACCGTTCCGGTGCCGGGACCCTCTGCCCCGTCCCGCTCGCGTTCCGTATTGTGCTCCCGTCCCCTGCACGTGGAAGTCCTTCTGCCGAAGTCCCCCCACGGATGACGAAAGTTGTGCTGATGACCGACAGCACGGTGGCCGAACTGTGCCGCCTGACCGTACGTGCGCCCCACGTCTGCGTCGACCTGGCCGTCCCCGCCGACGTCCCGGTCACCGACCTGCTGCCCACGCTGCTGCGGTATGTGGGCGAGGAGGCCGAGGAGGCCGGACTCGACCACGCCGGCTGGGTGCTGCAACGGCTGGGCGACGCCCCGCTCGACGAGGAGACCACCCTCGCCCGCGCCGGTCTCGCCGACGGCGAGGTGCTGTACCTGCGCCCGCACACCGAGGCGCTGCCCGAGGCACGCCTCGACGACCTGGTGGACGGCATCTCCGAGACGGTCGGCCGGCGGATGCACACCTGGAGCCCGAAGGCCGCCCGCGGACTGCTCGGCGGTACGGCGGCGGCGACCGTGATCGTCGCCCTGGTGCTGCTGTTCTGGCCCGGGGTGGACGGCTCGGGCCCCCTGCGGGTGGTCTGCGCCGGGGTGGCCGGACTGCTGGCGCTCGCGGGCGCGGGCTCGGCCAGCCGGGCGGTCGGCGACCGGCTCACGGCGACCGTCCTCGGCCTGCTGGTCGCCCCCTGTCTCGCGCTGGCCGGCTGGGTCCTGCCCGGCGGCGACCTCGGCGGCCCGGACACGGCACGGGTGGTGGGCGCGCGGCTGCTCGCGGCGGGCGCCGCCGGCGCGGGCGGCGCGGTGCTGGCCCTCGCGGCGACCGCGGTGGGCGCCCCGGCGCTGTTCGCCACGGCCCTGGTGGCGGTGGTCACCGCCATCACGGGCGCGCTGGTCGGCTACACCGGTCTGGACGCGCCGGCCGCCGTGGCGCTGGTCATGACGGTGCTCGCCCTCGGCGCCGGAGCCGTCGCGCCGTCCGCCTTCAAGCTGGCCGGCATGCGGATGCCCGCACTGCCGTCATCCGCCGGCCAACTGCAGGAGGGCATCGAGCCCTACGCCGGCGACGAGGTCGCCGAACGCACCGAACTGGCCGGACGCTGGGTGACCGCGCTCTTCGCGGCCACCGGCACCGCCGCCGTGGCCGCCCTGGTCGTCCTCGCCCACCACCCGGACCTGCCCGAGGTCCTGACCGCGCTCGTCCTCAGCCTGCTGCTGCTCCTGCACTCCCGTGGCCTGGTCGCCGTCAGCCAGCGGCTGACGCTGGCACTGCCCGGCGTCTGGGGCCTGCTGCTGCTCGCCCGCGCCTGGGCGGTGGACGGCGACACCGACACCCGCCTGGTGGTCTTCGCGGTCCTGCTGGCCGCGGCCTGCGGCCTCGTGATCGCCACCTGGACCGTGCCCGGCCGCCGGATGCTGCCGTACTGGGGCCGCGCGGCGGAGCTGGCGCACACCGTCTTCGCGGTCGCGCTGCTGCCGCTCACCCTCTGGGTGGCCGGCCTCTTCGGCTGGCTGCGCGGACTGTTCGGCTAGGCCGAGTCCCGAACCCCGGCCGGCGCACGGGAGTTCGGCGACCGGACCCGGGGACGCGCGGGAGCGCCCGCGCCCCCGGTACCGGGAAGGGTCCGCCCGCATCCACCCACCTCGGGCCCACGGAAGACGAGACGAGGAGAGGCCGTGCAGTCCAAGCGCGACCAGGTACAGGCCCACAGCTTCATGATGGGCAGGCTCAGTTCGGGTCTGCTGACGGCCTCCCCGGACGCCCCGGAGAGCCCGTTGGGACGCACCACCCGCGGTGTCGTCTTCGGCCTGCTGTTCACCGTCCTGATCGGGGCCGGCACCGTGGTCTACGGGCTGCTGCGGCCAGGCGGGAACGACGCCTGGCGCGACGGACCGCACCTGGTGGTCAACCGCGACACCGGCGCCCGCTACCTGTGGACCGACACCGACGGCGTCCTGCACCCCGTGCGCAACTACACCTCCGCGCGGCTGATCGGCGGATCCGACCTGCCCACCGAGGACGTCGGCACCGCCTCGCTGCGGGACGTGCCCGTCGGCGGCCCGGTGGGCATCCCCGGCGCACCGGACGGCCTGCCCGACGCCGGGCAGCTCGACGGCGGGGCCTGGCACATGTGCGTCACCGGGCCGGACGGCGCCGGTCCCAGCACCTCGGGCGCGCGCACGTCCCCGGCCGTCGAGAGGGCCGGGGCCACGACGCTGGTGGTCGGCGCGCCGGTGGACGCCTCGGCGGTCGCGGGCGACCGCGGGGTGCTGGTGCGCGGGCCGGACAAGACGCAGTACCTGGTGTGGCGGGGCAGCAGGCTGCCGCTGGACGAGAAGTCCGACGCCCGAACCGCGCTCGGCTACGGCTCGGTGGGGGCGGTGCCGGTCTCGGCGGCCTTCCTGGACGCGCTCGCCCCCGGCCCCGAGCTGCGCGCGCCCGAGGTGCCCGGACGCGGTGGCGAGGGCCCGCAGCTCGGCGGCGAGGACACGCGCGTCGGCCAGGTCTTCGAGGTGAGCGTGCCCGGCGGCGCGAGCACGTACCACCTGCTGCGCGAGGAGGGCCTGGTGCCGCTGACCCGGCTCGGCGCCGCCCTGGTGCTGGGTGACCCGGCCACGCAGAAGGACGCCTACCGGGGCGAGTCGCCCCAGGCGCGTACCGTCGGCGCCGACGCGCTGCGTGAGCATCGGGCCGAGGGGGCCGGCCGGGCGGGGACGGCGGGGCTGCCGGACGCGCCCCCGGTCCCGCAGGCCGTGCCGCGGGGCAGCGCGCTGTGCGCCCAGGTGGACGGCGGTGACGGCGGCGCCCGCATCGGCTCGGTGCTGGCCCCGCTGGCCGAACTCGCGCCGGTCGCGGTGTCGGAGGGCACCGCCGACCCCGTGCGCGAGGCGTGCGTGCCGACCGACGCCACCGTCGTACGGCCCGGCCACGGCGCCCTGGTGCGGGCGCTGCACGCGAGTGGCGCGGCCCACGCGGGCACCACCTACCTGGTCGCCGAGAACGGGGTGAAGTACCGTGTGCCCGCCGACGACTCCCTCCGGGCGCTGGGCTACACCACCGACGACATCGACTCGGTGCCCGCGCCGTTGCTCGCGGCACTGCCGACCGGCGCGGACCTCGACCCGGACGCCGCCTCCGGGGCCGCGAAGGTGCGGGTCACGGCGCCCGACTGCGGAACGTCCGCGCAGCGGGGCGGGACGGACCCGGGGGAGAAGGCCGAGGCTGCGGGCTTCGTCCCGGGAAACCCCTCGGGCACATTGAGCACGTCGGGGCACAGCGGACACCGCGCCCCGAGCCCGACAAGAGGCTCAAAGGGATCTCTGAGGCCGGAAGAGGGGTGAATTCGGGGCGATTTCCGGACCGCCTGGTCGCCTGGTCATTCGACTGACGTGCTTTTCGGTCTTTGTGGTCACGGACGGAGCCCGGATCGGGAATCCACGGCGGCCGTTCCGTGCATTGTCGGTATGCCCCTCATATCCCGGCCGCCGCCCGGCGGCGGCCCGTTTCCGATGACCGTTTGCCGCTTCGGTCCGCCCGAATGGCGCCCGCGTCGGACCCGGCGTCCGTGTGGACGCCCTATAACGGACAGTTCGCTCGGCGCCTCTGTTCATCTGATCGAAACCTTTGGTCAACTACCGTGCACCAGAGGTATTTCGGGCGGCCCCGCGGACGTCGAAAATTCCCGCCCCGCATTGCGCGGAAGAGGGGGTTCTACTTAGCCTCAGCGGGCAACCGTGCGACGTGATCGCTCGAACGAAGGGAGCGCGACATGGCGGACAGTGCCGCAAGGAAAGCGGAATATGCCAAGGGCTTGGGGGGCGTCTCGTCCCTGGAGTCGGCCCGGAGCCAGGTGGAGAGGATCCAGAACAACGTCGCCGAGATCGCCTCGCGTTCCGGCGTGGGCGGTGACGAGGGCCAGGCACTGCTGAAGCTCTTCCGGAGCTGGAACGCGGAGGCCCAGACGGTCGTCGTCCAGATCAGCAAGATGATCGACGCCCTCCAGGAGAACGTCACCTCCGCCAACCGCCTGGCGCAGGAGAACCAGGACCTCACGGAGGTCCTCAACAGCAAGACCAGTCAGGGCGTCTTCCAGGCGCTGCTCTGACGCGTCCGGCGCGGTGCGGCACCCCACTGACGCCGCACTGTTCGTGTTTGCCGGACGGGAGGCGTCCGGTCACCAGAGAGGAGACGTCATGGCCGACGGCATCATCGACGTGCAGTACCCCGTGGTCCGCAAGGCCGTCGAGGAGTTGACGGACCAGACCCAGCAGATCATCAACACCCTCAACAACCTGGAGGACGAGCTGAAGCCGCTCGTCGCGTCCTGGGAGGGTGCGGACCAGGAGATGTACCGCCGCGTGCAGATGGAGTGGGACCAGGCCACCAAGAACATGGCCACCCTGCTCCACGACAACGGCACGCTGATCCAGTCCATTCACGACAACCACTCCCGTGACGAGCGCCGCAGCGCCGACAACTGGGGCAACGTGCGGGCGCGTTAAGAGCTGCCCGCCTCGCCCCGCTTCCGTCCGGAACGCGCCGCGGCGGGCGACGCGCCGCCGGCGGTCACACGGCGGCGCGTGCCCGCCGTCGCGCGCTCCGCGCGTCCCACCCGTCAGGCACCGAGCGGCAGGAGAGCTTCCGATGGCCGACAACCCCACAGACATCAAGCACTTCGACCTGTCCGCGATGGAGAACTTCCGCGACTACGAGGTGGACCGGGCGTACAAGGACGCCAAGAGGCACCGCCAGGGCGGTGGGGAGGGCGACCCCCGCACGCTCGGCGACCTCGTCGACGGTCACACCACCGAGGACAACCTCGACCAGAGCCAGCAGTTGCTGCGCATCGGCAAGATGGCCAGTGACGGGCGGATCTCGGGGCCCAAGCTGCTCGAAGGTGTCCGGGAGGCCGCCACGGCCCTCGACAAGCTCCTCGGCGACCAGATCGACCTGTACAAGGAGCTGCAGGACGCGCTCACCGACACCATCGAGGGGGCGCGCAAGACCCAGGCCAAGAACCTGGACGCGATCGACGCCCAGACGCTGCTCCAGCACTTCGACGAGGTCGACACCCTCACCGCCGGCGGCGACGGCGCGGGTGACTCCGACTCCTAGTGAATCCCCTGCGGCGCGACAGGCCCGTCGTGTGCCGCACCACAACCCGACCAGAGAGGGTGCCCGGTGGTCGACCGTTACGACGCGGACTCCGTAAAGAACGTCAACAAGTACGAGGGTGCCACGGACGCGTCGTCCGACGTCTGGGCGGGCCTGGTCACGCACATCACCGGCTACCCGGTGCCGGACCGCAGCACCGTCTTCGACACCCTCCGCTCCGACCACGGCGGCAAGCTGTTCCGCATGGACATCAGGGACCGCAGCCTCGGCTCGTTCGTCAAGGACGCGTCCGGCTTCTTGCGCAACACCGGCGAGGACTACGACATCTGGTTCTTCGACGGCGGCAAGAAGACCCAGATCAAGCAGGCCCGGATCGTCTTCGAGGGCCGGGTGAGGGTGGGCGACGAGACGATCTTCGCCGAGCCCGGGACGGACGACGTCGCCAACGCCTCCGTGCGCGAGGGCAACGAGTTCAAGGACTACAACAAGGACCAGATGAGCACGGTCGCCCTCGCCCGCTACATGAACGGGCCGCGGACGGCGCTCCTCGAACTGCTCGGCGGCAACACGGCGGACGCCCGCTTCAGCAACCTCGGCGTGGCGGAGGACGCCTCGGTCGACCTCAACTCCTTCAACACCACCGGTCGGGCCTTCGACTTCGCGGCCCAGTTCTTCCGGGACCAGGGGCCCAAGATCAAGGAGTGGGAGGACGCCCTCGGCCGGGAGGACGCGACCTGGAAGGGCGAGGCCGCGGAGGTCTTCCGCAGCCTGCTGACGAAGATCCGCGAGAACTACGACGCGTACATCGAGACGTTCGACGAGAAGCCCAGCACGGGCGAGGGCGACGGAACCGGGAAGACGGTGTACTCGCGCGCCCTCTCCCAGGCCCGCTCGGCACTGGAGGACGCGGCCGGCAAGCTGCTGGACGCCTGGATCACCTGGGCCAACTCGGACTACTACGACCCGCACCAGGTGCTGCGGTACGTCCTGGACGACCTGGCCCAGTGGGTGGACACCAACAACGTCGACAACACGGACATCAAGACGACCTACTCGGCGTACTCCTCGACCACCTACCACGACCCGCGCGAGAACTTCACCCAGAACCACCCCGAGTACGGCGACCTCACCGACATCGCCAACTGGGCGAAGGTCGGCGACAAGGCCGTGCAGATCTGGAGCCGCGGCGTCGACGAGTACCTCGTCAAGCCCGCCCGGACCGTGCAGTCCACGCTGAACAACACCTTCCTGGACCTGGGCAGCGACTTCACCGAGAACCTCCCCGAGCCGAAGTCGACCAGCACGGCCTCGCAGGAGTACGAGAAGCGCAAGGCCGAGGAGGCCCAGGAGGAGATCAAGGCTCAGGACGAGCTGCGGGAGGAGCAGAACCGGCAGCGTGAGGAGGACCGCAAGGCTCAGGACGAGCTGCGGGAGGAGCAGAACCGGCAGCGCGAGGAGGACCGGAAGTACCAGGACGAACTCCGTGCCGAGCAGGAGAAGCAGGCCGACGAGGCCAAGGAGCAGTTGCGGACGCTGAACGACCCGTCGACCACGGACCTCGGCGGCCTCGCCGACCTGCTGAACCGCGACCTCCCGGTCACCGAGAGCCTCGGCGACATGAGCGGTCTCAACGGCGGCTCCGGAGACACGGACAGCGCGCTCACCGACAACCTCGGCACCCTCGGCGGGGTGAACGGCGGCCCCGGCGGCGGCCCGGTCATCGACGACCTCGGCACCCTCGGCGACGCCGACAAGGCGGTCGGCCAGAGCCTCGCGGGCCTCGGTGGCCCGGGCGGCGACCAGCCCGCGGCCGTTCCCCCGACGGCGAACCTGGGCAGTCTCGGCGGCCTCAACTCCGGCGGCGGTTCACGGCTGCCGAACGAGCGCACCGCCGGCCTAGTCGACGGCCACCCCGTCGCGCGGTTCCCGGACGGCAGCAGCACCAGCTTCGATCCCGACACCGGCCTGCTGACCACCACCGGCCCCGACGGCGCGACCACCACAACGGACCTGGGCAACGGCCTGCGGGTGACCAACCCGGACGGCTCGGTCACCTCCCTCACCGACGACGGCAAGCTCGCCACGACCTTCCCGGACGGGCGGACGACCACCACGGATCTGGGGAGCCTCGGGGGGTTGAACGCCGGTTCCGGTGGCGGGGTGTTGGACATGCCGACGGGTGGCAGTACGCAGGTGTCGGGGGGTGATGTGGCGAGTCGGTTCCCGGACGGGAGCAGTACGCGTTTCGATCCGGACTCGGGGGTGTTGACGACGACGGGGCCCGACGGTGCGACGACGACCATGGGTGATGACGGGAGTCTGACGACGAGGTTCCCGGACGGTACGACGCAGAGCATCGACCCGTCGACGGGTCAGGCGGTCACGACTCGTCCGGACGGTTCGACGACCACCACGGACCTGGGGAGCCTCGGAGGGCTCAACGGCCAGAGCGGGCAGGGCGGCCTCGGTTCCCTTGGCGATCTGCCGACCCAGTCGAACGGCGACCTGAACGGCCCCGGCGACCTCGATCTGGGCAGCCTCGACGGCCTCAACTCCGGTGGCTCCGGGCTCCGGACACCGACGGGCGGTGACACCTCGCTGGCCGGGGACGACCTGCTCACCCGGTTCCCGGACGGCACCCGGGCGACGTTCGACACCCAGACCGGCATGCTGACCGCCACCCACCCGGACGGGTCCGTCACCACCACCGACCTCACCCACGGCGCGCGGGTGACCAACCCCGACGGCTCCGTCACCTCCCTCGACAACGGTCGGCTGACCACCGACTTCCCGGACGGCAGCACCCAGGTCGTCGACCCGGAGACAGGCATCGCCACCGTCACCGACGCGCAGGGCAACACGGAGACGGTGAACCTGCACGACCTCAACACGGGCAACGGTCCGGCCTCCTCCGACGGCACCGGTCTCCTCGACGCACTCGGTTCGCTCGACGGTCTCGGTTCGCTCGACGGGCTCGGGGGCAGCGGCGGCGGGGGCGGCGGCACCAGCACCGAGACGCTCTCCGCCGACGACCTCGGTTTGAACAATGGTGGTTCACTCACCTCCGCCACCGGCGGGGGACTCACCGCCGGTGCCTCCGTCGGCTCCGACGGCCTGCTCACCGGCACCGCGGCCCCGCTGTCCGACGGGGCCACCGCGGCCGGAGGCACCCCGCTCGCCCCGGCCGCCGGGTCCGGAACGGCCGGCGCCCCGGGCATGCCCGGCACCCCCGGCATGCCGATGGGCGGCATGGGCGGCATGGGAGGCGGCGGAGAGAAGGGCAACGGCGAGCGGGTGCGTGCCGTCCTGGTCGACGCCGCCGAGGAGAGCGAGCGCCGCAACCGCAGGCGGCGCAGCCCCTGGAACCGCCAGGAGGACGGCGACACCTTCCTGGCCCCGGCGTCCCGCGTCGCCACCACCGGCGGCGACTCCCCCGAGCAGGAGCCGGGCCAGGCCCGCGGCGTCACGACCTCCGCCGACTACCTGGAGGAGGACGCGGACGTGTGGGGCACCGAGGACGGCGGCACCCCGGCCGTCATCGGACGGTGACGGCCGGGCGGGTGGCCGCCGCGGACGGTGTGGGGAGACGAACGCCACTCGGTCCCCGGCTGCCGCGACCGGCATCCCACCAGGCAAGATCGACTGTGCAGTCACAGGACATCAGGGAGTGGACGTGACGGAACCACTGGAACAGCGGCTGGAGAAGGCCATGGCCGAGCTCCGGTCCGCCCAGGAGGCGGTCGAGCGCACCGAACGCGAGCTGCGGCAGGCCTCGTTCGCGGTGCTCTCCTCCGACCGTGCCGTCCGCGTCACCGTGGGCGCCCAGGGCACGCTGACCGGCATCGACTTCCTGGAGCACAAGTACCGCGACATGTCCCCCCAGGAGCTGGCCGCCAGCGTCCTGGAGGCGGCGAACGCGGCGCAGCAGAAGATGAACCGGCACGTGATGAAGGCGATGGCGCCCTTCACGGAACCCAGCAGCGAGGTGCCCGAGTTGAAGGGCTTCGAACTGGACTGGGAACGGATCTTCGGCCCCGGGGTGCTGGAGAAGGACGACGAGGACACCGCCCGCGGGGACGGCCGGGCGCCGGGCTGGCGCGACGCGCTCGACGAGGACGGGGAGGACTGACATGGGGCAGCGCTACTACGTCGACCCGGCCCGCATCGAGGCCCTGAGCGGGCAGTTGGAAGAGATCGCCACGCTGGCCAGGAGCATGACCGAGGAGTTCCTCGACGGCCTCGCCCCCACGGTCTCGTGGCCGGGCACGTCGGGCGACTTCGCGGAGAAGGCCAAGCCGCAGGAGCAGAAGGAGCGGCAGGTCACCAAGGACACCATGATGTCCATCCGCGACGCGCTGGTGAGCATCACCGACGCCACGCTCAGCCAGGTCAAGCTCATGGAGGACACCCGGGACCGCAACCTGGAGGACATCGAGCGCAACACCAACCGGATCGAGACCGACGGCTTCGGCCTCGGCGGCTCGGGCGGCGGTGACACGGGCGGGCATGGCCGCCACTGACCCCTCCGCCGCCGCGACCCGCTCCCGCTCCGTGCCGGGAGCGGTCCCGCGGTGCTGTCCGCACGGCCTCACGGGCGGTCGCCGATGAGCATCATGCCCTCGCCCGAGGTCAACGCGATGATCTTCATCCTCACCGGAGAGCGGCTCATCGACGCGGACGAGGACCTCGCCTACGAGAGCCGGGGGCCGTACGCCCGGCTGGGCCGCAAGATCGACCAGATGTCCGCGCTGATCCAGAAGTCGGTCCACGACATCGGCGAGGCGATGCCGGACGACCTGTCGAAGGCGTACGCCGCCGCGATGGGCACCCTCACCGACGACGGCGGCAGGAACTACCTGCGGGAGTTCTCCGAGCAGCTCGACAAGATCGCCGAGGGCCGGCGCAAGACCTCCATGGACATCATGGAGTCCAAGTGGCAGGTGATCGCCGAGGTCATCCGGCTGCTCATCGAGATCGCCATCTACCTGGCGCTGTCGTTCTTCACCGGCGGTGCGTCGGCCAGCCAGATCATGCTGGCCAAGATGCGCAGCCGGTTCTTCATCCTCACCACGCTCAGCCACCTGCTCCAGCGGCTGCACATCGCGCCCTCGCTGACCGAGGCGTTCTCCGAGGCGTTCACCACCTTCGCGGTCCGGCTGGCGATGATGAACTTCGCCCCCGACGGCCGCCGTCCCGACGGCTTCGACTGGAGCCAGATCCTCAAGGACGCCGCGTTCGGCGCCGCGGCCGGCGGCCTGACGAGCCTGTTCGCCGACTTCGCCCGCAGGATCGTCAAGGGCTACGACGGCACCTTCCTGAAGAACGGGCCCGACCTCGACTACAAGGCGCCACCGCCGAGGGTGAAGAACGGCCCCGACCCGGACATCGGCAACCCCACGCCGAACACCAAGCCGGACCCCGACGCCAAGTTCGACACCACCCCGCACGACCGTCCCGATCCGGTCACGGGTGGCCCCGGCGCCGGGTACAACCCGCCGACCGGCTTCCGGGACCTGTTCTCCTTCCGGAACAACTTCCGCAACAACCCCGAGCTGTGGCGGAACAACCTACTCCTGCGCAACAACGCCGACCGGCCGGGCGCGCTCGCCGGGCACTACGGACTCAAGGGCACGGCCGACTTCCTCGCCGCCGGCTCCGGCGAGGCGCTCGGCGAGATCCTCATCAAGGGCGCCTTCGACGGCGACTGGTCCACGAGCTGGTCCACGTTCGTCGGCGCCGGTCTCAGCAGCCAGGTCGAGTCGACACTCACCGGCGGAGCCAAGAACGGCAGCGCCGAACTGCGCAACATCCTCGAAGGGTTCCGGGGCAAGCCGCCCACGGTCTCGGCCGGCGAGACCCGCACTTCCGGCTCCTCCTGGGCACGGGACTCCGACGGGTCCTCGCGGACCGGGGGCGGCACCGACCGTACCGACGGCCCCGCGCCCGCGGACACCGCCGGCGGCACCGGCGCCACCTCCCTCGCGTCCGCCCCCTCCCCGCGGGACGGCGGCGTCGGGGCGCCGCCGCCGTACTCCGCCCAGGAGCCCCCTCCGTACACGTCGCCGGCTCCGCCGCCGTACTCCCCGGGCCCGTTGCCCGTGACGGCCGCGGAGAACGGCCTGTGGCAGCAGGTCCACCACGGCTCCGCCGACGTCCGGGAGCAGGCGCTCCGCGACCTCGCCGCCCTGCGGGGCGCGCAGCCTCCCGGTGCCCGGGAGATCGGCGTCCGTGACGCCCTGCACGGGGACCTCGCGCGGGCCACGGAGATCCGCCTGGTTCCCGCCGGGAACGGCCCCGCCACCGAGATCGACACGGACGGCGTCCGCCGGGCCCTGGAGGGCTTCGGTACGCCGGTGACGGTGACCCCGCCGCCGACCGCCACCGACGGCACGGTGCCGGTGGGGGAGGCGGGCGGCCGGGGTTCGGGAACGGACGCGGGGCCCGGAGCGGGGACGGCCACGGAGACCGCGGCCGTCCCCGGTGCCGGCAGCGGCACGGGCAGGGTCGGCGGCGCCACTCCCGGTGCCGGCAGCGGCAGCGATGTCGGCGGCGATGTCCGTGCGGGTGCGGGTGCGGGTGCGGGTGCGGGGACCGGCGGCACCGGTGCGGGCAGCGGCATCGGTGCGGGTACCGGCAGTGGCAGCCACGCCGACACAGGCGCGCACAGCGACACGGGCAGCGGTACGGGCACCGGTGCCAACACGGGGGCCGGCAGCAGCACGGGCATTGGTGCCGGCGCGAGTGGTCCGGTGGCCGGCGCCGGTACGACTACGACTACGAGTGCGGGTTCCGCGGCCGGAGCCGGAGCCGGCACCAGCGGCAGCACCGGGGCCGGTCCCGGTCGCGGTACGGGCGCCGTCCCCGGTACGGACACCGGTACCGGCCCGAACGCCGGTGCGCATGACGGTGGGGCGAGTGGCGACGACCGTGGTGCCGCGGACTCCGCCGGGGAGGCTCCGGTGCCGGGAGAGGACCCGCGCCCCGCCGACGTACCGGAGGACTCGGGCGCACCCGTCTCCGGGGTCGTGACCTCGACGGACGGCACGTCGGCGAGCCCGGACCCGCTGCTCGGCGACGTCGCCCCCGCGCCGCCGAAGCCCGGGGCGACCGGCTCCGTCGACGCCGCGGGGGACTCCGCACCGCTGACCGTCGTCGTGTCCGACGGGCCCCCGCCGGCCTCGGCGTCGCCCGAGGCGGCCGCGCTCCTCGACCGGGCGGGCGCCGACCGCGCCGTGGTGCTCGGCCCGCCAACGGCGTCCGACGGCACCGGACGCCCGGTGCGGGCCGCCGCCGAGCTGACCCGTGAGACACCCGACGCCCCGGTCCGGGTACGCCCCCTTACCGCTCCTCCCGCCGCCGACGCCCTCGCGCCGGAGACCGGGTTCCCCGGCGCGGACGTACTGCTGCCGCTCGCCGACGCGCTCGGCCCGGCCCCGGACGGCCGGTCCGTCGCCACCGAGAGCACCGCGTCGGTGGACACGGACCCGTCGGTGGACAGGAACTCGTCCGCCGAGCCCCACTCGTCCGTCGGCGCGGACCCGTCCACCCCCGCGGATCCGTCCGCCCTCGCGGATCCGTCCCGGAAGGCGCCGCTGCCGCAGGCCGAATCCCTGTCGCCGTCCGGTGACGGAACTGTCCCGAACGGGGACGCGCGGGCGACCGGCGAACCCACGGTCAAGTTCGACCCCGTCTCGCGGCCGTGGAGCGAGCCCGCCACCGCACTGCACGTGGAGTCGGGTGACGACGGCGGCACCACGTCCGTCGCCTCCGCGCCACCGTCCGCCCAGGTCGTCGTACGTCCCGCGGACGGGGGTGCGAGACCGGTCGGCGAGCCGGTCCTCACCACCCTGGACGGCCGTTCCGTTCCGCTCGACCAGGTGCGGCGCCTGGTGCCGGACACGGCGGCACGGCCCGAACCGGGGCGCGCCGTGCGGACGCTGACCATCTCCCAGGACCCGGCCGACGACGGCACGGCCCGTGAGGCCGGACGCCGGGGGCTGCTCGGACAGGACAGTTTCCGAGGCGTACGCACGGAGTCGGGCCCGGCCCTCCCGAACCCGACCGGTACGACCGGTACGGCCGACACGGACAGCGGGACGACCACCCGCGCGAACACTGGCACGGTGGACGCCGCGCAGTTCGTCCCGCGTGCCGTGTTCACCGGTCCGCCGACCGCGCTCCCCGGCGCCGGCACCGAACAGGGCGCCGACTACTTCGTCGGGCACGGCACTCCCCGAGCCGTCACCCTCGGCACGCACGACGCCTCCCGGCCCACCGTGAAGGTCAGCGGTGTGCAACTCGGTGAGGCGCTCAAGGCGTGGGCGGCCGACGGCGACACGCAACGGCCCTTGGTGCTGTACTCCTGCGAGACCGGGCGCCAGCCGCGGATCGCGGGTCTGCCCGTGGCCCAGCACGTCGCCAACCGCACCGGACGCGCCGTGTACGCGCCGACCAGCGAGGTGGGCACGGCCCGCGACAAGAACGGCGACGTCCGCGCGGTGCTCGTGGAGAACGGGGACGGGCCCGGGCGGTGGCGGCTGTTCACCCCGGAACCCGGCGGCGCCGAGCTGGACCGGCTGGCGCGGGACGCCGGTCTGCACACGGGGCCGGGCCCGGCGGACGTCTTCGCCCGCGTCCGCACGCTCCAGCAGGTCCGCACGTTGCGCGACGCGCTTGGTCCGGACGCCGAACAGCGGCCCAGGAGCCGTGAGTTGCTCGCCGGACTTGCGTACGTGGACGGTCTGCGCTGGCACGGCACGGACGGTGCGCCCCGGTACGGCGACGGCCGCATGACCCCCGACCTGCTCCGCCGCATGGCCACCGACTGGCACGCCGCCGGGGGCGGACCGGCCGGTGGTCGCGGGGACGGCCGTACCGTCGTCGACCCGGCCACCGGGCCGACGCCCGAGCAGTACACCGCCTTCCTGCGGGCGGCGGCGACCGCACGGACCGGCCAGGGCCCCGGCAGGGCACTCGACGACCTGATCCCCCCGCCCCCGCCCTCCCCGCCGCCGACCGCGCTGGTCTCCCAGGACGACGTGCGCGGTCTGGACTACGCCCAGTCGGCGAAGGTCGCCTGGGGGCTGTCGGACGATCCGCTGCCTCTGTCCCAGCTCGGCCTCGGCCCCGAGGACACCGCGGAACTCGTGCGCCGCAGGCCCGACCTGTCGCCCGCGCCGAGCCGGCCGGAGAGCCCCGCCGAGGACCTGACCGCGTTCGGACCGGTCTCCGCGGCCCCCGCCGCCGGACCCGCCGAGGTCATCCGGGCCGGCGGGCGCGCCTTCCACCGCGTCGACGCCCGGCCCGACGGCAACTGCTTCTTCCGGTCGGTCCTCGACAGCGCACGCGCCGCGGCGGTCCCGCCCGCCTGGGCCGCGGGGAGCATCGGCGGGCTGCGCGCGCGGGTGCGGGACCGGGTCGCCCACAGCGAACTGGGGGACATCGCCGACGCCCTCGTGCCGGACCCGGTCCACTCCGTCGTGAACGACCTGCGGCTGCGCGCCCTGGCCGGGGAGACCGACCCGGACGCACAGCGGCGGATCGCCGAGGAGTGGGACCGGATCGCCCGGGAGGTCGTCACCGACGGCGACTCGGGCAGGTGGCGGGAGATCGTCGCCGACAGCGACTACCCCGGGCTCGCCGAGGTGGCGCCCACCCCCGCCGACGCGCGGCGGCTCGGCGGGCGCGGGCTGCTCGCGGCCACCGCCGGACGCGTGGACCTGTGGCCGTCCCCCTTCGCCGACCTGATCCCGGAGGCGCTGGCGCACACGCTCGACCTCGACCTGCGGATCGTGCAGCCGGACACGCGGACACCGGGCGCGCTCACCACGGTCGCGCTGCACCCGGGCGGCACGGGCGCCCCCCTGCACGTGGCGTACAACGGAGCCGATCACTTCGACGCCCTGATCCCCGCACCGGCCCCGAGTACTACCCCGGACCCGAGCCCCGCCACGGGCCTGAGCACCACCCCGGACCCGAGTACCACCCCAGACCCGAGCCCCGCGGCGGACCCGGACCCCGCCCCGGAGGCTTCCGACCCGTACCGGGAATGGCTGCGCGAGATGGCCGGGATCACCGACCCCGACCCCGACCCGGCCGACCCGGGCGACCGGGCGCCGCTGGAGACGCAGTTGGACCGGTACCGTCCGCCCCGGCTGCTGACCGGCACGGACGCCCGGCCGCCCGGGCCGGCGCCGCGCACGGTCACCTTCGACGACGGCAGCAGGCTGCCCGCCGCGCTGATCCGGCCCGGCGCCGACCCCCGCGACACCGACGAGGACGGCACACCCGGGGTCGAACCCACCGGCCTGTTCGCCGGGACCGGCGTCCTCAGCCTGCGCGCGCCCGAACTCGCGGCGCGGCAGATCCTCGACGGGCTGCCGGAGCGGCTGCGCACGCGGTTCGACGAGGCGGAGCTGCTGCGGCTGCTGACCGACCAGCCCACGGCGTTCACCGCCCCGCGCGGCGCACGCCTCGTGGCCCGGGAGAAGTCGGGCGTCGGCCTGGAAATGACGGTGGAGACCGTCCCGTACCACCGCTGGGTGCGCCTGGCCGACGTGGGCGCCGGCACGGTCAAGACGGACACGATGCGGCGCGGACAGGCCGGCACGGGCGGCGGGCGCACCGTGGGCTTCGGACGCCGGATCGCCGGTGCGCTCAGCATGGGGCCGCCGCTGGAGTGGCTCCTGAAGATCGGTGCCTCGCTGGGCTGGGCCCGCCGCACCGACTACTCCCAGGGCACCGCGGCCTACCAGCAGACCGAGCACCGCGCCCACGAGGGCTCCCACCTGCACCTGGACGACGTCCACTACCGGGTACGGGTCCACCGCGTCACCGAGGCGCCGGGCTCCGCCGGCGCGGCCGTCACCGACGGCACGACGGGTACCGGCCCGGGGCCCCGCTGGACACGGCGGCTGGTGCACGCCGCCGAGTTCGGCATGCGGGACGGGCTGAGCTGGCGCCTGCCGGACGACCTGACCGTGCCCTACGAGGGGCCGCGCCGGGCCCCGCGGACGCTCACCTTCCCTGAGGGGGAACACCCCCGGCTGCTCGACTCCACGGGCCTGTACCTGACGGACCCGGCGGAGGACGTGGCGCTGGCCCTCGCCGGCGCGCGGCCAGGCAGCTCCGCCCACCGCGCCCTGGTGTCTTACACCCGGCCCGGGCGGCTGCTCGGCATCTTCGGACGGCTCACCGGCCCGGTCAGCGGGCCCGAACTCACCCGGGGCCGCGGTCAACGCCCGCTGGGACACCTGGTGGTGGAGCGCTCGGTGCCGCACCGGGCCGACCTGGTCACCGAGTCGTCCAAGGTCGAGGTCCGCGACCTGACCCAGATCACGTACTCCAACCAGCGCGGACACGTCCGGGAGACCCGGTTCGGGGTTCAGGTCACCTCCGGTCCGAACCACCAGTTCGCCGGTCCGGTCACCGACGTACGGGTCCAGGGCGGTCCGGCGGTCCGTACGGACTTCGCCGCCGGGCGCGGGCACTACCTGGGCACCGACGCGGCCCGCAAGGTCACCGGCCGGGTCCGCAACCAGCCGATGGCGCTGTACCGGGTCGAGCGCACCCTGATGGTCCGGGGGGCGGGCGAACCCAGGTCCGCGGCACGGCCCGTACGGGTGGTCAGCCTGGACTGGATGTCCACGCAGGACGCCCGCAGGCTGGCCGGCTGGGACAGCCGTACACCCGGTCGTACGGGGCCGAACCCGGACGCCGAGCCGCCCGTGCCGTGGTACCTCCGGAAGGACGACCCGGTCCACCTGGGCGGCCAGGTCCGCGCAGAGGGCTTCCGCCCCGAGAACACGCCCGCCACCGGCCCGCGGACGGCACCGGAAGCGGACGGCCCGCGGACGGCACCGGAAGCGGACGGTACACGGACGGCACCGGAGCAGCCCGGCCCGCGGACCGCACCGGAGCGGACCGGCCCCCGGACCGACGCGACGCCCGAGCCCGCCCGCGAGCCGTTGCAGCAGTTCGCGGACACGGTCCTGGACACCCTGCACGCCTCCTACCCGTCGCTCTTCGTCCCTCCGGCGATGCGGAACCACCCCCGGCTGGCGCGGCTCTGGTACAGCGACACACGGCTGCGTACGGCATGGTTCAACGAACGGCAGGTGCGCGAGGCGCTGAACCGGCCCACACTCGCCCAGGCGCTGGACGACCTGACCACCACCGGCATCCCGGTCACGCTCGTCGAGGACGGCAAGGTCCGCCGCGGCCACCACACGCTGACCCTTCGGGCCCGGCTCACCGACCGCCGCTTCGAGACCACCCTGAACGAGCGGACGCTGCGCAACGCGGTGGTCGGCAACGAGGTCGCGGGCCAGGGCCAGCAGCAGTCCAGCACCTACACCGCCGGTGTCGAGGCCGGCGTCTCGCCGCGCGACCACGACAAGGTGGGGAGCACCGGACTGCCGCGCCAGATCGGCAACCTGATGGTCGGCGGGCGCTACGCCCACACCCGTCAGGAGGCGACCCGGAACACGATCACCGTCGCCCACGACCACCTGACGTTCCAGAGCGGCATCGACCTCTACAGCTACCGCGTCGAGCTCAAGGCCGACTTCGAGGGCCACCGGCGCCCGCGCGGCTGGCCCCGCCTGCTGTCGGCGGGGCTGCTCGGCACGGGCGTGTTCGTCAGCACGGTCGCCGAACGGCCGCTGTTCAGCCGCGGCAGCGAGCCCGTGGGCCGCGTCGAGCTGGCCGTACCCGCCGCGCACGGTTCCGCGCGCCACGCCCCCACGGACGCGCCCGCCGCCACGACGTCCACGGGCGCGCCCGGCCCCGAGGAGCCCGCCCCGCAGCGGCTCTCCGCCGCCGAGGCCGACCAACTGCTCGACGGCACCCGGCCGTTGCCCAGGACGACCCCGGCGAACCAGTCGCTCGTCGGGCGGCTGCTCAGCGCTCCGCACGTGGTGCTCGGCGCCGAGGGCGGACCGCGGCGCCAGGAGCTCATGCAGGAGACCGCGGACCGGGCCTCCGGCGGCTCGTGGCACACCAGCGCCCCCGGCACCCCGGTGCGCACCGCGCTGCGCCGCGCGGTGGCCAACCTCGGCGTGGCCGGGCAACTCGGCCAGTACCTCGGCCCGTTCGGCACCCGGATCACCGGTCTCCACGGCGCCGGACCCTTTAGTACGCACTACCTCAAGGCCGCGGTCCGCGGCGAGCTGGACAACGTACGGGTCATGAGCGACCCCAAGCCCGCCTCCCTGGAGAACACCCTCGCCAACGACCACAAGGTCACCGGCAGTTCGAGCACCACCTCGCGCACCACGCTCGGTCTCCAGGGCAGCGACTCGCCGCTGCAGCAGGCCCCGGGCGCGCAGCCGGTGTCCGGCTCGTACGGCGCCGCGCTCCAGTACGCCTGGGGCCAGGGGCGTGCCCTCGCGCAGTCCGTCACCCGCGGCCGCAGCACCACCCTGACCTACGCCGGACGCATGTACCTGGTGGTCGCCGACGCCGCGGAGACCGTCGCCGTCCGGGACCGCTGGACGGCCGCGATGGGAGCCGTCGGCACCCGGGCCGGCCGGCGGATCGGTGCCGCCGCCGGACGGCTGTCCGACCGTGCCGGGCAGGCCCTGTCCCCGCGGCGGGCCGCCGCCGCGCTCCAGCGCGTCCGCGACGCGGTCATGTTCCACCTGCCGATGCAGGACGCCATCGAGACCGGCCTCGCACCGGACGGCCTCGGCACCGGCACCCCGCGCAACCTCGGCGGCGGCTACCGCGTGCCGGGCTTCCTGCGCGGCCGGCGCTTCCCGACCCACCCCCTGGGCCGGCTCGACGCGAGCCGGGCGGCGCAGCAGCTCATGCCGAGCCTGGAGAAGATCGGCGTGCCCTCGCACGACCGCGAGCAGGTCCTGCAGCGGCTCTCGCCCGACTTCCTCCGCGCCCACCTGCACGAGCTGACCACCGACGGGATGACCCTGCCCGTCCGCCACCGCGCCTGGTCCAGCCCCCACCACCTGCCGGTCGGCGGCAGCCCCGGACAGGTCCGGTTCAAGCTGACGCCGGTCACCACCACCGTGGAGCGGCTGCGCACCGGCTTCGAGGTGGACGACTACCGGTCCCTCGTCCGCGACTCGGCGCTCGGCGCCACTGAGGACCGCGGCGGCGACCTCACCCTGAGCGTCGGCCAGCGCACCCCCGGCAGCGACGCCCTCGCCGCCAACCCCTCCCTCCAGGGCACGGCGACCGGACAGCAGGCCGGCACCCGCACGGGCACCGAGGGCAGCACCGCGATGCCCGACATGGCCACCACGCAGGCGCACGCGGAGGTCGTCACCGGCTACACCCTGACCGTCACCATGACCGACGCCGCCGGCGAGCGGCTGGCACCGCGCGCCGTCGCGCACGTCGGCACGCTCCACGAATTCGTCTCGGCGGGGCTGCTCACGCCGTCCGGGCCCGGCGCCGACGGCACGCTCACCGAGCAGGACGTCGCCGAACCCGAGCGCGCGGTACGGATGCTGACGGCCGACCGGGCACGCCGGGAGGCCGTCGCCGCCTGGCGCACCGACGGCGACGACGTGCTGCCCCTCGACGACCGCACCGGGTCCGGCATGCTCGCCGTCGACTTCCGGGGCGCGGCCAACGTGGCGGACGCGCTCACTCTCGCCACCGCCCGCGCCGACGGCTCCGGCGACGGCGACCTGGGCAGGCGGCACACCGGCGACGCCCTGGACGCGCAGGTGCGCAAGGCCCGCCGCACCCCGCTCACGGCCCTCGGCACGGCGCCCGCGCAGGCGCAGCAGGAGGCCACCTCCCAGGGCGGACTCGCCGCCGCGTTCCGCGAGGCGCTCGGCGCGGAGGGCTCCGTCCTGCCCACCCAGTCCTCCGCACGCCTCCTCGGCCAGTCCCACACCGCCGACTCCCGTCTCTACGCCAGGATGCACCGCCGCGGCGCGCGTCTGCTCGCCGTGGAGAGCGCGCCCCGCATGGAGTCCATGCAGCGGCGCAAGACCGCCCAGGCGACCGAGACCGGGATCACCGACAACTCCGACGGCACGGTCGGCACCGCGCCGCTGGTCGCCACCACGGGCGCCGGTGTGACCAACCCCGGCGCCACCGGACCGGTCGGCGGGGCCAACGACGGCACGGCGCCCAAGGGGGCCGAGGACGTCACCCTCGGCACCCACGTCAAGTACGGCATCGACCGCAGCATGCTCTTCGCGCTGCCGGTGAGCTGGCTGGCGGTGTCCGAGGCGCACCACCGGATCACCGACAGCCGTCCCGCGCACGCCCTCGGCAAGGCCCGGCGCGGCCCGCGCGCCGCCGAGGCCGACACCACCGCCCTGGTCTGGCTGCGCGAGGACCAGGCCCGCGAGTACGGCCTGCTGGACGACACCTCCTTCCCCGAAGAGGCCGCCACCGCCTGGGACGACATGGCCAAGGGCGCCGCCGACCTCGCCGCCGCCGAGAAGGAGTACTACGACGCCCGCGCCCGGGCCCGGGAGGCGTGGCTCTCCCTCACTCCCGCCGAGCGCGGCGCCCTCGGCGACGGCGACCCCGGGCCGGCCTCCGCGTTGACGACCGTCCTGACGCGGGACCTCGCCGAGTCCCCGGCGGTCCGCGCCTGGCAGAGCGCCCGCGACGACGTGCGGGTGTGGCGGGACCGGGTGGACGCCGCCGCCGCGGACCACCACCGGCTGCACCTCGCGGCCTCCCGGCTCACCGCCCACCACCAGGGCTCGGCCGCGGTGCCGGTGCGGGACGCGCCGCAGGAGTACACCGAGCCCGGCTGGCGCTCCGAGGCCCCCGCCCCCTACACGGTCACCGAGGCCGACGGCACCGGCCCCCGCACCCTCACCTCGCCGGACGGCACGATCGTGCGGACCGTGCACGAAGTACCGCACGACGGTGCCTCGTTCTTCCACGCGCTGATCGCCACCGCCCACGAGCACGGCCGGCTGCCGCAGTTGCTCGGCGCCGGCCTCGCCGACCGGTTCGCCAGGTCCCCGGGCGACCCCGCGGTCACCGCCGACGCCGTCCACACCGCCCGCGACCGGCTCGCCCGGGAACTGGGCAGGCCGGACAACCGGGACCTGCTCGACGCCCTGGCCGCGGACACCGCCGACACCTTCACGCAGGAGGAGCTGGACGGCGCGGGTGTGACGCTGTCCCGGGAGCAGCAGGCCGAGTTCGACGCGCTCGGGCGGCTCCCGGAGACGTTCTGGCCGACCCCGGCGCAGCGGGCGGCGCTGGCCTCCCTCGCCCTGGCCCGCCCCTTCGCCGCCGAGCCGCCGCCCGCCGACGCCGGGCGGCCCGGTGACGCCCCGGCACCGCCCGAGCGCCGGGCCGGGGACCACGGCGGCGCCGACCTGCTGCCCGCCCTGGCCGCGCGGCTCCTCGGCACCTCGCTGACCGTCGTGACCGGAGAAGGCCGCGAACAGCTCTTCCTGCCGTACGGCGACGGCGACACCCGCGGCGGACCGGCCCCCGTCGACCGTGCGGCCGACCCGGTGCTCCTCGCCGCCGACGGCCACTTCCACGCGGCCCTGCCGGTCCACGCCCCGGCCCCGTCCACCACCGCGCTGCCGCGGCCGGCACGCGAGGACTCCGGCGCGCACGGCACACCGAACCCGTCCGGCCCGGCCGGCGCCTCCTCCGGCGCGAGCGGGAAACCGTCCGCACCGCCGGCGCACCGCAGTCACACCACCGCCCCCTGGCTCCCGCCCGCCGACGGCGACGGGCCGCGCCACCGCCTCGCGCGCGACGGCGTACTCACCGCGCCCGACGGCGCCACCTACACGCAGGGGACGCCCACCGGCCGGGGCAACGGCTTCTTCGGCGCCCTCTCCACCGCCCTGCACCACGCCGCCGCGCAGCCGGGCCTGGACGGCCGGGAGGCCGCCCGGCTGCGCTCGCGCGCTTCGGCGACGCCCGCCCGGCTCATGCGGCTGAACGGCCTGCCGGGCTCCCCGGCCGAGCGGTCCTCGCTCTTCTCGCCACCGCCCCTGGTGCAGCGCCGCGGCGGCCCCGCTCCGGGCCCGGAGGCGCAGGAGGGCCACCTGCGCCGCCACCTCGCCGATGCCCCCTGGACCACCGCCGAGGCCGACCGGGTGGTCGCCCGCTGGGCCGCCGCCGCGACCGGCGCCACCGTCACCCTGGTCGAGGAGAACGGCACCGCCCACACCTACCCCGGGCTCGGCGGGGACAGCGGCCCGCACCTGCGGCTGCGCCGCCGCGGCGGCGACTTCGTCCCGCTGATCGAGCGCACCCCGGCCCCGCGCCCGGGCCGGGAGCGCGGGCCGGACCCCGAGGAGGCGTTCGGTCTCGACACGCTGTCCGGCGCGGAGGGGCCGGCGGGGAGCGCCCGGCCGGAGCCCGCGCGGACCGAGGCCGAGGCACTGGCGCGGTTCCGCTTCACCGACGACACCAGCGCCGAGAGCTCCGACGGCGACGACACCGACGGCGACGACGGCACGGACCTCACGCCCGAGGAGTACCTCGACCTGCTCTTCACCCCCGCCGCCCGCAGCGAGCAGCCGACCGGGATGCTCATCGGCACGGCGGTCTCGCTGCGGCAACTCGCGCGGGAGCAGGCCGACGCCGCCGGGGAGGCCACCGGCGCACTCGGGGAACTGCACGCCCTGACCCGGCGGGTCCTGCGGCTGCGCCCCGGCGCCCCGGTCGGCGAGAGGCACCTGGCCCTCCTCGGCTCGCTCGCGCTCGACGCCCCGCCGGCCGTCCTGGCCGACGCCGACGCCCTCGCCTCCCACCTGCGGCGCCACGACCGGGCCCTGGGACAGGTGACCCGCCTCACGCGGGGCGACGGCACCGTCCGGAACTGGACCGGTACCGGCGACCAGGTGCCGCCCCTGGACACGTACGCCGTGGAGGCCGCGGACGGCCCGCCGAGCACGTGGCCCGCACCGTGGTCGGAGCCGTACGTGGTCCTCGCCCAGGACGCCGGCGACCAGGTCCGGCTGAGCACGCCCGACGGCACCATCACGCCGGACGACGGCGAGTTCGCCCGGCTCGTCGCCCGGGACCCGGCCCGGCGCGGGACCGACGACGTCGTGCTGGCCTTCCCGCACGACGACGCCGAAGCCCTCGCCCGCCACGTCGCCGACCTGACCGGCGCCAGGGTCTGGTACTCCGCGCACGGCCCCCGCCCGTCCACGGACTGGCGCACCGGCGCCGACCACCTCACCCTCGGCCCCGTCGACGACGGCGCCGGCCCGGTGTGGAAGGCGGTCCTGCCGGGGCAGCAGGACGGCGGCGAAGGCGACTTCGACGACCTCCTCGGCCTCTACGAGCGGGATTCCGAGCCCGCCGCCGGGGCCCGCTCGCGCGTGCCCGAGCCGCTGACCACACGCACCTACGGCATCGTGGACAACACGGGCGAGGGCGTGCTGTTCCGCAAGCCCGGCGCCCTGCGGGGAGGCCGGCAGACCCCGCGGTCGATGACCGGTACGGAGGACGCCCCCGAACTCCTCATGAGCGAGCAGGACTACACGCCGACGCCGGTCACCGACCGTCCCACCCTGCGGATCTCCGCCGACCGCACCCTCGCCGTCGAGGACGGCGCCTACGGTCAGCAGGTCTTCGCCACCCGCGAGGCCGTCGAGGCCTCCTCGGTCAAACTGGCCCGCGCGGGCCTCGCGGTACGGCTGCGTCTCGACGAGGACCTCGGCATCGTCCTGCCCACCCCGGAGGGGGGCACCCGGCGCCTGTACCGGGTGAGCCCCGACTTCCTGACCCGCTCGGGAAGGTCCACGGAGGAGGTCTGCCGGGACTTCGCCGACATGCTGGCCGACGCCTCCCGCACCTCCCACATGGTCTTCCGCGCCCCCGCGGGCGGCCCGGCGGTCACGGCGCCCGTCAACGCCTCCGACGGCGTCGAGGTCACCGGCACCCACCACCTCGCCGACGCCCTCGCCCGCGTGGCGGACGGCCACGAACCGCCGGAGTCGGCGGCACCGGACTGGGCGGCCGCACGGGTGCGCCTGGACGACCGGCCCACCGGCGGCCACGGCGGGCCGCTCCCGGGCCGGGCCTACGGCAGCGCGCTCAGCCTGGAGCAGCCGCACGACGCGCGTCGCGACGCCCTCTCGGACGCCTCCCGCCGGATCGGCGTCAACGAGTACGCCTGGGCCGACGTCGGCGAGGGCTACGTCGTCCAGTCCGTCGCGGCCGCCGGCGAGCAGGGCCAGGCCAGCCTGGAGCGCAACTACGCCAAGCCGCAGACCGACGCCACCGGCGCGCACTTCGGCTACCACTTCGCCACCGTCGTCCTGGCCAGCGAGGACGGCACCCACCAGGTCTCCCTGGAGAACCACGCGCGCGTGTCGCAGCGCACCCACCGCCACCGCCGGGCGGTCCAGGCCAACCTGCGCGGCCACGCTCTCGACGACCTTCGGGCGATCGCCGCGCGGCTGAGGCAGGAGATCGAGCGGAGCGGGAACGACGGGAACGACGGAACCGACGAGCACCTCACGGAACTGCGCGGCTACCTGGACCTGACCTTCGCCCTGATCCGGGCCAAGCAGAGCCTGACGGAGGCGCAGACCGCGCCCGCCGGCTCGCCGGAGCGCGCCGAGGCCGAGCGGAAACTGGAAGCCGCCGTCCGCGCCGCCGCGCACCGCATCGGGAACCTGGAGCCCGTCATCCCCGGCAAGCACCAGTGGTACCTGCGGATGTACGCGCAGCGGCCGGGCGAGTCGGCCCACGACACCAACGCCGAGCTGCTGACCGAGGGCCCCTCCGCCGAGGCCAACCCGCTCACCGCCGTCGTGCTCCGCGGGCAGCAGGCGCTGCCGGTCTCCGTCACCTTCGCCAAGGGCGTCCAGCAGACCCCCGAAGGCTCCCGCAACGCCCTCCGGCACCTGGCCAGGGTGGTGGCCAGGACGGGACTGTGGAACGCGGCCAACGGGCTGCCGCTGCCGGACGTCACGGTCAGCGGCCGGCGCGGCACCCGCATGGTCGGCCGGGACCCCGCCAGGGCGCGGGCCGAGGCGGTCGCGGACTCCTTCCGCCGCGAGCTGGCCGACGCGCTCGCGACCCTCCAGGACGGCACCCCCGCGCCGCACCTCACCGCCGACCGGTTCACCGTCGACCCGGTCGCGGTGCGGTCCCGCGGCGCGTCGGCCGACGGCGACCAGGGCAGCACCACCGTGGACGTCACGGTCGACGACCACCGCGGCGGACTGCGCGACATCACGACCCGCGGCCCGCGCGGCACCCTCCGGACCGGCGGCGGACTGCGCGGCGGCTCCCGCGACGACGGCCTCGACCCGGTGGCCGAGCAGTGGCCCGTCGGCCGCCCGGTCACCCTCGCCCGGCCCCGCCACGGCGGGGTCCCCCCGTCCTTCGTCGTCCCCGTCGGCGAAGCGCCCGCGGGACGCCCGCCCGCGGACCCGAAGGGCAAGTCCCCGGCCCCCGGCACCGACGCCGCGGACCCGCCCGAGCACTGGTACACCTACACCCGTCCTGCCGACTCCCGCCCGGAACCCCTCCGCTACGAGGTGGCCGCCACCGGGCGCATCAGGCTGCCCGACGGCACGGAGATCCCGCCGGACGGCTGGACGCCGTTCGGCCACGACTTCGTGCACGCGGAGACGGGCACGCTGCTGCGCGGCGACAGCGGATGGATCGGCCGCGTCGCCAACATGGAGTCCCTCGCGCCGCGGCTGGCCGAACTCGACCCCGACCCCGTGCCGCAGCGGATCACGGCCGACGCCGAGGCCCTGTACGTGGTGCCCGCCCACGGCTCCACCGCCCTGCGCGTGCCGCTCCGGCAGGACGGACCGCCGCCCGCCGCCCACCGCGACGACCGGCCGCGGACGGTCGTCCGCTCCGCCTTCGACGTACGGCGCTTCACCCACGACGGCGAGAACGTCACCGACCTCACCGTGCGGCTCGCCCTGCGCCCGCTCGGGGAGGCGGCCGAAGGCGTCGCGGAGCGGGTGACCGAGGGCGTCGAGCGGTTCTACAACCGGCCCGGCCACCGCCTGCCCGGCGGCGATCGGCTGCACGTCACCGTCGAGTTCGTGGGCCCGGACGACGCCCCGCACCTCACCGTGGACCTGGTCGACCGGAGCCGGCCGATGAACCAGATGGCGTGGTGGGCCGACGCCGATCCGGAGGAGTTCGCGCACGAGCTGGGACACCAGCTCTTCCTCCGCGACGAGACGCCCGACGCGGCGGGCCCGGACCGCCTCGACGCGCCGGGCAGCCTCCTGGGAGCCTTCCGCGAGCAGGCCCCCGACGGCCTCGTCCAGGGCGGTCTGCGCCCCCGCCACCTCCACCTTCTGGCCGCGGTCACCGGCGACCTCGACCCGCACCCCTCGCCGGAGGGGGCGAGCTGGGCCGAGGCCCGCGCCGCCGCACCGGCCGCACCGCGCGAGCAGAGCTGGACCGACCCCGTGTCGCTCCCGTCACCCACTCCGCTAACCGGACCGGACGGCGCGGTGCCGCCGCCGCTGCCCGGCGGCCGTCCGATGACCACCGTGCAGGAGGTCTCCGACGAGTCCGAGGAATCCGACGCCGCATCCGACTCGGACGCCGACGCCGACGCCGACGCCTCCGACGACGGCAACGGGCGGCCGCGCTGGGCCGACACCGGATGGCTGAGCACCGTCTTCGGACCCCGGTGGGACGCCCTCCCGGGCGACCGGCTCAGGGAGACCTCCCAGGCGCTGTACGAACTGGTCTCGGCCGAAGCCGGCGCGGACCGGGAACCGCGGTCGCTGCACCGGGCCCTGGACCGGGTCACCCGGCAGGTCCTGCACCTGCCAGGCGACGCCCGGCCGGGCCCCGCCGACCACCAGCTCCTCGGCTCCCTGGCGCTCGACGCCTCCTCGGACGACCTGGAGACCACCCACGACCTCTCCCGCTACTTCGTCGAGCGGCAGATCGAGACCGGACGCGGCGCCCTGGACGAGGGCACGCTGCTGCGCGACACCGCCCGCAACGCCGCCGGACGCGACTTCGGCAGGACGGGAGCGCCCGCCCCCGGCCCCGACTCCTACGTCCTGCGCGGCACCGGCCGGGTCGTCGAGCGGCCCGCGCCGTGGCGCAACCCCTACATGGTCGTCGCCCGAGCGGTCGACGGTGCCGTCGAGGTCTCCCTCATGCCGGGCCGGACCTTCCGGGTGACGCGTCTCGACGAGCTCGCGATGCTCATCTCCTACGACGACCGGCGGCCCCGCGGCGCGGACGTCGTCCTGGCCCTGCCCCCGCGGATCGCCGCGCCCCTCGCCGTCCTCGTCGCCGGCACCACGGGCCGCCGTGTCTGGCACCCCGAGGCGCCGGTCACCGTGGCCACGCACCCCACGGCAGGGTCCCGCCTCGCCCTGGACGTGCGCGACGGCGACACCGGCGCGGGCTGGGTGCCGGTCGACCCCTCGGAAGGGGACGGCCTCCCGGGGGCCCGCGACCTGAGCAGCGACGGCGAGAGCGACGCCGGGCGCGACGACGACAGCGAGGGTTCCAGCAGCGACGGCGACGCGGAGTTCGACCGCCTCGCCGACGAACTCGTCCTCGAACGGCGGATCGACGCACGCCGCACCCGGCCGCTGACCACCCGCGACTACGGCATCATCGACAAGCAAGGCACCGGCGTCCTGTTCACCCGGCCGCTCCCGCGCCACGTTGCCGAGGTGCCCGTCGGGGACGGCACCGGCGACGGAACAGGCTCGCTGCTCCTGCCGAGCCAGGGCCTCGGCACCGTCCCGACGGCCGACCGGCCGCCGCTGCACATCTCCGAGGACCGCACCCTGGCCCTGCTCGCCGACGGCGAGGGCACCACCGGCCGGGGCCGCCAGGTGTACGCCACCCGCGCGGCGATCGACGCCTCCTCGGCACGGCTGGCCGCGGCGGGAGCGGGCGTACGGCTGAAGGCCGACGAGTCGACGGGTGTCCTGCTCCCGCGGGAGGACGGCTCGTACGGCGATCCCCTGTTCCGCGTCGAACCCGAGTTCCTGACCGCGTCCGGCGCCTCGGAGCACGCCTTCACCCGGGACTTCGCCCAGATGCTGGCCGGCACCGGGCCCGCGTCCCTCTCCCACGTCGCCTTCCGCGACCCCGCCGGCGACGTCGTCGCCACCGCCCCGGTGAACGGGCAGCACGGCCGCGAGGTCACCGGCACCCACCACCTGGCCGAGGCCCTGGCGGACGTCGCCGAGGGCACCCGCCCCGCCGCCGGGACCGGCCCGCGGTGGGCCGCCCGCCACACCGGCCGCGACCCGCGGTTCACGGGCGGTGTCGTAGGCGCTCCCACGCCCGGCGACCGCTACGGCGGCGCCCTGAGCCACGTACCGGCGAACAACCCCCGGCGCGCTCCGCTGGCCGCGGCGGCGTGGCGCGTCGGCGTCAACGAGCACGCCTGGGCGGAGGTCGGCGAGGGCTACCTGATCCAGTCGGTCAGCACCACCACCGCCGACGGCGGCGCGCAGCTCTTCACCCACAACCACGCCAAGCCCGGCGACCGGGTCGGCCCGCACGCCCCGTACCACTTCGCGCAGGTCGTCCTCGCCAGTGAGGACGGCACCCACCAGATCACGCTGGAGAACGAGACCCACTCCCGCCCCGCGGTCCCGGACGCCGAACTGGACGCGATCGTGGAGGACAACCTCGACCGGCACGGCGACGGCCTGAAGGGGCTGGCCGAAACCGCCGAGCGGCGTCTGGCCGACGCCCGGCGCGACGGCGCGGACCCGGCGCGGACGGCCCGCCTGGCCGACCTCGCACGGGCCGCCAGGGCCCTGGCCGAGGTCCACGACGCCGAGCAGATCCCGTTCTACTTCGACGAGGACCGCCCCGAACACGCGCTGGCCCTGCGCGAGGCGGACCGGGCGCGCGCCCGCGCCAGGGAAGCGGTCCGGGCCGCCGCGCCGCTGCTCGACCCCAAGGACCAGTGGTACTTCCGGGCGTACAGCAAGCGGCCGGGGGAGTCGGCGCACGAGGTCAACGCAGCGCTGCTGTCGCAGGACGCGCCCGCGTTGGCCAACCCGCTGACGATGGTCGTCCTGCACGGCCACGCCCCGCGCCCGCACCAGCGGACGATCCGCTTCGCCCGCGAGCAGCACGGTCTCCCCGAGGGCGCCGACGGCACCATCGACGCCCTGGCCCGGACACTGGCCCGCACGGGCCTGTGGAACCGCGCCAACGGGCTGCCGGCGCCGGCGGTGACCGTCACCGGGCACGGCAACCGCTCGCAGGCCGTGGCCCGCAAGCGGGCCGAGGCGGTCGGCAGGGCGCTCGGGGCACGGCTCGCCCAGATCCTCGCCGCGTCCCAGCAGGGGATGCCCGGCACCCCGCTCGCCGTACGGGACTTCGGCCTCACCCTGGAGGCCAAGCGGGTACGCGGCGCCACGGACCCCGACGCCGGGCGCGTGGTGAGCGTCGACATCGACGACCACCGCCGGGTGGCGCCCGCGACGCCCGCCGACGGCACCGCGGCCCCACCGCCGACGGCCGGTGTCCCGGCGGACGCGCGTCCCACGGCGCCCGGACCCGTGGGGACCGCCTCCCACGAGGAGACCGCCTCCGCGCGTCCAACGTCCCCCGCGCGTCCCGCGTCCCGCGCACGCGGCCGCTCCCCGCAGCCGAGCCCGGAGCACCGGAACAGCGCCGCGCCGCCGTGGGTGATGGCGCGCATCCGTTACGCCGAGGAGTCACTCGTCTTCGACAAGCGGCTGGGCGAGTACCTGGCCGGGCGAGAGGCCGTGGTCGCCGAGTACCGGAAGATGGCGAACGCGGCCTGGAAGGCGGCGCGCGAGCGGCACCCCCGCAGCCTTGGCGCGTTCGGCGACACCAGCAAGTACAAGGCCGGCGTCGTCGGCACCTCCCGCCCCGCGCTGCAGCAGGTGCTGCGCAGCGGCAACCTGCGCGAGCTGGTGGCGCTGCTCTACGAGGGCATCTCCAGCGACTTCGTGCCGATGATGCTCGGCGGCAGGGAGCAGCAGCCCACCGAGATCGCCGAGGAGCGGCCGAGCCGGCGGCAGCGCGAGACCCACGCCGCGTTCGAGCGGCGCGCCAAGGAGATCCTCGCCGCGCCGGACCTGGACCCCGAGCAGAAGCGGGCGGCGGTCGAGGAACTGGAGCGCTCGGTGACGATCGGCACCCGCCCGCAGGACGCGCGCCCGCCCCTCAGCGAGGCCGAGCGGCGCTTCGCGGTCAACGAGCACGGCCTGACCTGGCTGCCGGCGACGTCCCTGTACGACATCCCGATGAGCGCCGGCTTCCAGCAGCGTTCGGAGACGTCCGGCGGCCTGGTGGCGACCGGCACCGCCGGATCCACGTACCGCTTCATGCTGCACGCCGCCCGGATGCGGGAGCAGTGGGGCGTCGACCTCGACCTCGGCCTGATCCGGGCCGGCATGCTGGCCGTCTCCCTCACGGTGGACCACCACACCTTCCACGAGGTGATGCGCGGTGCCCAGCTGGCACTGAACGACGTACCGGGCCACGACCCGGCCCTGGACTACACCGACAACTGGGGCCGGTACTGGAACATCCACCCGTTCGGCGAGCAGGAGCTGCGGGAGAACGTCGCCCGCGACGGACGCTTCCCCGACGAGCACGCCCGGGACCTGCTCGACGCACTCGAAGGCCGCTCCCGTGCGCCCGTCCGGACCACCCCCGGCCCGCCGCACCGCCCCGCACCGACGCGCACCATCCCCACCCGGCCCGCCACCACCGGCCTCAACCGCCCGCAGCCGCAGCAGCAGCCGCCGGACCGCGCGGTGCCGCACCGCACCAACCCGTTCGCCGACCCGGCGACCGGCCCCGGCTCCTCCCCGGGCGTCGTCACGCTCCAGGACGTGACGTCCGACGAGGCCGAGCGGCACCGCGAAGGGCTCCTCGACGCGCTGTACGGCCTCGGCGCCCTCGGCGACGTCGACCGGGAGCGGGCCGCCGACGCGCTCGAGCGGCTGGACCGGCTGCGGGTGGCCGACCCGGGGCTGCGCGGCGGCTTCCTGGACCTGGACGCGACGGTCCGCCGGGCCCTGCTGCTCGACCCCGCCCAGCCGGTGAACGCCGCGGCCCGCGGCGCCCTGGTGCGGCTGATGACGGTCCCCTCGTCGGCGCGGGTCGCCTCCCTGGCCGCACTGTCGGCCCACTACCTGGCCCACCGAGGCGCCTTCCACCCCGACTTCCGGATCACCGACGCCCAGGGCCGCCCGCGCGGCCGCAACTGGACCGGCCGCGCCCTGCCGGCCGACTTCGACGCGGACAGCACCGGCCGGGTCCGGCGCACCCCCGACGGCACGACCGTGGACAGCGGCGCCGAGGACGCGCCGTGGCGTCCCGCGCCGGGCGATCCCGGCCCGTACCTCGTCCTGACCGCCGGCCGGGACGAGGGGACCGTGGTGCGCGGACTCGGCGGGTTCACGCGGGCCGTACCGCCCGAGGTGCTGTACGAACTGATGGCCCTCGACCGGGACCTGGCCGGCCGTCCGGGCGCGGTCCTGTTCCACGCCGAACAGCCCGGCGCCGTGCCCTTGGACCTGCCGCGCGGTCTGGCCGACCGGCTCGGCCGCGAGGTGTGGGCCGCCACCGGCCGGGCGGGCATCGGACACCTCCCGAGCAGCCCGGACCGTTCGCGGCTCCTGCTCCTCGACGCCGAGGGGCGGGCGCCCCGCGGCCAGTGGATCGCCAGCACGCCCGCCACCCCGCCCGACGGACCCCCGAGGACGCCGGACGACCGGGTCACCGCCGTCTCCGTCGCCCACCACGGCCACCGGTCCACCGGCTACCTCTCGATGGACCTCGCCCGGGAGCCGGACGGCGGCTGGTCCCGGACGCTGGAACACAGCCGCCTCGGGACCGTCACCTCCTACACCCACCTGCGCAGCGGCTACGACTACGGCAGCACCCCCGCCCTCCTGCCCTGGGTGCAACTCGGCCTGCCTGCACCGTACTTCCCCAACAACCACGGGGCGCCGGGCAGCGTCGTGTGGCACACCCCCCAGGGTCCGCGGCAGGACGACGGCCCACGGTTCGCCCGCACCCTCGCCCGCCGCCGCAGCCTCGCCTCGCTCGCTCCCGACCACCCCGTGGTGCCGCTCATCTGCTACGCGGCGGCGCGCCCCGGCATCGGCGGCACCCTCGGGGGCGACGTCGCCGGACCGCTGCCGTTCGTGCCGGACCCCCTCGCGGTCGTCGCGACCGGCCAGCACATGGCCAACGAGACGGGCCGCACCGTGTTCGCGACCGTCCTGTCCAACTCGGTCGGCCCGGCCCGGTACAACGACCCCCAGTCGTACATCAACCTCTTGACCGACGCTCGCGGCCGCGCCCACCCGTGGGTCATGTTCCGGCCCGAGCCGGCCGGTGACGCGCTCGACCTGCGGGCCCGCACGGCCGGCCTCCACACGGGCACCGGACCCGTCCCGGAACCCGTGCGCGAGCGGACCCTGCGACTCGTGCGGGCGCTGCGCGAGGTCTTCGGCCCCACGGTCGACGAGAGCGCCCCGTACCCGGAACTGCTGCGCGGCATGGGCGCCCTCGACCTGATGCACCGGGCGGACCCGGCCCTGAACCGCGACGGCGCACGCCGGTTCACGCTGGACCTGTACGAGCAGATCCTCGCCCGTCACCGCTCGGCCGGGCACGCGCCGGGGCCGGTACCGCCCGTCACCGCGGACGACCACCGCCGCCTGCTCACCGAGGCCGCCGCCCGCCTCGACGCCGGCCGGCCGGGCCCCCTGAGCGACTGGCTCGCGCTGCCGCACCTGGCCCACCTGCTGGCGGGCCTCGCCGGTTCCGGGCAGCGCGAGCACCTGGCCCGGCAGGTCCTGGGACTCGACGCCACGGCGCCGGTGGGCGAGAGCGAGTTCTCCCGGCTGGTGTGGGCGTCGTTCAAGGTCGCCCTGGTGACGAGCCAGGTGGACCGGGGCGCGTTCGCCGCCGCGGTGCTGCACCTGCCCGCCCCCGACCCGACGCGGTTCGGCGAGGCGGTGACCGTGGCGCGCCAGGCGGCGGCCGTCGGCCGCGACCCCCGGCAGATCCACGAGCTGGCCGCCCACCACCTGGAACGGCAGGGCGCACTGGCGCCGCAACGGCTCCTGGCGAACCCCGACGGCACGGCCTGGGGACGCGCACTGGACGCCACGCACCGGCCGCCGGGCACCTTCGACCCCGGCGTGATCACCCTCCTCGGGCACGGTCCCGACGGCACCCTGGTCCCGGTCGGCAGCGAGCCCGCGCCCTGGGCGGCACAGCCGGGCCGCCCGGCCCCCTTCGTCTACGTCGCCGACGGCGACGCCGACGGGCTGGTGCTGCCGGGCCCGGCCCCGGCTGCGGTACCGGCCCGGCAGTTCGGCGAACTGGTCTTCCGCGACGCGGAGTTGCTCGGCAGGGCCGGGCACACCGAGGTCGTCGCGGTCGTCCCGCACGGCAGCCCGGCCGGGACCCGGCCGTCCGCGGGCAGCCTCCCCGACGAGGGCGCCCGCAACTCGGCGCGCAACTGGTGGACCACCAGCGGCGCCACCACTCTCCACCGGGACCCGGCGACCGGCACGTACACCGTCGCGATGCTGCCCGGCCCCGACGGGCAGCCGGCCCCGACGGGCACCTGGGCCCGCACCGCCCGTCCCAAGGGCGACCCGGAGGGCCCCGCGCCGGGCCCGGTCGCGGGCGCCACCAACGCCGGGGCGGCGCCGAGGACGGACGGGCCGCCGCAGCCCGTCACCGAGTCCGGCGACGCACCCGCCGACGCCACCGCCGAGGCCTGGCAGGCTCACGCGCGGGCCCTGTCCGCGCTCGGCGCGGCGACCGACAGGGCCGCGACGACGCAGCGGACCGGCGGCGACGAGGCCGCCGTCGCGGACGCACGGACCGAGGCCGACGCGGCGCGCCGCCGACTGGAGGACGCCGAGGCGCGGCTGCGGGCCCTGGGCGTCGCCCCGGAAGCACTCGGCGCGGCGCGACGGGCCCGGTGGGAGACCGGGGAGAACACCGGCGCCGGGGATCCGCCGCCGTCCGTCCCGCAGGACGCCGAGGCCCGCCGCCGGATCGCGGACCGGGTGACCGAGGCGGACCTGCCGCCCGCGACGCCGCCTCCCGCCGAGGGCGAGACCGTCGGCCTCCGCGAACTGGAGGCGGCGGGGATCACGCCCTCGGTCGGGCAGCGCACCGAGATGATGCTGCGGGGCGACGACCGGCTGCCCGCGTCCGCGCTGGCACCGCTCGACCTGGCCCGGGTCCGGATGACCGGCCCCGGCCCCTGGACGGCCGCGTCGGACACGGCGGCCGCGAACGCCGCCCGGCGCCTGTGGACGCGGGCGTACGCCGGCTTCGCGGACGCGGCGCCCGAGGGCACGGACGAGGCCGACGCCTCCCGCGCCTGGGCCGTCGCCGTCGTCCTGGTCCTGCCGGCCGAGCCGCACGATGTACTCGCCGACTCCCGCTACGTGGGCGGGGACTTCCGCGACGCGGTGCGCCGGGTCGCGGCCCAGGTGCTGACCGGGGGAGCGGACGCCTGGTCCGCCGCCGGACTGGCCGACACCCTCCGCCGGGACCTGGGCCTGCGTCCGCGCTGGACGACGCCCGGCCCCGACGCGCCGACCACGGAAGAGGACCCGGCGGAGGCCACGGGGGCGAACCCGCCCCCCGTGGACACGGCACAGGACGCCGGGACGGACGCCGGGGCGAGGGGCGCCCGTGCGACGGGGACGTCCGGGACGCGGCAGCCGGCGCCCGCGACCCGGCCGGGCAGGGGCACCGGCCTGCCCGACACGGGCGTGCCCGGCATCCCCTCGGTGCCCACGCCCGTTCTCCCGTCGCCCGTCACCGCGGGTGTTCCGGCCGCCGCCGACCGGCAGGAGGCGGGCCCCACCGACTCCTCCGGCATAGAGGAGGGCGAGGGCCCGCGTCCCGTCGCCCCGCCTCTGCCCGAGGGGCTGCCCGCTGAGCCTCCCACCGGCCTCCCCGACGTCCCGCCGGCCGCCGCCAGGGCGCGCTCGACGGCCGGGGAGCCCATGGAGGGGGTGGAGCCGACCTCGGTGCCCGCGCTCACGCCCGGTCCGCCTTCCGCGCCCGCGCCCGTCTCCGCCGCCCGGCCGGTGCTCACGGGCCCGGCGGGCCCGGCGCCCGCCCGGCCGGTACTCACGGGCCCGGCGGGCCCAGCGCCGTCAGCACTGCCCCAACGCAGCCTCGTGGCCTACGCGCGGGAGTCGACCGTTCCCTCGCCGGCCGGCCGGGCGACCCTCGACCGGCTGGCGCATCAGGTGGCCGCCGCCGGGCTGCACAACCGCGCGGCGGGATGGGCCCCGCCGCGCGTCGAGGTCACCGGCTACGGGGCCGACGGCCCGGGCAACCGGGGCCTCAAACGGGCCACGGCCGCACGCACCCACTTCCTGCGCCGGCTGACCCAGGCGCTTGAGCAGATGCAGCGGGACCTCCCCGCCGACGCCCCCCGGCTGACCGCCCGTGACTTCCGGGTCAAGGCGGTGGCCATGACCCGCGTCCCCGACGACTGGACGGGCACGGGCGAACTCGCCGGAACCGGCCGGGCAGACCTGGGACGGCAGGCGACGATCCGCGTAGTCCAGGCGCCGGACGCGACCGCGACGCAGACCCTCGACGCCCTGCGCCGCCGCGACCGCGTGCTGCGCCACCGCCCGCTGGACGTGGACGCGCTCGCCGCCCGCGTCCTGCACCTCGACCCGGGCACGGCCGTGGACCAGGGCGTCCGCGACGCCCTGTTCGCGCTGGTCAACCGGGCCGCCGCGGCCGGACGCGCGACGAGCCTGCCCGCGCTGGCCGCGCACCACCTCGCCGAGCTGGGCGTCACCGGCCCCGGCCGGGCCCGCCACTTCACCGCCGGGGGCCGGCGCGTACCCGGCCTCAACTGGCACCCGGACGCCGATCCGGCCGCCGAACTGGACCCCACCCGCAGCGACGTACTGGAGGACACCGGACCGGGCCCCTACACCGTCGCGGAGACCCGGCAGACCCCGTGGCCCCGCGGCACCACCCCCTACGTCGTGGCGGCCGGCGGGCGGCACGACACGGTGGAGGTGCTGCTGCCGGACGGCACGACGCGGGACCTGGACGTCGACGAGTTCACGGAGCTGGTCGCGACGGACGTGGCACGGGAGCGGCTGCCGAAGGACACTCCGGTGGTGCTGGCCGTGCCCTTCGCCGGCGACCACTACCTCGACCTGCCGCGCACGCTCGCGGACCGCACCGGTCTGACGGTGTGGGCGCACAGCGGAGAGGTGACGCTCGGCTCGGACGGCGGCGTGAGCACCGTCGACACGGTCCGGCGCACCGGCTCCCCGGAGGGCGACTGGACCGCGAGCGAGCCCGGTCTGGCACCCGACCCCGACGACGACGCGCCGGAGTGGCACCACCGGGTGGCCACCCGGCCCATCGTCAGCGCGCTGACGGGCCGGCAGATCGGGCGGGCCTCGCACCACGCCGCCGAGTGGGCGGCCGACTTCGAGGACGACGACCGCCACCTGGACCGGATGACGACGTACGTCCACTACTACCCGGCCACCGGACGGGTCTCCGCCGAGCAGGAACTGCCGCGTCCGGGCGCGGAGGACGCCGCCTACCGCCTGGACGTGCACGGCTCGCCCGGCCACCTGCACCTGGCGATGCGGGACGGCACCGTCAGGCAGGTCGACGAGCGGGAGGCCGGGCCGTGGCTCAGGCGCCGCAAGAGCCTGTCGAGCCTGCCGAAGGACCACTGGATCGACTTCGTGGTCTGCTGGAGCGGCGCCCCCCGGGACCGCGCCGTGCCCGTGTCGCCGAACACCGCGAGCGACGCCTACGCCGGCCCGTTCGTCCCCGACCCGCTGGGCAGCCTCTCCCTGGGCCAGCAGCTCGCCAACTCCACGGGCCGCAGCGTCCGGCTGTCCTACAGCGCCCAGGGCACCCGGAGCAGCAACGGGCGCTACACGCGGACCCTGTTCGCCGACGCGCAGGGCCGCCACAGGGCGTGGGCCCTGTTCCGGCCCGACCCCTCGGGCGCCGACCTCGACCGGCTGGCGGCCGCCGCCGGCCTGGCTCCGGGCGACGGCAAGGTCTCCGACGAGATGCGCGCCGGGACGCTGCGCCTGGTGCGGGCGTTGCGGCTGACCTTCGGCCACGACGTGGAGGACGCCGCCGACTTCGGTGAACTGCTGCGCGGCGTGGCCGCGGTGGACCACATGTGGCGCAGCGACACGGACTTCGACGAGGCCGGCCCGTTCACCCTGGACCTGCTGAACCGGGTGGTCGCCGCGCACCCGTCGGCCGCGTCCGGGGCGGACCGGGCGGCCGTGCGCCGTGTGCTGGCCGCCGCGGCGGAGCACTGGGCCGCGTGGCCCGGTGACGAACTGGTCGGTTTCGTCGAGGTGCCGGCGATCGAGGCGGCCGCCCGGTGGATGCGGGACGGCGACCCGCAGGAGGAGGCCGTCACCGCCCTGGACCTGTCCGGCCCGCACGCAGTGGGCGAGGCCGAGCGGTCCCGGATGTTCTGGGCCCGGGTCAAGGCCGAGGAGGCCCTGAGCGCCCCCGGCACGGACCTGGGCGTCCGCGTGTCCAAGGTGCTGCACCTGCGGCCCGGCCCCCGGCCCACAGGCCACCGCGACACGCTGCTCGGCCTGCTCACCCGCGCCTTCGCCGCGGGCCGTGACGCCGCCGACCCGGACGTGGCGGCCGCCTACCACCTGGACGAGTCGGGGGTGTACGCGACCACCGACGTGGTGACGACGAACGGCGGCGAGAGCGGCGACGGCCGGGACTACACCGCCGGGCAGACGCCGACGACGGTCGACCTGGCGCGGTTCGGCACGCCCTCCGGCCTCGCGGACGCGCCGTGGGCGGACCACAAGGGCCCCGCCCCCTACCTCGTACGGATCACCCCGGACGGCAGGGCGCCCGACCTCCTGGAGCTGTCCTTCGACGGGGAGACGCATCGGGTGACGGCCGGAGAGTTCCTCGAACTCCTCGCGCACGATGCGTCGTTGACCGCCAAGGAACTGAACGTACCGGTCGTCCTCGCCTTCTCGGCCCACGACGGCGACCCCGGCGACCTCGCGGCGCGGACGGCCCAGCGCCTGGGCCGCACCGTGTGGTGGACGGAGTTCCCGGTGGACGTGTCCGCGACGGGAACCTCAGGGGAACCGGTCCTGACCCTGCGGACGACACCCGACGGCGACGTACCGGACGCCGGTGCCTGGGAGCGGACCCGCCCCGCCCAGGCCACGTCCCCCGGCGTCGCGCCGCGCCCGGTCCAGGCACCGCTCGCCAGGGCGGCCGCTCCGCTCCTGGAATCGTTCCCGGCCCTCACCCTGCACGAGGACACGGACACGGACACGGGCACGGAAGGGGCGGCGACCGACTCCGACTCCGGCTCGGACTCCGACTCCGACCCCGACGCGGAGACGTCGGACGCCGCGGATGGAAACACCGGTGACCGTCCCGCGCCCGACTGGGTCCTGGCCCGGATCCGCTACGCCCAGGAAGCCCTTCTCTTCGAACAGCGGCTGGCCGCACACCTCGGGGAGAACGAGCAGGTCAACGCCGAAATCGGCAAGGTCGTCCGGGCCTTTTGGACCATCACCCTCCACAACCGGCTGGACTACCGGCTGTTCGGCAGCAGGAACGAGATGTCCGCCGGCGCCGTCGGACAGCGCTACGAGGCACTCGCCCGAGTCGTGGAATCCGGCAATCTGCGGGAACGGGTCACGTTCCTGTTCAACGGCGTCGCCAAGGACCTCGTCCCGCATCTCATGGGCGGCGTCGAGCCCCAGCACCCGGTGATCGCCGTGGAGCGCCGCGACCGGCACAAGAGCCAGCTCTTCCAGGAGTACGAGCGCAGGGTCGCCGAACTCCGCGAGGCAGAACTGGACCCCGAGGACGAGGCTCAGGAGAGGGACGAGCTGGAGGCGATGCTGCGTACGCCGCTGCGCCCCGACGAGGTCAGTCCGCCGCTCAGCGAGGCCGAGTGGCGGCGCGCGGTCCGGGACGGGCAACTGCTCTGGTCGCCCGCCGGGATGGAGCACACGCTGCCGATGGCCGCCGACTTCCAGGCGCGTTCCGAGGACTCGGGGGGTCTGGTGCTGACCGGTACCTCGGGCAGCGCCTACCGCATCCTCACGCACGTGGCCCGGCTGACCCGGCTCGCCGGTGTCCCCGTCGACCTCGGCCTCGTCCGGGCCGGACTGGCGAGCATCCTGGTCGGCGTGGGGCACCACAGCTTTCACGAGGTGATGACCGGCGCCCAGCTCGCCCTGGACGAGTTCGACCCGGGAGCGGCGTCGGTCTACTCCGACAACTGGGGCCGGTACTGGGACGTCTACCCGCTGACCGAGGAGGAGCTGCGGACCTTCGTGGCCCGTGAGGGACTCTTCCCGGACGAGCACGCCCGTGCCCTGCTCGACCGGCTGCAGGCGGGGCGGACCGTCGGCCCGCGACAGGAAGGCGCTCCGACGCCCGCGGCGGAGGGTGCTCCCGCGGCACACGAGAACGAGAGGACGAGAGGACGAGATGAGTGAGTCCGGCGCCCGGACGCCCGCCACCGCCCCCCTGGACCCCGAGCCCCCGCAGGAGTACGTCGAGGCGGCCAGGCTCGCCCCCGACCACTGGCTCTACCTGCCCGATCCCGCCTGGCGGGGCGAGGGGCCGCCGCCCGACTGGGCCGTGGTCGGCCAGTGGCGTTCCGACTCCGACGGCACGATCGTCGAGTGGGAGGACAACCCGGAGTACCGGCCGTCCCCGGAGGCGATGGGCTGGCCCGGGCCCGCCGACGAGATCGACCGGGCCATCCAGCTCGCCACCACCGGCTACGGTCCGGCCGAGGACGTCACCGCGGCCCTGTCCGGCGCCGAGGTCGCCGTCCTGGTCACAGCGGACGGCGAACCGGTCCGGGCCTGCGCGCCCGACGGCACCCCCGCGGTCCCCGTCTACACCTCCCCCCGATACCTCCACGCCGCGGGCCGCCTCGCCTCCCAGAACCTCCCGGTCGGCACCCTGCTCACCCGCGTCCCCCCGGGCCACGCCCTCTACCTCAACAGCACCGCACCGGTCGGCATGGTGCTGCCGACGGAGGGCCTCGCCGACCTGCTGGAGGAGGGAGCCACCCGGAACGACGGGGCGTCGGACTCCAGCACCGGGGCGGTCGCGGTGGGCGGTGGTGGCCTTCCGAACGCGCCGGAGCCCGGGGTGCGGGTGGCGTCACCGGGTGGGGTGGACCGGAACTCCACCTGATGCCCCACACAGGGCCATGAGGGACGCGCCTTCGCCGGAACGCCGCCACGGCACGAGACCCTGGGCCGATGAAGCCGACGGACGGTGATGCCTCGTACCTGGTGGGGCTGTTCGCGCTCACGGTTGCCACCGGCCTCGTGGACGCGGTCAGCTACCTGGCGCTGGACCGTGTCTTCACCGGGAACATGACCGGCAACGTGCTGTTCGTCGGCTTCGGCCTCGCCGGGTCGGGAGAGGTTCCGCTGCTGAACAACGCGCTCGCCCTGGCGGGATTCCTCGCCGGCGCGATCGTGGCAGGACGCCTCGTGCACGGGCGCACGCACGTCACCCGACTGCCCACCGCTCACCTGCTGGTCCTGTGCGGCACCGCTGCCACGGCTCTCGCGAGCGGGGTCGCCTGGCTGCTGCTGGGCGCTCCGGCCGGAGGATGGCTGATCGGGCTCACGGCTCTGCTCGCCGCGGCGATGGGCATGCAGGCGGTGGTCGCCCGCGGGGCACGGATCTCCGACGTCACCACGGTGGTCATCACGAGCACGCTGGTGAACTTCGCGCTGGACAGCCCGCTCGCCGGCGGCACCTTCGACAAATGGGTCCGCCGCGCGGGAGCGGTGGTGTCGATGGGTGCGGGAGGGGCCCTCGGCGCGCTGCTGATCCGTGCCTGGTCCGGAGCCGGCGCGCTGATCGTGGCCGGTGCGTGCATGACCCTCGGAGTGGTCGGGCTCGGGGCGGCGCGGCGCAGGGAGGGACACCGGGCGGCCGGCACTCGGACGGTCCTCGAACGACCCGGTGGAAATGCCGGACGATGAACGACAAGGAGTCAGGGATGAGCGAGAACCGAGTAGTGGTCGTCACCGGAGCGGCCCGCGGGATCGGTCGCGCCACGGCCGTGGCCTTCGCACGGAAGGGATACCGCGTCGCCGGGGCCGACATCGCTGCCCCGGTGAGCTCCGCGATGGACTACCACCCGGCGACGCCAGAGGACCTCGCCGAGACCGGGCGGCTCGTCCAGGAGGCCGGGGCCCCGTGGCTGCCAGTGGTCTTCGACCAGCGCGACCGCAGCGCGGTGAAGGCCGGGTTCGACCAGGTCGCAGAGCGCTTCGGAGGGATCGACGTCGTCTTCGCCAACGCCGGTATCCAGGGTTTCGCGTCTCTCCTTCAGATGAGCGACGAGCTCTGGGACGACCAGATCGACGTCAACCTCACCGGCACCGCCAACGTTCTGCGCGCCGCCGCGCCGCTCCTCGTCGAGCGCGGGGGCGGCCGGATCATCGTCACGTCCTCCACCCAGGGGCAGCACGGCACCCTCGACGGCGCAGGCTATTCGGCGTCCAAGTGGGGACTGATCGGGCTGGTGAAGTCGGCGGCCCTCGACCTGGGCAAGCACGGCATCACCGTCAACGCCGTGATCCCGGGACTGGTCAACACGGCGCTCACCCGTCACGAGGACCGCTACGCGCAGATCATCCGCACGGGCGGCCACGAGCCCACCGGCGACATCGCCGAGGACGAGCGGACGGCGGCCGACGCCCAGCGCGGCAAGCTGCCGCTCGGGGTGCCGTGGGTCGAGCCCGAGGACGTCGCACCGCTGGTGGTGTTCCTGGCCTCCGACGAGGCACGCATGGTGACCGGCACCAGCTTCGCTGCCACCGGCGGCGACAGCGCCAACATCACGGCGTGACCCACAACCGCTCGGCGTACTCCCGCCGGACCGCACCCGCCAGAGCGCACCCGCCCACTGACGGGTACGGCTCGACGAACTCCCGCTCCGGGAGCAAGCGGTGTGAGTGATCCGGTCGACGGCGGCTCCGAGCCACTGGTTCAGCCGAAGGTGCGTCGGTAGGTCTGCGGGCTGACGCCGGTGGTGCGTTTGAAGCGGTCACGGAACGTGGTGGACGAGCCGAAGCCGACCTGGCCGGCGATGCGCTCCACGGAGTGCTCTGTGGTTTCCAGCAGGTGCTGCGCCTGGCGCACGCGGGCCCGGTGGAGCCACTGGAGCGGGGTCGTGCCGGTCTGGTCGCGGAAACGCCGGATCAGGGTCCGGGTACTGGTCCCGGCCTGCGCGGCGATGTCGGCCAGGGTGAGGTCGCGGGCCAGGTTCTCGCGCAGCCAGGTGAGCAGCGCCTCCAGTTCGGAGCCCTTCGGCGCGGGGACGTGGTCGTGGACGATGAACTGTGCCTGACCGCCGTCGCGTTCGAGTGGCATCACCGACAGGCGGGCGGCGTGCGCGGCGACCGCCGATCCGTAGTCCCGTCGGATCATGTGCAGGCACAGGTCCATGCCCGCGGCCGCACCGGCCGAGGTGAGGAACTGGCCGTTGTCGACGTAGAGGACGTCCGGGTCGACGTCGACCCCCGGGTGGAGGGCGGACAGCATCCCGGCCGCGCGCCAGTGGGTCGTGACGCGCAGCCCGTCGAGGAGCCCGGTGGCGGCGAGGGGAAAGGCGCCCACGCAGATGGAGGCGATCCGGGTGCCGTCGGCGGCGGCCGACCTCAGCGCGTCGCCCACGGCGGTGGACGGCGGGACCGTGGGATCGGTGACGCCCGGCACGATGATCGTGTCCGCGTCCTGGAGGCCCTCCAGACCCCAGGGGGCACGCAGGGTGAAGGCACCGGTGTCGACCTCGTCGTGCTCGGCGCACACCCGGACCTGGTAGCCGGGCCGCCCGTCGGGCAGGCGGGTCCGGGAGAAGACCTCGATCGGGGTGGACAGGTCGAACGGGATCACCTGGTCCAGCGCGAGAACGGCGACTGTGTGCATGGCCGGAACCTACCCCGTCGCCACACGACGGATGTGGGGCCAGCACCCTCAAAAGGCCATGTCACCGCAGTCCACAGGCCCTCTGAGGCACTTGGCAATTTCCCGTTGACAACTGTCACTCGTGCCACTGTGCCATCTGGTCGGCGGACGGTTGACTTCAACGCGTCGCAGAGAGACCGGCCCTGAAGGACTGCTCCACGCACATCCGGATCGCCGTGTCCGACGGCTTCGCTGCGCTCGACCGCGGCGATCCGCCCCGCCTCAGCAGAAAGAAGTCATTCCGCAATGAGCCTCGTGTCACCGGTGATCGTCGGCATCATCTACTGCCTGCTGATGTCCCTGATCAAAGAACCACACCGACGCCGCTTCAACGCGATCATGGTGGGCGGAGCCGGCGCCGCCTATCTGAGCGGGGGCGGATTCGGCCCGTGGGAGATCCCGTTCGTCGCACTCGCGGCCTACGTCGCCTACCGCGGCCTCGACTCCTGGACCTTCATCGGCCTCGGCTGGCTGCTCCACACGGCCTGGGACACGGTCCACCACCTCAAGGGCAATCCGATTCTGCCGTTCCACCACGACTCGTCCCTGGCCTGCGCCATCTGTGATCCGGTGATCGCCCTGTGGTGCCTGCGCGGAGGACCTTCCCTGATCGCGCTCGCCCGCCGCCGCTTCAGGCCCGGCCGGACAGCGGACCACGCACACGATCACGCCTCCGCCCTCTCCTGACGGGACCGCACCGCAGGGCGGCGTCCGTCTCCAGCCACTGGCTGCACATCCTGGGGACCTCCCTGGGGCACCCGCCGGCGCGGGCCGACGCATAGAATCCGATCCCATGCCGAAGCTTGACGAGCTGCTCGTTGCCATCGCCGCCCTTGTGGAGTCCGGGCAGAGCAACCAGATGTCCCTGACCGTGGTCACCGGTGGTGCCGTCATCACCGGTCGGCTGGCCCCGGAAGCCATGTGGAGGAAGAGGGTGTCGGAGGTGTTGACGGACTCCGCCGACCTGGGCGAGTTCTCCACCATCTTCGACACCCCCGCGAAGACGGACGGCCCGCCCACATACCTGCATTTCCACGTCGCCCGGATCCTGCAGGGCACGGTGGGAATCCCGGAGACGGGCGGTATGTACCGCGTCGCGATCGAGGACGTCAGTGCCTGGACCATGGGCGACTTCAGCTACTCCGACCACTGACTCACCGACCCACGGCTCACCCTGAGGAACCCGTCGTCTTCGCCGGTTCGACCAACCGGCGAAGCGCGGGTTGCGCCGGCGCGGCGTTTCCACCCGCGTCAGTGACTGGCCGTCACCAGTCCGCCCCCCTCGTTTCGAGAACCCGCTGGAAGCTGACCGCACATGCGACCCGTTGTAAGGTCGGGAAACCGCCCTTGACCTGCAAAATCGCAGGCAGGGAGCCCATGCGCAGGAGAACCTCGATGATACGCACCATGTTCAAGTTTAAGATCTAGCATTTGGGTGTCTTTGCAGGTCACAGGTTTGTTGTCCTGCTCGGGTCAGCAAACGGTCAGCATCGGGCGCGGGAGCGTCTCAGCTTGCCTACTAGACAGCTCCACCGCGCCGGTATCCTTCTCGCCCACTGCGCCAACGCCATGGGCTTCGGCTTCGCCACCGTCGTCACTCCGACAGAGAGCCCGAAGCCGCAGCCGACTCCACCGCGGCGACCCTCCGCGTGACCTGCTGTGTCATGATCACCCGCGCCCGTGGGCGGGCTGCCCGGGTCTGCAGGGCAGCCGATTGCCGTGCCACCTGGGGGCCTGCGCGGGTAAGCGATGAGGCGCTGAGCGTGCTCTGGCTGAGCCGAGGGAAGGGCGGGCGCCCGACCCGTACGTACGACAGGCACCCCCGTATCCGCCATGCCGCCGCCTCCCAGCAGCGAATCCCGCTCCTATGCAGGAGATCGTCGCCTCACTCACAACGGGCCTCAGCGTGCGCGGATGACGGACCACTCACGTCCAGACCGATCCGCTGAGCGGCCGCTCTCTCGTCACCGATCCGGACGTCGGCGAGGCGTGCGAGGTCGACGTCCTCAAGAAGGCGTTCTGGGCTCCGCCTGCCCAGACCCACTACGGCCCCACCGTCCGCGACCTCATCGACGTCCAGGCTGCCTCCCGCCAACGCTCCACCGCCGATCTCGAGTCCCTGGTCCGCCGTCGCGCCCATGACGAGTTCAGCCTCGAAGGCCTCCGGGACCGACTCATCGGCGCGGAATGGTATGAGGATGAGGACTACACCGCGTACGGGCTCGCCTCCTGGCAGATCGAAGAACTCAGGGCGTGGGCGCTGGAGTGGGCGGAGGATCTGAGTGCGCGGATCCATGACGAGAACGCCTGAGAGGTGGTCATCGCGCCCCCTCTACGGCCGTTGCAACGAGAGGATGCCGTGTAGCCAGCATGTTCCAACCTGGAGCCGTCGACGGTGGGAGGGCTGCCCTGCACGGCGGATGTGCAGGGCAGCCGAGCGATTCCCCGCAGCGGACTCACGGCGAAACCTTGCTGCGGTAACGGTTAAGCACTGCATCCCGCTCCCACTCCCACGTTCAGTCCGGGGCCGACGGCGGAACTCGGTGACGGCCAGCTCGAAGAGCAATTGCCTCCCGCTTTCAACCCTGCATTGCGAGTGAGCAAGGCGTTCAGTAGTCAGGGAGAGTGATTTCGCCACATGGAATAGTTCCAGCCGATCGCATCGCTGCGACCACGGAATGACGCATTCCGTGGTGACTCGGTAGCCGACTCTCCTAGCGTGATCGCATGAGCGAAGATCGTGCTTTCTCGGTGCGGACTCTCCAGGACTTAGTCTCGGAGGAGGCGTGGACAGGACTGATCCGTTACCCGTGCTGGACCTACGCGCCGGCGGAAATCCTCTTGAGGCAGGGGTCACGAGGGACTCATGTGCTCGCCCTGATCAGTGGAATGGTGAAAGTGGTCCGTACGGACCGCGACGGGCGGCAGCGACTGCTGGCGTTCCGTGGCCCCGGGGAGATCTTGGGGGAGATGGCGCTCCAGCACGGCGGAGAGAGGCTGGCCGATGTGCGAACGATGAGCGAATGCAAAGCGTCTGTGGTCCCGGCGGAGGACTTCCGCCGCTTTGTGCGTGAGTATCAGCTTGCGTATCCGCTCGCGACGCTCGCGTCCAGTCGGCTGCGCGAGCAGACCGAAGTCTACGACGGGGCCGTGCACGAACGTCTTGCCGTGGCGCTGCTCCGTCTGGTCAAGGCTTCCGGCGGTGTGCGTTCCTTCGCCCTGACCAGGGAGGAGTTGGCCCAGCACATCGGAGTGAGCCGCGACACCGTCAGCAAGGCCCTGAGGCATCTCGGTCCGGACCAGGTGCAGTTCGCGAGGAATCGCATTCATGTCACCGGTGTGAAAGCCCTGCGGCTGACCCTCGGTCTGCCCCCTGACGAGTGACAGTAGCGTGCCCCACGTCACATGCTGTACGCGTTCCTGGGGCGGAGCCTTAGCGCCTCCGCTGTGAAGCTTCGACTGGCTGGCACGTCGAACGCCCATGCCACCATCCGGCCCCTGACGGCCGGACGGGACTTCACGGAGGAGTGACACATGCGCGAGTTCTTCAGCGAATCGGCCCAGGGCAGCGCTGGGCCTCACACCCGCAGCCGTGCGCTGCCCGCCTATCGGGGGATCCTGGCCGTGGACGCCAAGGGATTCACGGGGCATCCGGCCATCCAACACGAGACCATCAGCCGCGCCATTCCCGAACTCCTCAGGACTGCCTTGACCACGGCGGGACTTGAGGAGCTCTGGGACGACCGCAAGTTCCCCGCCTCGACCGGCGACGGCTACGTCTTCGGATTCGACCCCGCCCTGATGCCCTTCGTGATTCACCCGCTACTGATCACCCTCCAGGACGTCCTCGCCGACTACAACGTCCTGTCCTACGGCGCCGCACCCATCAGGCTCCGAGCCAGTCTGCACATCGGTCCCCTGCCGGACACCGGCGACGAGTTCAGCGGGAACGGAACGGCGCGAAATGACACGCACCGGCTCCTCGACTGCCGCCCCGTCAAGGCCGTGCTCGCGTCGCACAAGGAGAACATCACCCACCTCGCGGCCATCCTCTCCCAGCGCTGCTACGAGGACGCCGTCGCCAGTGGGTACACCGGGCGTCATCCCGACCACTTCGTGGAGGTGGCCGCGACAGTCGACGGTAAGCCATTCGCCCAACAGGCGTGGATCTACGTACCCCAGCCGTCCGGACCGCTGTACGAGGAGGCGGCCCTGGCCGACCCGGCCGCCGAGAGCCCTCTGCGGGAGGTTGCCCGTCCGCCGGAGACCGCCGGCACGCAGGGCCCTCCTGTGAGCAACAGCGCTCCCCACGGCAACATCAACACGGGTACGGTGCACGGTGGGCAAAGCGTGTCGAACCACAACGTCGCCGGTGACCACGTCGAAGGAAGCAAGGCCCATCGCGTCCGAGGTTTCCAGGGCGACCAGGTCCGTGGCGACAAGTACCAGGGACGACCGTGACGTCGGACGAAGGAGCGGCGCGCGCAGAACTGCCCGGGGCGCACGAGGTGCCACCCGAGGGCAAGTCACTGCGTGCGGAACCGGAGCACGACGTCCACGAGTTGTTCGACGCCATCGGCGGAGCCACCGGTGCCCGAGGTCCGTTCGTGTACGCCCCGAACGCAAACCTCAACGCGGGATCCGTCCACGGTGGTCAACGTGTGTACAACAAGCGGACGGACGACCGGCGGACAGCTCGGGCGGCGAGGGTGCGCGAGGGGCCGATCCCCGAGACCGAGATGCGAGCCGCCGCATTCGGGTTCGCGGAGCCAGAATGGTTCGGGAGCGCCTTGAGCGAGCTGGAAAGGGGGCTGCTCTTCCTGGCCGGCCGACCGGGATCCGGCCGTCGCACCGCGGCGCTCAACCTGCTGCGTGCGTGCTGTGGGGAATCGGCCCCGCTGCGGGCCCTGGACAGCGTCACGGAACTGGACCGTTGGCGGCCCACAGACGCCTCGGCGCGCGGCTACCTCGTGGACGGACTGTTCCCGTCCCGGCCGTTCGGGCCCGGCGTGCTCGGTCATGTGCGTTCCCTGCTGAAGAACACCGGTGCGCGCATGGTGATCGTCCTTCCTGACGACACGGCCCTGCTGCGCCGCCTCGAACAGGACTTGCACGTCACTCCCATCGCCTGCCAACCGCCTGCGGCCGCTTTGGTGTTCGGCAGCCGCTTCGAAGCCTTGGTGCCGGACCAGCGAGAGCGGGAGCGGCTGCTGGCCGCACTGGACCGCCACGAGCTGGGAGAACTCCTGGCTCCTGAGCTGGTGCCGGCTGAGGTAGTCGAGCTGGTCACGGCCATTGTGTCCGCCGACGGTGATGCGACGGCTCTCGGTGACCTCGGGGCGCGGCTCAGCCATCGGGTCGAGCAGGAAGTACCGGAGCTCATCCGCGAGCTGCGCGACGACCCGGACGCGTTGTCTCTGCTGCTGGCCGTCTGTGTCTACGAAGGACTGGACCACCGGATCGTCAGGGAGGAAGCCGACCGACTGATGGCGCTGTCCGAGGGGCGTCTGATGGCCGTACTGCCGGCCACCGATTCGTCGGGCGCCGAGAATGTCGAGCGGCCCAACCCGGACTTCGTCTTCCGGCGTTCTCTGACGGAGCTGCTGCATGCCGTCCGTGCCACCCGGCAGACCCGTGAGATCCGCACGGGGGATGACTACGCGCACAGCGTAGAACCGGTCGTATTCGTCAGACACCGACAGGCCGAGGCTGTGCTCAGACACGTATGGCGTGAGTACGGGACGCTGTCGGACCTGCTCGTCAGATGGCTGAGCGAGGTGCATCGCGACAGCGAACTGACCGAGCCGGTGGGCCGGGTCATGGGGAGGGCAGCCAGCTGGGGAGGTGGACGTCGGGCGCTGCGCCATGTCCAGACCCTCGCCGAGTCCGAGCGCACCACCAGCCGCCTCATCGCGGCACACGCCCTCGGCATCGCGGCCGAGGACCCTGTACTGGTTGCAGAGGTGCGCTATCGACTTCAGCGCTGGAGCCTGGCGGTCAGCCCGCAGCTGAGGACCACGGTGGCCTACGCATGCGGTGCGGAGTTCGGGCTGTCACGTCCCGATGCCGCCCTGCGACTGCTCAGCACCCTCCTGCGGGGTGTACGGGCCCATGACCAGGAGGACGATGGACAAGCCCGGGTCCGCCTGGCAGTGCGGGTGGCGATCCTGCGCCTGTTCCAGGCGGGCAACGAGAAGAACGTGTTCGACCGTCTCATGCAATGGCTGGGCGAGGAACAGGCCGACACGGAACAAGTTCTCTCTTTGTTCGGCCAGTTGATGCAGGACCCACAATGGTTCCAGCACCACCTTGCCGAAGGGACCCGTCAAGGGCGGCTGATTGCGGATGTGATCGGACGGGCGCTGAACACCGACAGCTCCTTCGACCTGACCTGCGCCGCCTTGCTGCGATGGGCCGACTGGGGACGCTGGGACGAGTCGCTGTTCCGCGCGGTGGAGATCCTGTTCACCACTTTGGCCCGATCCATGCAATACGGCGAATTGCGGCTCTTCGTCGAGATGGACCAAGGAGACACCGTCGGCTGGGCCGGGCGGGATATCGCACGGACCGCGCTCGACAGATGGCGCAGCGGCGAACAAGGCGTCATGAGTGACGAGAAGGAGGGACGGCATGAGTGACGAATCGGCCGAGCGCCTCTATCTCCGGACGGTCAGACCGCCCTGGCGGGAAATCCTCAGCCAGCGCTGGTCCGCCGCGACGGACTGGGCGCTCGTACTCAGGGACTCCGCCGGTGACTATTACGTCCTCGGCCGCTGTGGAGACCCCGAAACCTCCGGTGCACATGTGCCGACGCCCGACGAGGCCGCGGCGCCCGCTCTGGGCGGCAGCTATACCGATGTCTTCCGCGTGGACGTGACCGAGCACGTGGACACCCGGGCCGTCGGCCTGCCCACGGTGTACGGCACGGAATCGGTGGACCTGTGGGTGTCGTGGTGGGTGCACGATCCGGTGCGCGTCGTCCGCACGAAGACCCTGCACGGCTGGCATGTGATCCGCACCCATCTCACGCGGGCCCTGCGCTGGCTGGCCGACACACAGACGAGCGCGGGCAACGGGCTCGGGGCTCCGGAGATCATGCAGCATCTCGGTGTGCCGCAGCGCGTGGAGGAAACGGGCCTGAGCTATCGGGTGTTCGACGTCCGTCTTCGGGAGACCGGTGAGGAGCTCCTCCTCGGTCGGCCGGACGACGAGGGAGTCTCCTACTCCTGGACGACCAGCCGGCGTGGCGAGTACGAGTTCTGCCTCCAGGCACTCCACTCCGGCCCGGTCTCGCTGGCAGCGCTCTGGCTGCTACGGCATCCCGATCAGGTCAGGCAGGTGCTGGACTGGTCGGTCGAGCACCAGGACCTGCTGAGCGCGCCGCGCTCCGACTGGCAGGAGGAACTGGCCTCTTTACTCGGCACGCTCTCCGAGCAGGAAAGGAAGGAGATCTCGTACCTTCTGCGTGACCGCATCTCCGCGCTGGGACGTCAGGTTCCCGGTGTGGCCGTCTGATCGAAGAAGCCGCATTCGACGGTCGAATGCACAAACGGGCACGCTGCTTTCACGGCAGCGTGCCCTTCTCATTGTGTCCGTGCTCCGTGTCCTGCTGCGCACCACGCTCCGCATGATCCCGAGCATGTGACAACAGCCACTTCCCGTACGCATTTTGAAAGCAGACGGCCATGCCCGGGTGCGGGAGTCTCAGGGGGCCAGGAATTGACGCAACGAGAACCCCCTCGGGTGTCTCAATCGCTCAGAAAGGACGACATGCGAGCAGAGGAATTCCTGAACGAGAACCGTGTGATCCCGTTTGACCGCCGGCGGCCGGCACCCCTGGCAGAAGGCGACCGCCACGAGGAGTGGGGTGCCGCCGAGCACCCGGAAGCCGCTCCTACCACGGTCTTGAACGCGGAGCGAGGGATCATCAACACCGGCACCGTCCATGGCGGCCAACATGTCACGACCATCAAGTTTTCCGGCCGTGCTCGCAGCGGAGCCGACGGTGACGTCTGAGGTTCTTCGGACCGACGAGCTCGACTCCCTCGTCGTAGCAGCCCTGGCCGCCAGACGGGACATGGTGGTCGTCGCGCCGAACGGTACGGTCAACACCGGCCTGGTGACGGGGGATCAGCGGCAGATCGTGTCCGCTTCGTCGGACGGTGGTCCTCTCGCGGGACCGATGCGACAGGGGCCCGTGCGGGCGAAGGGCCTGAGGGCGGCGAGGCGCCGTTTCGTGCCGCCACCCGGCTTCGATGACGCCCTCGCGGCACTCGACTCCGGTGTCTCCGTGCTTGTCGGAGCACCGGGGACCGGCCGAGAGACACATGCCCTCAATCTGCTGGCCCACGGCAGGGAGGATGCGGTGCTGGTCCAGGTGGACGGGGCCGTCGATCTTACCCGGTGGATGCCGCGCCCGAGAGGAGTGCACGGCTACCTGGTGATGGAACTCGCGGATCCCTTCGCGCTCCGCCCTTGGGACCTCTCCAGGCTGGAAGCACCATTGGCGGAGGCCGGTGCGCGTCTCCTTATTGTGCTGGCGGACGGCCCCGGTCTGCCCACCGCCCTGGAGGACCACCTGGGCACGCCGGTCCTGCACCACGTGCCGCCGGATCCCCGGAAGGTCTTCGCGGCCCACCTCACGGACCTCTGCCCCGACGAGGACAGGCGCTCGCGCTTGCTGCGATCCCTGGGACCGGACCTCTTCGGCGAGTTGCTGCCAATGGAGCTGCCGCCCCGGCTTGCGGCGCAGGCCGCGGACGTCGTGGCCCGACTGGGTAGCGGTGGCGCTTCCTGCGCCGAGGTGCTGCAGGCCCTGGCCCGGGTGGAGGCCCCGGAACTGGTGGGCCGGGCGCGGGAAAACCCCGTACTCCTTGCCCATCTGCTCTCCCTCAGCGTCTACGGCGGACTCGACCACGGTGTTGTCATGGAGCGGGCCGAGGACCTGCTGGCGTCGGCGGGCGTCGGATCGAAGAGGGAGCCCGCAGCGCGGAGCCCGTTCTGTCAGCAGGCCGTGACGGCCGGTCGGCGGCCCATGGCCGAGACCCTGCGTGCCCTGGCGGCGCGACGTACGCGACAGCCAGGGACCGACGCGACGGAGGCCACGGACACCCTGTCATTCTTCTGGCCGGCCGTGGGCGATGCGGTGTGGGAGGTCCTTTGCCGTGAGCACACGGACCTGCTGCCCATGCTGTACCCGTGGCTCGCAGGCACCGGACACGCACCGGACCAGATCGAACGGGCCGGGCGGGCAGCCGCCGCCATGGCCGTGGCGTCCGGCGGGCAGTCCCTTGAGTTCCTGCGATCTCTGGCGCTGGCACAGTGTCCTCCGGCAGTCGAGGTGGCCGCCCGCTGCCTGGGCACGGCCGTCCGCGACGCGGCAGCGGCGGCGAAGGCGGACGACCTACTCGAACAGTGGAGCGCCGCCCCGGAAGCGACCCTGCGGAAAGTGGTCGCGTATGCCTGCCACCCGGACCGCGGCCGGTTCACGGACGGGCAGGCCCTTCGATTGCTGCACAGGCTCATGGAGACGCTGAGCGACGGCGCGGACGACGTTGCCGTTGCCACCGCCGTCGCCGAGGCGCTGGTGCAACGCTTCTCGGTGGGCGACTCCCGGACCAGGAGAACCGTCCTGGGCAGGTTTCGGCACTGGGCCGGCTCCGACGGTGTCCAGGCCCGGTTGGTGGCCCTCATTTTCCCCGCCATGGCGGCGAATGACCTCGCATGGTGCCGCGGTCAGATCCTCGCCGGCGCCGAGACGGCCTCCGGCATGGTCCAACTGATCGGCCACGCCCTCGACGAGTCGACCGCCTACCCGTCCATGCGCGACGTCCTCCTGGCCTGGTGCCGCGAAGCCGCTGGTGCGTCGCGGCCCGATCCGGATCTGGAGGAACTGCTCACGCGCCTGGTGGCAGCCCGGCAGCCCGGCTTCCTCCGATGGCTCCTGGCCGTCGAACGCGGCCCGGACGCCATGCCCGGCAAGGAACTGGCGGCGCGCTTGCTGACCGCGTGGCGCAGTAGGACCCCGGCCACCCCAACGGATTGACCAGGAGGAATTGTGTCGCTTCTCTCTCACCCCAGCGTCTTCACCACTGTCGAACGCCAGCGGGCAGGCCAGTATCCGGTGCCCGAACTGCGGCTCTTTACGGGATCACAAGGAGCGGGCGTTCCCATCGCCCTGGAGCAGGCCCGGGAGATGCTGTACGACCGCTGCGTGGAACCCGCTGTGCGTACCGCCCTGTGGCACCAGATCGCGGAACGCCTGCGTACGGATGCCGACCGCTCCGACTGGCCGTCGGCAGTGGTGTGGTTGGGTTTGCCAGGGCTTCGCCGCACCGCGTTCAGGATCACCTGGTACTTCCGCGCGGAACGAGAAGACGTCGAGGCTGAACTCGTCACGTGCTATCTCGAAGCCCTGACGGAGGTCGGGGCACATACCCCGGACCCCGGAGACCAGGTGTTTCGCTCGGCCTGCTCGCGCGCCTGGTCTGTATTCCGCCGAGCCCGCCCGGAGACGGCTGTGGACGACGTGGAAGGTGTCGGAGGCCTTCCCCTCGACACGGACACGGACACGGACGATCCCTGGCAGGTGGACTACGACCCACCCGCGGGCCGCACCGCGCTCTCGGCCAGTCGGCGGATCACCATCCCCGCCCACCGCGTGGAAGGCGTGCGGATCGGCGCACTCGCACAGGCCTGGGGCCTGGCCGGCACGGCTGCCGGCACCGCGCATTCGGGCCGGGGCAGGCAGGTCGCGACGATCTCCCTGCGGCGGAGCAGGCGGAAAGGGTGAACGACCACGTGGAGACACCTCTCACCTTCCGCGAGATCTTCAACCTGCCGGTCAGCGTGGACCTCAGGACAGCGGCCAGGGCGTTCGGCATGTGCCTGAGCACCGCCTACAGGCTCGTCGCCCGCGACGCCTTCCCCTGTGACACGGTCCGGGTCGGCCGGCGCCACCGGGTGCTCACCGTGGATCTGCTGCGCGCCTTGGGCATCGAGGAGCGCCCTGTCTTCGCCGACGAGATCGCCGACGGCATAGCGCTCACCCTCTTCGACTGATCTGCTCTCCCCTCCGTCGGCCGCCTGGCACCGACGTATCAAGCCAGTGAATCCCTCTGAAGGAGGCGCCATGCCTACCTGCCTCGCCATCGGGGCATCGGCCATTCCCGCCGACCCGCCCGGCCGGTCCGTACCGGACGGGCGACAACGGGCCACGGTCTTCTACGAAGACGTCGTGCGCCCCACGTGTGAACAGCTCGGTCTCACCCTCCTGCGAGCGGACGCACTCACCGATGCCGGGTTGCCCGCGGACCAGTTGCTGCGCCTGCTCACCGAAGTGGACATCGTCGTGGCGGACCTCAGCGGACACAACGAGGAACTGTCTTTCGGGCTGGGCATGCGACACGCACTCGGGCGGTGCACCGTCCACGTCACCCAGGGATCCGTCACTCCTTCCAGAGCGGGCAGGACTCCTTCCATCGAGCTTGCGTCGCACCCGGACGGCGCGCTCACAGCCCGGCAGCAGCTCACGATGCTCCTGATCGATGCCTTACGCGGGGCGGCTGCCGCGGTTGACCCTTCCCGGCCGACGGCGCCACCTCGCGCGGAACCGGGATGTGGGCACGACGACGGGCCCGGCCTGTTCGACCTGGCCGTCGAAGCCGAGGCCCAACTGGAGGTCATTTCGGCGGACATGGCCGACGTGGAGTCCGCCTTGTCGGATCTTGGAGCGATGATGGAGCTGATCGCGGAGGACATGGCCCGCGTCAGCCATCCGGGGGCTTCTATGAACTCGAAGCTGGCGGTGATCAATCGGCTGGCCAAGGCCATCGACGGGCCGGTCGGCGACCTTGAAGCAGCGGCCGAACGCTTCGCGGAGCGCATGGGGGCCGGCGTCGGGGCGTTCGGCGCGTTCCTGGAGTGGGCGGCTGACACGCCGCGTGGCGAATGGCCGGACGGCACGCTGGAGATTCTCAACCAGGTGGCGACAGCTTCCCCGGACATGCAGACCGTGACGATTGGCTTCCAGGAGGTGATGGCACTGATCAACCTGTTCGGTGCTTCCAGCCGGCACCTGCGTGGACCGGCCCGGCGAATCGGTCGGTCTCTGCAGACCTTGTTCCGGAGTGTGACCGTGCTGGAGGAGTGGCAAGGCAGGGCCGAGGCGATCAAGCGGGCTTGACCTCCCTCGTCTTCCGCGGTGCCGGAGGGCCGCCTCGGAGTCTTCCGGGGTGGCCCTTCCGGTAGTCGGCCACGGGCTTCAACGAGGAATCACCCACCGTTCGAGGACATGGCCGGCCCGTCTACAGCTCAGTTCGAGCTCCCTTGCGTGTTGTTAGAAGAAGCCCAGTTTCTTCGGCGACCGCCGACGGAGACCGAAGTGGCGTCGGAGTGGACCCGAAAGCTGATCGCGACGGCCACGGAGTTGCTGAGGAGGGAACGCAATGGATCGCGAGCGAGGCGGACGATGATCGGTGCAGGTGCGCGGCTGAAGAGCCCTGTAGTTACTGCGACGCGGCGGGCTGTGACTGTGCCGGAGTGCGTGCGGATCCTCTGACGCCAGGCAGTTGGCACTCCGGCGCCCAGCCGGTCGAGGCGCTCCTTCAGACGCTCGACATCGACTGGACCGAAGCACGCCGGGGATCCGTCAAGACATTTCCGTCATCCTGACTCGGCGTCAGCAAAGTCAGCAAAGGGTCAGTGTGAGTCCTTCAACAGCTGGCGACAGATGACCGGACACTCCAATCGATGTACCCTCCGGACGACGCCCCTGACCTGCAGAAGCAGGCAGGGAGCAGACCAATCGGGAGTTTCTTCGTGTTTCGTACAGTATTCAAGTCCAAGATCCACCGCGCCACCGTCACCCAGGCCGACCTGCACTACGTCGGGTCCGTGACCGTCGACGCCGATCTGATGGACGCCGCCGATCTGCTGCCCGGTGAGCTCGTGCACATCGTGGACATCACCAATGGGGCCCGGCTCGAGACCTACGTCATCGAAGGCGAGCGCGGCTCCGGGGTGATCGGGATCAACGGGGCCGCGGCACACCTCGTGCACCCCGGTGACCTGGTGATCCTCATCAGCTACGCCCAGGTCGAGGATGCCGAGGCACGGTCGTTGCGGCCCCGGGTCGTGCACGTGGACGGTGAGAACCGTATCGTCGCCCTGGGGGCCGACGCGTCCGAGCCGGTGCCCGGTTCGGACCAGGAACGCAGCCCGCAGGCCGTGTCGGCCTGACGTACCGGTGAGGAGCGTGGCCGTGAGTGACATCGAGATCCGTGACGACCGGTCGGCCGGACGGCTGGAGGCGGTTGCGGACGGGGAGGTCGTCGGACGCGTCGAGTACTTCGTGCTCGACGCACCCGCGCGGGCCCTCGTCCCCGTGCACACGATCGTCGAACCGGCCCACGAGGGCAAAGGCATCGCCGGTTCCCTGGCACGTGAGCTGTACGGCATCGCGCGGCGCGAGGGCGTCACGGTCGCGCCGCTGTGCCCGTACGTCGTGAAGTGGGCCGAGCGGCACCCGGACGAGGCGCCCGCCGCGGACCCGGAGCTGCTGCGCGCGGCGAAGGAGTGGCTCGTGGCGCATCCGGATCGGTTCTGACCGGGGACTGAAGAGAACGTCGAGGGCGCACGTGCGGTGCCGGTGCCGCAGTCGCATGGCCGCGCCGTCGCGCACCTCGTCCCGGGTGCCTTCCCGGGGCGGGGGGGCCACGGCGGTGGCGGCACGGACGTCCGGGCCGCCCGGGCGCCGGGGCTCGTACGGCCGGGTGAGTGGGGTGGCGGCGCTCGGGTAGGCGGGGGACAAGTCCAGAGAGCCGACGTCGACCGACTGGCCGGAGGACAGCGCCATGACGAACCCGTATCCGGATCCCGTACCACCCGGGCCCACCCCTGGTCCCACGCCGGGCCCGGACCCGGAGCCACCGCAGCCGCCACCCGACCCGGCGACGCCACCGGTCCCCGGCCCGGAGCCCACCCCTCCGCCCCAGCCTCCGGGTCCCGGCCCGCAGCCGACGCCGCAGCCCCCCGGGCCGGGGCCGCAGCCGACGCCGCAGCCTCCCGGCCCCGGCCCCCAGCCGCCGCCCGGTCCGCCGGAGCCGTCCCCGTCGCCGATTCCGCCGGGACCCGAACCCGTGCCGAACCCGGAGCCGGGACCACCGCTCACCTGAGGGGCCGGCCGCGGGCCGGACGGGGCGGGGACTACGCGGTGACCTCCGACCGGTCCCCGCCCCACAGCGTGTGGAACGCGCCGTCCCGGTCCGTCCTGCGATACGTGTGCGCGCCGAAGAAGTCCCGCTGCCCCTGGGTCAGTGCGGCGGGGAGCCGTTCGGCGCGCAGGGCGTCGTAGTAGGCGAGGGCGGCGGCGAAGCCCGGCGTCGGCACGCCCTGCCGGGTCGCGGCGACCAGGACCTCGCGCCAGTCGTCCTGCGCGGCGGCGATCTCCTGGGCGAAGGTCTCGTCCGACAGCAGGCTCGGCAGGTCGGGCCGGGCGTCGTACGCGGCGCGGATGCGGTCCAGGAAGGCCGCGCGGATGATGCAGCCGCCGCGCCAGATCGCGGAGACCGCGCCCAGGTCGATGTCCCAGCCGTACTCCTCGCTGCCCGCCGCGATCTCGTGGAAGCCCTGCGTGTACGAGACGATCTTCGACGCGTACAGCGCCTGCTCGACCCGGTCGGCGAAGGCCGCCGCCTCCGCCTCGCCGAGCGGCGACGCCTTCGGGCCCGCCAGGCCGCGCGAGGCCCCGCGCAGCGCCGCGTGACCGGACAGGGAGCGGGCGAAGACGGCCTCCGCGATGCCCGAGACCGGCACACCCAGGTCAAGGGCGATCTGCACGGTCCAGCGGCCCGTGCCCTTCTGTTCCGCCTGGTCGACCACCACGTCCACGAACGGCCTGCCCGTCGCCGCGTCCACGTGCGACAGCACCTCCGCCGTGATCTCGATCAGGTACGAGTCGAGGCGGCCCGTGTTCCAGGTGCGGAAGATCTCCGCGATCTGCGCGGGGGAGTACCCGGCGACGTCGCGCAGGAGCTGGTACGCCTCGCCGATGAGCTGCATGTCGGCGTACTCGATGCCGTTGTGCACCATTTTCACGAAGTGTCCCGCGCCGTCCGGACCGACGTGCGTGACGCACGGCGCCCCGTCCGCCGCCTTCGCCGAGATCTTCTCCAGCATCGGCCCCAGTGACGCGTACGACTCCTTCGAGCCGCCCGGCATGATGCTCGGTCCGTGCAGCGCGCCCTCCTCGCCGCCGGAGATGCCGGTGCCCACGAAGTGGATGCCCTGCTCGCGCAGCTCGCGCTCCCTGCGCCGGGTGTCGGCGAAGTGCGCGTTGCCGCCGTCGATGATCATGTCGCCGGGCTCGAGGAGCGGGGCGAACTCCCGGATCACCGCGTCGGTCGGGTCACCGGCCTTCACCATGATCACCAGGCGGCGCGGCCGTTCCAGCGCCGCGACGAACTCCTCCGCGGTCCCGGCCGCGACGAAGTCGCCCTCGCCACCGAACTCCTCCACCAGCGCGTGCGTGCGCGAGGCGGTCCGGTTGTGCACCGCGACCGTGTAGCCGTTGCGGGCGAAATTGCGGGCGAGGTTGCGGCCCATGACCGCGAGACCCGTGACGCCGATCTGCGCTGCAGTGCTCATTGGGTTGGCTCCTAGTGACCTTGGTGTCGGTGGTGCCTGTGCCGGGTGCCCGCCAGTATCGCCGGTTTCGCCCCTCGACCATGCTGACGTGCCGGTACGCCGGTCGCACTTCCTGCTCCAGGTCTCTCTTACGGGCGCGCGGGGCTGCCCGTCTCAGCGGGCGCACGCCCCATCCGGCCAACGGCCGTCTCTTCCCGGCCAGTCGGCGCGTCCAACCGGCCGGTTGCCGTCTTGTCATGGCCTGTTCGCGGCGCTTACTTTTGCCGCTCCTGACGCAATGTCGAGGGGGACCTCCATGGCCGTACGCGGCCGGCACCGCCGGTATCAGCCGAACAGGATCAACCGCGCCTCACTGACCGTCACGGCGGGGGGCGCCGGCCTGGCCCTCCCCCTCGTCGGCACCGGCACGGCCCAGGCGGCCGACGCGGCGACCTGGGAGAAGGTCGCCGCCTGCGAGTCCACCCACGACTGGGACATCAACACCGGCAACGGCTACTACGGCGGGTTGCAGTTCACCCAGTCCACCTGGGAGGCCTTCGGCGGCACGCGGTACGCCCCGCGGGCCGACCTCGCCAGCAGGGAACAGCAGATCGCCGTCGCCGAGAAGGTGCTCGACGCGCAGGGGCCCGGGGCCTGGCCGGTGTGCTCGCAGCGGGCCGGGCTGACCCGCGGCGGTGACACTCCCGACATCCGGCCCGCCGGGGGAGCGGGGGCGGAGCAGAGCCGTGAGAAGCCCCCCGGTGACAAGCCCACGGCGGGCACCGCGCGGAAGACCGGCTCGGTCAAGGACGTGCAGCCGCAGACCACACCGCAGTCCCGGGCGGGCAAGGCCCGTATGTACACGGTGGTGACCGGCGACACCCTCTCCGGCATCGCCGACGCCCACGAGGTCCGGGGCGGCTGGCAGCGCCTGTACGAGGCCAACCGGGGGGCGATCGGATCCGATCCCGACCTGATCCTGCCCGGCCAGCGGCTGTCCCTGCGCGGCGAGAGGGCGGCCAGGGCGTCCGGTGCCCCCGTCGGGAAGCAGGCCGAACGACAGAAGCAGGCGAAGCCGCAGCAGCCGGAGCGGAAGCAGCAGGAACAGGCCAAGCCGCAGCAGCCGGAGCCGGAGCAGCAGAAACGGCAGGAGCCGCAGAAGGCGCCGAAGAAGTCGTCCTCCGGCAGCGCCACCACCCGCCAGGCCGTCGTCGCCCCGGTCGACGCCGCCACCGGCACGCCGTACCACAAGACGGGCTCCTCCTGGTCCAAGGGCTACCACACCGGAGTCGACTTCCCGGTCCCCACCGGCACCTCCGTCAAGTCGGTCGCGGCCGGCCGGGTGGTCAGCGCGGGGTGGGGCGGTTCGTACGGCTACCAGGTCGTGGTCCGCCACGGGGACGGCCGTTACTCCCAGTACGCGCACCTCTCGGCGATCTCCGTGAAGTCCGGCCAGTCGGTGGGGGTCGGTCAGCGCCTCGGGCGGTCCGGCTCCACCGGCAACGTCACGGGCCCGCACCTGCACTTCGAGGTGCGGACCGGTCCCGGCTTCGGCTCGGACGTCGACCCGGCGTCGTGCTCCTCCTGGGCGGGATCGGAGGTGGGGGCGGGGGCTGTGGCCGCCGCGACCGGCGAGGCCACGGGGGACGGCACGAGTATCTTGGCCGGCGGCCGGGCCTCCGGCACCGACGTGACCGGCTCCGACACCGCCACCGACGTCTCCGGCACCGGCAGGGACCGTACCCGTCCGGCCGGCATCGGCTCGTCGGCCGTCGCTCCGGCCGCCACAGGTTCGGTCACTGCCGTGCTGACCGCCGTCGCCCCGGCCGCCGTCGCCCCGGCCGCTGTCGGGTGGGCCGCCGCCCCGGCCTCGGCGGACGCCGGGGCATCCCCGTCCGGAGCCGCGGCGGCCTCGTCGCCCGTGCCGCCCTCCCGGGCGATCCGCTCCGTCGTCAGCATGATCAGACCGCCCGCGGCCACCACGCCGCAGCTCAGCGCCAGCGCCGTGCCGGTCGTGCCGTAGCGGAAGGTCTCGCCGAACATCGTGATGCCGACGACGGCGGCCACCACCGGGTTCACGACCGTGAGCGTGGCCAGCGGGGCGGCGAGACCGGCGCCCCGGTAGGAGGCCTGGGACAGCACCATGCCGGCCGTGGCGAGGACGCCGATCACGGCCAGCGACGGCAGGTCGGCGGCGGACACCCCGCCGGTCCAGTCGACCGCGACCGTCTTGGTGAAGACCGAGGACATGCCGAAGGCGATGCCCGACGCCGTCGCCAGCAGGATGCTGCGGACCGCCGGGTGCCGGTGCACGGCCCGGCCTGCGATCATCAGCGCCACGACCGCGCCGCCGGTGACCAGCGCCGCCCCGGCCCGCTGTGCCATGTCGAGCGACTGCGCGTGCGAGGCACCGACCAGGGACAGCAGACCGGCGAGGCCGACCGTGGCCATCACCGCGCCCCGCCAGGCGGTCGCACCGGCCCTGCGGCCCACGAAGAGCGCCGCCATGGGCAGCGCGAACACTATGGTGAGCGCGCCCAGCGGCTGCACCAGGCTCAGCGGGCCGAGCGCGAGGGCGACGACGTGCAGCAGACCGCCGAGGCCGTTGAGCGCGACCGCCGCCCACCAGCCCGGCCGGCGCAGCGGAGCGTACTGAGCGCCGGGCGACGACACCGCGACCTGCTCCTGCACGATCGCTCCGCCCGCGTACGCCACCGCCGAGACCAGCGACAGGAGCACGGACAACGCGAGGGCGCTCATCGGCTGCTCCTCTGCGTGAGGCGGGGGCGCTGGGCCCGGCGCGGCGAACGGTCGTCATCCATGGACAACACGATGCCGTCCCGGGGTCTTCCCGTCGTCGTCCCTGAGCATTCTTCGCGTCCTACTGCCGATGGAGTACGACGGCCCCGCCGTCCTCCCCTGGGTGGGCGACTTCCGGCCCCCCACCCCAGGTCCGGCGCCCCCGAGGGCCCTGTCAGTACTGCTCCTCGTGCACCTCGCCCGGCCTCGCCGCCCTCCGCCCGCTCGGCGGGTTCAGCGGCCTGCACACGCCGACGCCGTCGCGGCCCGGCCGGGCCGGGCACCCCCGTACCGCTCGCGCACGCCTGCCCGCCCGGCCGCGCTCACGGCCCCGGCTCCGGCGCGCGCCGGGCCCCGGACCCGAGCACGAGGACGACGCGTCGGACGGGCACCTCCCGGCCGAGGCGGACCCGTTGGGCTTCCGGGTACGGAAGGTCGCCGCCGCACTCGGCGCCGACGAGACCCGCGTCGCCGCCACCGTGGCCCACCAGGGCCGGGGCCGCCCGCCTGTGCTCGGTCGCGCCGGCCTGCGCCGCCCGCCTCGGCGCGGTGCCCGACCTCGACCCGCGCCTGCCGCGGGGAACGCGGTCACCCTCGCGGAGGCCGTACTCACCGCCCGTACTCACCGCCCACCTGGCGTCGCCCACCGCGGCCGTGCGCACCCGCTACGGCGTGACGGCCGCCCTGCTGCGGGGCGACGCGGCCTCAGCCCCGGCCGGCGCCGGACGCGAACCGGAGCGCTGGGCTCGCCGGGAAGGCCGCGCGGACACCGCCGCCCACGTCCGGGCGCCGACCGCCGGACTGCTTGCCCACCGCCTGCTCGCCGGGGCCGGATGCCTCGCCGCCACCCCCGCGGGCATCTCGTGCCGGCGCCGCGGTTGCTGCTCCACTACCGGCTGCCCGGGGCCGGGGTCTGCGACGGCTGCTGCTTCGACCGCGCTCCGGGCGCACCGCGCTCTTCCCCCGGCGCCCGCTCTGGGTGACCATGAGGGCACCAGCCGCCGAGACGGGAGGTTCCGGGTGCGCGTGGGACTGCTGACCCGTGAGTTCCCGCCGGACGTGTACGGCGGCGCCGGAGTCCACGTCGAGTTCCTCGCCCGGGAACTCGCCCGCCTCGTCGACCTGGACGTGCACAGCTGGGGCGAGGGACGCACCGACGGCGTGCTGCGGCACCGTCCCTGGCCGGTGCTGGACGGCGCCAACGACGCGCTGCGCACCTTCTCCGTGGACCTCGCCATGGCCGCCGCCCTCGAAGGGCGCGAGCTGGTGCACTCCCACACCTGGTACGCCAACCTCGGCGGCCACCTCGCCAAGCTCCTGCACGGCGTCCCGCACGTCGTGACCGCCCACTCCCTGGAGCCCCTGCGCCCCTGGAAGGCCGAGCAACTCGGCGGCGGCTACGCCCTGTCCGGCTGGGCCGAGCGCACCGCCGTCGAGGCGGCCGACGCGGTGGTCGCCGTGTCCGGCGCGATGCGCGAGGACGTCCTTCGCTGCTACCCGGCGCTCGACCCCTCCCGGGTCCACGTCGTGCACAACGGCATCGACACCCGCCTCTACCGGCCCGACCCCGGGACGGACGCGCTGGACCGGATCGGTCTGGACCGCTCCCGCCCGTACGTCCTGTTCGTCGGGCGCATCACCCGCCAGAAAGGCGTGCCCCACCTGCTGCGCGCGGTGCGGGACATCGATCCGGCCGCGCAGGTCGTGCTGTGCGCCGGGGCCCCGGACATCCCGGAGATCGACCGGGAGTTCCGCGACCTGTTCGCCGGGCTGAGCAGGGCCCGCGAGGGCGTGCACTGGCTGCCGCGCATGCTGCCGCGCTCCGAGGTGATCCAGCTCCTGAGCCACGCCGCCGTCTTCGTCTGCCCGTCCGTGTACGAGCCCCTCGGCATCGTCAACCTGGAGGCGATGGCCTGCGCCACCCCCGTGGTGGCCTCCCGGGTGGGAGGCATCCCCGAGGTCGTGGCCGACGGCGAAACGGGGGTACTCGTCGGGTACGAGGGTGCCGGGGACGACGACTTCGAGGCGGGTCTCGCACGCGCGCTGGACTCCGTCCTCGGCGACCCGGACGCCGCCCGGCGGATGGGCGAGGCGGGCCGGGCACGCGCGGTGGAGGAGTTCGGCTGGGACGCGGTCGCGCGTCGCACCGTCCGGCTCTACGAGGAGATCCTCAAGCGGGCTTAGGCCGCCCCGCCCGGGGCGGCCGGGGTGAACGAGGGTGAGGGGAGCGGCCATGCGTCGTGGAGGTCCTTCGGTGCTCGGCATCGTCCTGGCGGGCGGGGAGGGCAAGCGCCTGATGCCCCTGACCGCGGACCGCGCCAAACCCGCGGTCACCTTCGGCGGCACCTACCGGCTGGTCGACTTCGTGCTGTCCAACCTGGTCAACGGAGACATCCTGCGGATCTGCGTGCTCACCCAGTACAAGTCGCACTCCCTGGACCGGCACATCACCACCACCTGGCGGATGTCCAGCCTGCTCGGCAACTACGTCACCCCGGTCCCCGCCCAGCAGCGCCTCGGCCCGCGCTGGTTCCTGGGCAGTGCCGACGCGATCCTGCAGTCCCTGAACCTGGTCCACGACGAACAGCCGGAGTACGTGGCCGTGTTCGGCGCCGACCACGTGTACCGGATGGACCCGCGCCAGATGCTCGCCCAGCACGTCGAGTCCGGTGCGGGGGTCACCGTCGCCGGGATACGGGTCCCGCGCGCCGAGTCGCCGTCCTTCGGTGTGATCACCCCGGGTTCCGACGGGCAGACGGTCGCCGGTTTCCTGGAGAAGCCCGCCGACCCTCCCGGCCTCGCCGACGACCCCGGGTGCGTCTTCGCCTCGATGGGCAACTACGTCTTCACCACCAAGGTCCTCGTCGAGGCCCTGCAGCGGGACGCCGAGGACGCGAACTCCGTGCACGACATGGGCGGTTCGATCCTGCCCCAGCTCACCGACCGAGGCGAGGCGGCGCTGTACGACTTCAGCGCCAACCACGTGCCCGGGGAGACCTCCCGGGACCAGGGCTACTGGCGGGACGTGGGCACGCTCGACGCCTACTACGACGCCCACATGGACCTGATCGCCGAGCGGCCGGCGTTCAACCTCTACAACCGGGACTGGCCGGTCTACACGCACTCCACCCAGCTCTCGCCCGCCCGCTTCAACGCCGGGGGCATCGCGGGCGAGTCGATCGTCAGCGCGGGCTGCCTGATCCGGGGGCAGGTGACCCGGTCCGTGCTCTCGCCGGGCGTGGTGGTCGACCCGGGTGCGGTCGTGCAGGGCTCGGTGCTGCACGACAACGTGCACATCGGCCGCGGCGCGGTGGTGCGCGGGGCGGTGCTGGACAAGAACGTACAGGTGCCGCCGGGGGCGACGATCGGCGTCAACCCGGAGCGGGACGGCGAGTTGTACACCGTCTCCAAGGGCGGCGTGATCGCGCTGGGCAAGGGGCAGCGGGTGTCGTGAGGGAGGGAACGACGGCCCCGGGGCGCGCGGGAGACGCGATCCGCGTGCGGAGCCCGGGGCCGTTGTCATGTCCCTGGACGTCAAGCGGAATCCGTGTTGTCATGCCACTGCACATCCGCCGTTACATCGATGTATGACATCGATGTCCTGAGCCATCGGCCACCACCCGTTCTCGAGGAGAGGGTCAGTGCGCACCAAACGACTCAGAGACAGACTCGCGCTGTTGCTAGCCGCCGCGCTCGGCGCCGCGGGCCTCGCCGCCGTCCCCGCCGCCCACGCGGCCGGGGCCGACGACGCCGCGGAGATCCACGGCCTGAAGGGCGAGTACTACACCCAGTCCGCCCCCGGCGCCTTCGACTTCCACGAACTCAAGGCCACCGGCTTCGATCCGCAGCTCGACTTCGACACCCTGGAACCGCGACTCGCCTTCGCCACCGGGCAGTCGGACGACGTGAGCGTCCGCTGGACCGGCAAGCTCGTCCCGGAGAAGACCGGCGCCCACACCTTCTCGATCACCGGCGACAACGGCTTCCGCCTCTGGATCGGCGGCCAACTCGCCATCGACCACTGGGTCGACGACTGGGACCGCGAACAGACCGCCGAACCGGTCGAGCTGACGGCAGGCCAGTCCTACGACTTCAAACTGGAGTACTTCGAGCACTACGGCGGCTCCAACCTCCACCTGCGCTGGACGGAGCCCGGCGGCACCAAGGAGGCGGTCCCGCAGTCGGCGTTCCGCCTGCCCGACGGGTTCGACTACAACGGCGCGACGGCGACCACCGTCCAGTCCACCGGCCGTACTCTCAAGCTCGACTTCGCCGGCCCCCTCGCCGCACCCCCGGCCGGACTCGCCGACCACCTCGAAGCGGTGATCGGCGGAGCCGCGTGGCCGCTCGGCGAGGCCAAGCTCGACCCCGCCGACCCGAGCGCCCTGCTCGTCGCCCTCGACCAGCCCGTCGTCGGCAACAAGAACGGCGACGCCCCCGGCACCGCCGACGTCCGCTACGACGGCGAGGGCGGCCTCACCGACGCCGGGGGCAACGTTGTCAACGCCTTCTGGAGCAGCGGCGGCAACAAGTCCACCTATGAGCTGCGCACCGACTGGGCCGACGAGGTCGGGCCGGACAACGCCCTCCCCGAGTACCCCCGCCCGCAGTTGACGCGCGAGGACTGGCAGAACCTCAACGGACGCTGGCAGTTCGCCGCCGCCGAGGCCGGCGAGCAGCCGCCGGTCGGCAAGAACCTCAAGGAGCGCATCCTCGTCCCGTACCCGGTGGAGTCGCAGCTCTCCGGCATCCAGCGGCACGAGGACCGCATGTGGTACCGCCGCACCTTCACCGTGCCCCGCGACTGGCACATCGGGTCCTCCCAGCGGCTGAAGCTGAACTTCGGCGCCGTCGACTGGCAGTCCGAGGTGTACGTCAACGGCGTCAAGGTCGCCGACCACAAGGGCGGTTACGACAAGTTCAGCGCCGACGTCACCGACGCCCTCAAGCCCGGCCGCACCCAGGAACTGATCGTCGGCGTCTACGACCCGACGGACGCGGCGGGCGGCGAGAACCCGCCGCTCGGCAAGCAGCGCCTGGACCCGAGCGGCATCTGGTACACGCCCAGCTCCGGCATCTGGCAGACCGTGTGGATGGAGCCGGTCGCCCGGGACCACGTGGACTCGCTGAAGCTCACCCCGCACGTCGACGGGGCGGCGAGCACCCTGACCGTCGAGCCGAAGGGCGTGCGCGACGGCGTACGCGTCAAGGCCACGGCGTACGCCGGGCACCGCAAGGTCGCCACCGTCAGCGGACGCACCGGCGAACCGCTGACCCTCAGGATCCGCGACCCGCGCCTGTGGTCGCCCGACGATCCCTTCCTGTACGACCTGGAGGTCACCGTCGGACACGACCGGGTGGAGAGCTACTTCGGGATGCGCTCCGTCGCCGTCGACAAGGTGAACGGTGTGCCGCGCACCCTGCTCAACGGCGAGCCGGTCTTCATGATGGCCACCCTCGACCAGGGCTTCTGGCCCGACGGGCTGCACACCGCGCCCACCGACGAGGCCCTCGCGTACGACCTGAGGCTGCACAAGCAGCTCGGCTTCAACTCGGTGCGCAAGCACATCAAGGTCGAGCCCGACCGCTGGTTCTACTGGGCCGACAGGCTGGGCCTGCTGGTGTGGCAGGACATGCCCGCGATGACCGCCGGGAAGAACCCGTCCACCGCAGCCCGCGCCCAGTACGAGCGCGAGATGAAGGAGATGATCGACGAACACGTCAGCCACCCGTCGATCGTCATGTGGGTCACCTTCAACGAGGGCTGGGGCCAGTACGACATCGGCCGCGTCGCCGAGCAGGCCAAGACCTGGGACCCGACCCGGCTCGTCAACAACCAGTCGGGCCTGAACCTCGGGGCCGACGGCGGCGCCGGCGACATCATGGACGAGCACGGCTACCCGAGCCCGGCCCTGCCACCCTCCCCGGACGGCCGGCGCGCCCTGGTCGCCGGCGAGTACGGCGGTCTCGGCCTCGCGGTGCCCGGCCACGCCTGGTCGGTGCAGCAGTCGTACGTCGACGTCGATCCGCAGACGTACACGGACGACTACCTCACCAAGCTCGACGAGGTGCGCGCCCTGGTCTGCCGGGGCGGCAACGGCGCCGTCTACACCCAGATCTCGGACGTCGAGGGTGAGCTGAACGGTCTGACGACCTACGACCGCAAGGTGCTCAAGCCGGACGTCGAGCGGGTGAGGGCGGCCCACGAGGCGCTCATCCACGACGCGTCCCAGCCCGTCCCGGCGGGCTGCGCCGCCTGACCGCGCGGCACGACCGCCTGCGCGGGCGGATGCGCCCGGTCGGCCCGCAGCCGTCCGGGTGGGGAACCCCGGCGCGGGCGGTCCCGCCGCTGACGGCGTGAGCCGAGGTCAGCACGGACGCACCACGAGTCACACCAGTCCCGCCCCGGTCGAAAGGGGCGGGACTTTAATCGCCCGTTAACCGTGCGTAGCCTGATCGTGCTTGACCGTAATCGACGGAAGGGGATTGACTGCTGATCCACCCGTCGCCGCCCGTGCGCCGTCCCTGCGAGGCAAGCCCTTGAGTCCCGATCCGCTCGCTCCCCTCGACCTGGCGTTCTGGAACATCGAGACCGCCGAGCACCCCATGCACCTGGGCGCGCTCGGTGTCTTCGAGGCCGGCTCGGCCACCGCGGGCGCCCACGCCGCGGACCTCCTCGCGGCCCGCGCCCCCGCGGTGCCCGGACTGCGGATGCGGATCAGGGACACCTGGCAGCCGCCGCTGGCCCTGCGGCGGCCCTTCGCCTTCGGCGGCGCCACCCGCGAGCCCGACCCCAGGTTCGACCCCCTCGACCACGTGCGGCTGCACGCCCCGGCCACCGACTTCCACGCCCGGGCCGGACGCCTCATGCAACGACCCCTGGAGCGCGGCCGGCCGCCGTGGGAGGCGCACGTGCTGCCGGGCGCCGACGGCACGGCCTTCGCCGTGCTCTTCAAGTTCCACCACGCCCTGGCCGACGGGCTGCGCGCGCTGACCCTCGCCGCCGGGGTCCTCGACCCGATGGACCTGCCCGCACCCCGGCCCCGCCCCGAGCGGCCGCCGCGCGGTCGGGTGCCGGACGTGCGCGCGCTGCCCGACCGGCTGCGCGACGCCCTGTCCGACGCGGGCCGCGCGCTGGACATCGGTGCCGCCGCGGCGCTGTCCACCCTCGACGTGCGCTCGTCGCCCGCGCTGACCGCCGAGTCCTCCGGCACCCGCCGGATCGCGGGCGTGGCCGTCGACCTCGACGACGTGCACCACGTCCGCAAGACCACCGGCGGCACCGTCAACGACGTCCTCGTCGCGGTCGTCGCCGGCGCCCTGCGCCGCTGGCTGGACGAGCGCGGCGACGGCAGCGAGGGCGTCGCGCCCCGCGCGCTCATCCCCGTCTCCAAGCGCCGCCCGCGCACCGCGCACCCCCAGGGCAACAGGCTCTCCGGATACCTGATGCGGCTCCCGGTCGGCGACCCCGACCCGCTCTCCCGCCTCGGCACGGTCCGTGCCGCCATGGACCGCAACAAGGAAGCCGGTCCCGGCCGCGGCGCCGGAGCCGTCGCGCTGCTCGCCGACCACGTGCCGGCGCTCGGCCACCGGATCGGCGGGCCCCTGGTCTCGGGGGCCGCCCGGCTCTGGTTCGACCTCCTGGTCACCAGCGTGCCCCTGCCCAGCCTCGGCCTGCGGCTCGGCGGGCACCCGCTCACCGAGGTCTACCCGCTGGCGCCGCTGGCCCGCGGCCACTCCCTCGCGGTGGCCGTCTCCACGTACCGCGGGCAGGTGCACTTCGGTCTGGTCGCCGACGGGAAGGCGGTGCCGGACCTCGACCGGCTCGCCCTCGCGGTGACCGCGGAGGTGGAGACGTTGCTCGCGGCATGCCGTCCCTGACCACGGCGGGTTTGGATCCGCGCCGCGCGCTGAAATAAAATCCGCTGTTCGACAGCGGTCGCCTCCCGGAGCGCCGCGACGGCGACCAGGGAACGGCAACGGCGATGACGGTGACACAGGACGGCTCGGCGACCACGGACGAAGCGCCCGCGGGCCGGGCGTCCGCGCAGGAGGAGACGCCCTCCGCGTACGGACCCGGCATCGACCCCGAACGGCTCGCCGTCTGCCTCGACGTGCTCAGGGAACTCGACGAGCTGGACGTCGACCATCCCGACGCGATCACCGTCCGCCGCGCCACCTCGCACATCTACCGGATGGTCAAGCAGCGCCGCCGCCAGGAGCGCCGGGCCGCCAAGACCGCCCACGACAAGGCGGTCACCGAGGCCACCGCCACCGGTTCCGCCGAGCGCATCGACGACGAGACCGAGGGCCTGCTGCCCTCCTCACGCACCGAGGAGGGCACGATCGCGGGGATACTCCAGCGCCCCCGCTCCTGCTACATCTGCAAGCAGCGCTACGTGGAGGTCGACTACTTCTACCACCAGCTCTGCCAGGACTGCGCCGCCGAGAACCGGGCCCGCCGCGACGCCCGCGCCGACCTGACCGGCAAGCGCGCGCTGCTCACCGGCGGCCGGGCCAAGATCGGCATGTACATCGCGCTCAGGCTGCTGCGCGACGGCGCGCACACCACGATCACCACCCGCTTCCCCAAGGACGCCATCCGCCGCTTCAAGGCGATGGACGACTCCGGGGACTGGATGCACCGCCTGGAGGTCGTCGGCATCGACCTGCGCGACCCCGCCCAGGCCGTCGCCCTCGCCGAGCAGGTCGCCGCGCGGGGCCCCCTCGACGTCCTGATCAACAACGCCACCCAGACCGTCCGGCGCCTGCCCTCCGCGTACGCCGCGCTGGTCGAGGGCGAGAGTGCCCCGCTGCCCGCCGGTGAACTGCCCGCCCACCACGTCATCGGCGCCTTCAACTCCGGCGCCGTGGACGGACTGGCCGCGCTGCCGCTGGGCGCCTCGGGGCTCGACGCGCAGAAGGTGGCCGACCTCGCCCTGGTCGCCGGCAACGCCAGCGTGGTCCGGCACCGCGAGGGCACCGCCATCGACGCGGGCGGACTGGTCCCCGACGTCGTGGACACCAACACCTGGGTGCAGACCATCGAGCAGATCTCGCCGGTGGAGCTGCTGGAGACCCAGTTGTGCAACTACACGTCGCCCTTCATCCTCATCAGCGCGCTGCGCGCCTCGATGGCCGAGGCCGCGCGCAGGGCGCGGTCGGGGCGTGCCTACGTCGTCAACGTCTCGGCGATGGAGGGCGTGTTCGCCCGCGGCTACAAGGGGGCCGGCCACCCGAACACGAACGCGGCCAAGGCGGCGATGAACATGGTCACCCGGACCAGCGCCCAGGAGATGTTCGACACCGACAAGATCCTGATGACCTCCGTCGACACCGGCTGGATCACCGACGAACGCCCCCACTACGACAAGTTGCGCCTGGCCGAGGCCGGCTTCCACGCCCCGCTCGACCTGATCGACGGCGCCGCCCGCGTCTACGACCCCGTCGTGCGCGGCGAGGCGGGCGAGGACCTGTACGGCGTCTTCCTCAAGGACTACGCACCGGGCAAGTGGTGACGGGCCGTCACTCCACCCGGCCCAGCCGCGCGTTGCGTGCCGCCGTCAGCTCCAGCACCGTGCGCCAGTCCTCCAGGACCCCGGCGTCGAAGACCGCGGTGCGGGCCTCCTCGTCCGCCTGACGCAGACCGGCCAGGTCGTCGTCGTGCGGCCGGGGCCCGGGGTGGGCCCGGCGGTGCACCAGGTGGGCGACGCGCGGGCCGAGCAGCGGCCCTACCGCCTCGGCGGTCCGGACCGCCGGGTCGCCCGGCCCCAGCAGCGGTCCCACCGGCGCCACCAGCCCGGCGACCTGGAGCTCCTTGTCGGCCGGGCGGCGCCGACGCAGCAGCGCGGCCGTCCGCAGCGCGTGCTCGTGCGGATCCCCGGCCCCCTCGCGGCCGGGCTGCTGGCCCCGGCAGGCGTACAGCAGGTTCATCAGCTCCTCGACACTGCGCAGTTCCATGCCCCGGTCCTCCCACGAGACAGCCGTTGCCCGACGGGCAGCACAGCATGGCGAGCTTGCGTAGCAGCCAACGGCGACTTAACTGCGCGTCCCGCCAGCCGTCGGTATGCGAAAGTGCGGTCGCCGACGTAGGCCGAACGGGTGAGCTGTGCGCGGTGCGGACGCGGAGGAACCAGGGCACACTTGGGCCAACTGGGCGCGGAGCGAAGGGCAATGGTTCTCCCATCTTTCGAGCGCCATAGAGCGCACCCCCGCTCATTTGGTTAATCTGAAGCGGACGGGCGGCGGCACAGGGCACTACCCGCACCCGAGGTCCGTCATGGAGCGAGCCGGTTCACCACGGCCCGCTCCCGCACGAGGTACCGGCGCCACCGCGTCCGAACTGCATTTCGACTCACACCCGAGCGGGCGCCGGGTGCCGGACAGGACACGGGCGCCGGCCGCCCCAGGGTGATCCGACACATAAGGAGTGCGCGGTGACACCGGAAACGACGACCAAGCCAGAACAACGCACCGAGGAACGCGGCGGGCGCACGCGCCGCCGGCCCGGCGAGATCGGCAGCCTCGACGTGTGGGCGCGCTCCGCCCCGATCCGCCTCGCGGGCTACGAGGAGGACCTCGCCGAGCCGCACATCCTGCCCAGCGTGGACTGACCCGCCGCCACCCGCCGAAGCCGCCGGACGCATGGGCGTGCCAGACTCACGCCCATGCTGATCAGGGAAGCCACCGCCGGTGACTGGCCGCACATCTGGCCCTTCTGGCACCGCATCGTCGCCGCCGGGGAAACCTACGCCTGGGACCCGGACACCTCCGAGGCCGACGCCCGGGCCCTGTGGATGAACCCCGCCAAACGCGTCTACGTCGCCGAGGACGACACCGGCACCGTCGTCGCCTCGGCCTACGTCACCCCCAACTACGGCGGTCCCGCCGCGCGCATCGCCAACGCAGGTTTCATGGTCGACCCCGACCGGGCCGGCCGTGGCACCGGCCGCGCCCTCGCCGAGTACGTCCTGGCCGCCGCCAAGGCCGACGGATACCGGGGGATGGTCTTCAACGCCGTCGTCGAGACCAACCCCGCCGTACGGCTGTGGACCTCCCTGGGCTTCACCGTCCTGGGCACGGTCCCGGACGCCTTCGAGCACCCCCGGCACGGCCGCGTCGGCCTGCACGTCATGCACCGCGCCCTGTAGCGCCGTTCAGTCGAGCGGCGCCGTCCGCCGCCAGGGGTGCAGCGCCTCGATGCGCCCCGCCAGCTCCAGCAGCGCCGCCTCCGAGCCCGGGCGCCCCACCAGTTGCACGGCGCAGGGCGCACCGGAGTCCAGCGTGCCGAAGGGGACCGTCATCGCGGGCCAGCCGGTCAGGTTCCACGGCGGCGTGAACGGCGAGTACGCCGAGTTCGCCGCCACGTTGCGCAGCCAGCCCCGTTCGTGCCACGGCCCGGCCCCGGGGGCGCGGCGGGCCAGCGCCGGGGTGAGCAGGACGTCGTACTCGGCGAAGAACGGTTCCAGGCGTGCGCGCAGCCGCTCCCGGCCCCCGCCCTCCGGCACCCGGCGGGCGAAGTGCCGCCCGAGGGCCGCGTGCACCCGCGTGCGCCTGGTCAGCAGCCGCGGGTCCAGGCGCCGCGCGTCCACCGACGTACCGGCCGTCCAGTGGACCAGGGCGGTCACGCCCAGCGACGCGGGATAGGGCGGGTCCGCCCGCCGCACCTGATGCCCCGCCTTCATCAGAACCCCGGCCGCCTCGCGCACCGCCCGCGCGTACGGCGGGGAGACGGGGACGCCGGCCAGCGGGCTGCGCAGCGAGGCGGCGACGCGCAGGGCACCGGTCTCCTCGCGGTCCGGCAGGCCGTGGCCGGCGAGGACCGTCAGCATCAGGCGGGCGTCCGCGACCGTCGTGGCCAGCGGCCCGTTCTCGGACATGCCGAACCAGTCGCCCTCGCCGATGCCGGCCGGCACGAGGCCGTGGCCCGGCTTGAGGGTGACCAGACCGCAGTTGGCCGCCGGGATGCGCAGCGAGCCCATGCCGTCGTTGCCGAGCGCGAGCGGCACCATCCCGGCGGCGACCGCGGCCGCGCTGCCGCCCGAGGAACCGCCGGCCGAGCGGGACGGGTCCCACGGGTTGCGGGAGGTGCCGAGCACGCCGTCGGTGGTGCCGAACACGCACAGCTCCGGCACGTTCGTCAGCCCCACCACCACCGCGCCGGCCGCTCGCAGCCGGGCCACGGTGACATGGTCGGCGTCCGCGGGCGTGTGCGGTGTGGCGGCCGAACCGACGCGGGTGGCCTCGCCGCGCACCGCGAGGTTGTCCTTGACCGCCACCGGCACGCCGGCCAGCGGCAGTTCGCCCAGATCCCCCCGCGCGCCCACCTCCTCGGCCTCCGCGAGCGCCGCCTCGGCCCGCACCGCGCGGAAGGCGCCGACGCCGCCGTCCAGGCGCTCGATCCGGGCCAGGTGTCCCGCGACCACCTCGCGCGGCACGGCCCGCTTCTCCCGTACGGCGGCGGCGATCTCGGTGGCGGTGCGTCCGGCCCAGTCGGTCACGGAGGGCTCCTCGGGGTGCGGGGACGGGATACGGGATGTGGGCGACGACGTGCGAGCACGCCGTTACCGGTGAGTACGCAGGACAGCACTCTGCCCGTCCGCGGCCCGTGCGTCGAGAGCGCGTGCCGGTCCGCCCGCGTTCAGACCGCCCGCGTTCAGACCGGCCGCGTTCAGACCGGCCGGGCCGGGCCCGTGCTGTCCCGCTCGATCAGCCGCGGCACCGGCACCCGCACCGTCCGGGCCGGACCGCCGTCGAGCAGGGCGGTCAGCTCCGTGGCCGCCGTACGGCCGAACTCCACGCTGTCCCGGGACAGGGCGGACAGCCACGGTTTGACCATGCGGCACAGCGCCGAGTCCTCCCAGGCCACCACGGACACGTCCGCCGGGACCGAGAAGCCGAGTCCCGACGCGGCGGCGACCCCGGCGACGGCCATCACGTCGTTGTCGTAGATCAGGGCCGTGGGGGGAGCGGGCGCCTCCAGCACCCGGCGGGTGACGGCCGCGCCCTCCGCGTCGGAGTAGTCGGTGGTCACCGACTCGACCTCGCCGAGGCCGCGCCGGCCGGCCTCCGCGCGCAGGGCACGGATCCGGCGCTCGGTGTGGGCGAGGTCCGGCAGCCCGGCGATGTGCACGATCCGGCGGTGCCCGAGCGCGCACAGCCCGTCCACCAGCGCGGCCATCGCGCCCGCGTCGTCCGCCCACACCGTCGACAGTCCCGGATGACGTTCGTCCGGCGTCCCGCCGATCACCACACCGGGCAGGCCGAGTTCGTCGAGCAGACCCGGGCGGGGATCGTCGGTGCGCGGGTCCACGACGAGGACGCCGTCCACCCGGTGCTCGGCCCACCAGCGCCGGTAGACCGCGCACTCGTCCTCGACGTCCCGCGCCACCTGGAAGAGCAGCCCCAGATGCCGCCGGGCCAGCACCTCCTGGATGCCCGAGACCAGTTGCAGGAAGAAGGAGTCGACGCCCAGGGTGTGCGCGGGCCGCGCCAGCACGAAGCCGACCGTCGCCGCGCCCTCCCCGGACAGGGCGCGCGCCGCGGTACTGGGCCGCCAGCCGAGCTGCTCGGCCACCCGGCGCACCCGGTCCCGGGTGATCTCGGAGACCCCCGGCCGGTCGTTCAGCGCGAACGACACCGCGCTCTCGGAGACCCCGGCCCGCCGTGCGATGTCCTTCATCGTCGGCCGGCGCGCGGCGGGCCGCTTGGCCGGCATGCGCGCTCCTTTCCTCAGCGAGAGCTAAAGCGCTTGAGTGCAAGATCCTAAAGCGCATTAGTAGTTGCTGGCAAGTGGGGGTCGATCCGGCCCTGACCTGGACTAATGCTGTGCCCTCTGCTTTAGTTGGCCGGAATCCATTGACTTTCCACGGAAACGCCGTGCATGGTCGCTGGCATCCCACCGCCGACGTCCTTCAGGGAGACGTGCCACCGTGCCCACCTCGCGCAGAACATTCGCCGCCGCAGCCGTCGCCGCCCTCGTCCTGCCCCTCAGTGCCTGCGGTTCCGGAGGTGACGGCGGGGGCTCGGCCGACGCCTCGGGCAAGGTCGAGGGCGACATCACCTTCCAGACCTGGAACCTGCGGGCCAACTTCAAGGACTACTTCGAGGGACTCATCGCGGACTTCGAGAAGAAGTACCCCGGCACCCACGTCAAGTGGGTCGACCAGCCCGGCGAGGGCTACGCCGACAAGATCAGCGCCGACGCCGCCGGCGGCACCCTGCCCGACGTCGTCAACGTCTCCCCGGACCTCGTCGCCCCGCTCGCCGAGGCGGGCCTCGCCCTCGACCTCGACAAGGCGGCCGGCCAGTACGAGAAGGAGTACCTGGAAGGCGCCTGGGCCAGCCACCGGATACCGGGCACGCAGGGCACGTACGCCTTCCCCTGGTACCTCAACACCGGCCCCCTCTTCTACAACAAGTCCCTCTTCCAGAAGGCCGGGCTCGACCCCGAGCAGCCGCCGAAGACGTACGACGAGCTCTTCGACGCCGCCCTGCGGATCGCCGACAGGACCGGCGGCGAGGTCGCCACGCTCGCCAACGTGCCCACCATCGAGGACTTCGGCCGCTACGGCGTACCGCTCATGAACAAGGAGGGCACCGCCTTCGCGTTCAACGACGCCAAGGGTGTCGAACTCCTCACCCGCTACAAGGAGCTGTACGCCGCCAAGGCCCTCGACCCGCAGGCGCTGACCGCCACCCCGGAGTCCTCCGGGAAGAAGTTCCTGACCGGCGCCGTTGCCATGAACCCGGGCAGCGCGCTCGACCTGGCCAACTTCAGGAAGCAGGCGCCGAGCCTGTACAAGAACATCGGCATCACCGACCAGATCACCAGCACCGGGCACGTGAACATGTACGTGATGGGACTGATGGTGAACGCGCAGAGCAGTCGCAAGCCCGCCGCGGTCGCCTTCGCGCACTACGTCACCGACGCGGCGCACCAGATGTCGTTCGCCAAGCAGGTCGCGATCTTCCCGAGCACCGCCGGGTCGCTGGACGACCCGTACTTCACCAAGGAGGACGGCACCGACGAGACCCGTGTCCGGGTCGCCGCCGCCAAGTCCCTCAAGGACGCCGTCAACTACACGCCCGTGCTGTTCAGCGAGCAGATGAAGACCGAGCTGCGCAACGAGGTCGCCAAGGCGCTCCAGGGCAAGCAGAGCCCGAAGGAAGCCCTCGACAACGCTGTCAAGGCGTGCGACCGGCTCCTTCAGCAGCAGGGCTGAGGCGTCATGGCGAGTCCCACCCTCACCACCGGCACCCCGGACGCCCGCCAGGGCGGCACCCGGCGCGTGCGGCGCCAACTGCCCATCAGTCCCTGGCTGTTCGCCGCACCCGGGCTGCTGATCACCGGCGCGTTCATCCTCTACCCGTTCGTCTCCACGCTGGTCAACTCCTTCACCGACCGCCGCACGCTGGTCCCCGGCGAGTTCGTGGGCCTCGCCAACTTCCGCGAGCTGCTCCACGACGACATGTTCTGGATCGGCCTGCGCAACAGCTCCCTGTACGTCCTCGGGGTCGTCCCCGCGCTGGTCCTGCTGCCGCTGCTGCTCGCCCTGCTGGTGCAGAAGAACATCCCCGGCATCACCTTCTTCCGCTCCGCCTTCTACACACCGGTCGTGGCCTCGATCGTCGTCGTCGGGCTGATCTGGGTCTGGCTCCTGGACGAACGCGGGCTGGTCAACTCCCTGCTGGAGACGCTCGGCGCCGGTCCGGTCGGGTTCCTCAGCGACCAGTGGCTGATCCTGCTCAGCGCGATGGGCGTCACGGTCTGGAAGGGCCTCGGCTACTACATGATCATTTACCTGGCGGCGCTCGCCAACGTGCCCCGTGAACTGCACGAGGCCGCCGCCGTGGACGGTGCGGGAGCGGTCCGCCGGTTCCTCACCGTCACGGTGCCCGCCGTCCGCTCCACGATGGTGCTGGTCGCGGCCCTCTCCTCGGTCGCCGCCTTCAAGGTCTTCTCCGAGGTGTACCTGATGGCCGGCCCCAGCGGCGGCCCGGCAGGCGAGGACACCACCCTCGTGATGCTGGTCCAGCGCACCGGCACCGGCCTGACCGGCCGGGTCGGCTACGCCTCCGCGATCTCCGTCGTCGTCTTCGTCGTCACCGTCGTCCTGATGCTGCTCGTCCTGCGGGCCGACCGGAAGGAGGAGTCGTGAGCCTCGCCGAGAAGTCCCGGCCCGCCGGGAAGTCCCTGGCCGCCGGCCGGGAGGGCAAGCGGGAACGCGAACCCCGGATCACCGACGAGCACGGACGCCGCGTACGCGGCTGGGAACTCGCCCTGCGCTACCTGCTGCTGCTCGGCGTCCTCGCCCTGACCATCGGCCCGTTCCTGTGGCAGCTCTCGACCTCGCTCAAGGGGCCCACCGAGGACATCTTCAGCTCCCCGCCCAAGTTCCTGCCCTCCGATCCCACCCTGCACAACTACGAACGGGTCGCCGACACCATCCCGGTCTGGGACTACGCCCTGAACTCGCTGAAGGTCGCCGCCGCCAACGTCGTCACCAACTGCGTCGGCGCCGCCCTGGCCGGGTACGCGCTGGCCCGGCTGCGCTACCGCGGCCGGCGCGTCGCCACCCTGGTGTTCATCCTGGCCATGCTCGTGCCGGTGGAGGGCATCATCATCGCCCAGTTCACCACCATGCGGGAGCTGGGGCTCAACAACACCCTGGTCGGTGTGGTGCTGCCGGGCTGCGTCAGCGCCCTGAACGTGCTGCTGATGCGCAACGCCTTCCTCAACCTCCCCTACGAGATCGAGGAGGCCGCCTTCGTCGACGGCGCCAACGTCTGGCAGCGGTTCTTCCGGATCGCGCTGCCCGCCGTGAAGGGCACCCTCGCCGTCGTCGCGATCTTCGCCTTCATGGGAGCCTGGGACGACTTCCTGTGGCCCCTGATCGTGCTGAGCGACCCCTCCAAGTTCACCCTGACCATCGGACTGAACTACCTGCACGGCACCTTCGCCAACGACGAACGCCTCGTCGCCGCGGGCACGATCATCGCCGTGGCGCCGCTCATCGTCCTCTTCGCCTGTCTCCAGCGGTACTTCTTCCGCGGGGTCGGCGAAGGCGCCGTCAAGGGCTGAACCACCCGCTTCCCCCGTCACTAGGACACCGCATGCCTCCTGCCGTGCGCTTCGGCGTCAACTACACCCCGACCGAAGGGTGGTTCCACCACTGGCTCGACTTCGACCTCGATTCCGTCCGCGCCGACCTGGACTCCATCGCGGCGCTGGACGTGGACCACGTCCGCGTCTTCCCGCTCTGGCCGTACTTCCAGCCCAACCGCTCCCTGATCCGCGAACGCGCGGTCGAGCACCTGGTGGCGCTGGTCGACGCGGCCGGTGAACGCGGCCTCGACGTCAACGTGGACGGCCTCCAGGGCCACCTGAGCAGCTTCGACTTCGTCCCGGCCTGGACCCGCACCTGGCACCGCCGCAACCTCTTCACCGACCCCGACGTCGTCGACGGCCAGGCCGCCTACCTGCGCACCCTCGCCGCCGCCCTGGCCGGCCGGGCCAACTTCCTCGGCATGACCCTGGGCAACGAGGTCAACCAGTTCTCCGCCGGCCCCCACCCCGACCCGGACCGCGCCACCAGCGACCAGATCGACGCCTGGCTGGAGCGGATGCTGGCCGCCTGCGAGGAGGGCGCCCCCGGCCGGATGCACCTGCACGCCGAGTACGACGCCACCTGGTACCAGGACGACCAGCCCTTCACCCCGGCCCAGGCCGCCCGGCGGGGCGCCGTCACGGCCGTGCACTCCTGGGTCTTCAACGGCACGGCCCAGCGCCACGGCCGCACCTCCGTGCCCGGCGAGCACCACGCCGCCTACCTGGTCGAGCTGAGCAAGGCCTGGGCCGACGAACCGCACCGCCCCGTCTGGCTCCAGGAGGTCGGCGCCCCCGCCCCCCTCGTGCCCGCCGAGCACGCCGCCGCCTTCACCGAGGCCACCGTCGAGAACGCCCTGGACTGCCCGGACCTGTGGGGCGTCACCTGGTGGTGCTCCCACGACGTGTCCCGGACACTGGCCGACTTCCCCGAGCTGGAGTACGGCCTCGGCCTCCTCACCAACGACCGCCGGCCCAAGGACACGGCCCGGGTCCTGGCCCGCGCCGCCCGCGCCGCCCGCGAAGGGGCCCGTTCCGCCCCCGCCCCGCGCACCACCGCGCTCGTCGTTCCGGCCGACCCGGCGGCGCGCTCGGCCTGCGCCCCCGGCGGTGCCGTCTTCGACGCCTTCTTCCGGCTGGTCGCCGACGGCGCTCGCCCCACCACCGTCCTCGACACCCGCGCCGCGGACACCGGACACCTCGCCGCGCGCGGCATCACGGAGGTCGTCACGCCCGACGCCGTACTCGGCCCGCACGATTCGGACCCCGCCCGGCGGGGGGTTCCGTCCTTGCTCTCCCCCGCCCACAGTCCCCGGAGCACCCGAGCCGCGAGGCCGGTGAGCGGGACCG
>NZ_JOGV01000051.1:0-53478 GCF_000721365.1 Streptomyces sp. NRRL F-5650 | reverse complement strand
GGGCAGGACCGGTCCGACCCCCCAGGACCCACCCGCGCCCACCCCGGGCCCGGCCCCAACACCCCCTCCTTCCCAGGGGGCCGGGCCCGGGCCCCACCACCATCGCCACCGCACAGAGGAGCCCTCACCTATGACCAGCGCTGCGCCCGATCGCGGGTTTCACGTAGTTCTCGACGCCGACTCCATCTACCTCTCCGACGACGAGGGGGAGATCGTGATGTGGACACAGTCCGAATGGGTGGACGATCCGGAGCTCGTACTGATCATCGCTAATGCCATCACCATCGGCTACCAGTGCGGAGCCGACGCGGTGCGGAGCTGTATTACCTCCACATCCCAGGACACCAGCACAGTGAATCGTCAGGAGTTCATGGACAGGCTGCGTGAGCAGTGGGAGGCGCAGCCGATTGAGCAGTACGAGTTCCTCGGGCTGACCGGCATGGACTACAACGACTGGCTGGAGCACCGCCACGGCTGGCCGGTCGACGCGGCTGGCAACTGCCGCGTCCACTCGGAGCTGGAGAAGTTCCCGGCAACAGCCTGCACGGTCTGTTCGACCCTGATCAGACTGTACGAGGAGGGCGCGGTGGGGACTCGGTCGGCGGGGCAGTCAGGTGGCGGTGCGGCGGGCGAAGGCGGTGAGGCCGGGTAGGTCCGGTCGGCGCGCGGCGACCTCGGCCGACAGCGCGCGTACGGAGGGGCGGCGGGCCTCTTGCGGTGCGGCCCGCTCCACGAGTTGTAGCTGGGCGAACGCGGTCGGCACGTCGCCGGCGGCCAGCAGGGCGCGGGCGGTGTCGGTCGCCGCGCGGGCTCGGCGCTCCGGCGTGGGCAGCGCAGTCGGTTCCAGGCCCGCGGCGTACGCCAGGGCGCGGTCGACGTCGCCGAGCTTCTGGTGGATGCCGACCCGGTACAGCAGGCACTGCGCTGGTGACAGCTCCCCGCCCGCCGGTAGCCGTCCGCGGTCGCGGAGGAGGCGGACCGCGGTGTGTTCGGCCAGGGACGCGAACTGCTCGGCGGCGGAGGGCATTTGGGCCTGTGCGGCGGTGTATGCCGCGGTCAGGGCCACCATGCCGGACGCGTCCAAGACGGCCGCGGCCGGCCGGAGAGCGGTGTCCAGCGCATCGTGCGCTTCCCCGAGCAGCTGCAGGGCCGTGTCCGCGCGGCCCGTACGGCGCAGCGGTGTCGCGGCCGCGCGCGCGGCAGCCGCGAGGAGTACCGGTCGGCCCGAGCGCCGGGCCGCCGTCCCAGCCCGGACCGCGAAGGCGGCCGCCATGTCCATCTCGCCTTCCTTCACCGCCAGTTGAGAGACGAGCACCCATACCCCCGCCGCCCGGCCGGCGCCGACCGGGCCCGTTCGCTCGCTCTCGCTCGCGCGGGCCACCATCCCAGGGAGCACCTGGTGGAGCCGGTCGTACCTGCCGGCGGCGAACAGCCTGCGCGCGGCCGGCAGATCCCCCTCGGCCAGGTGCTGGCCGTGCCCGCCGGCCAGCACCGGTGTCGTGCCGCCCGTCCATAGCACCGCCGCGCAGAGCCCGGTGCCCAGTACCCTCCTGCGCTCCACGACCACGCCACCGTCCTCCCCTGCCGCTGTGTCCCGGGCGCCCCCGGGGTCTTCGGCCCGATCTTGCGACGATACGGGTCCGGCCGTGCCTCGGGCAGGGCGCACACCCGGTCGGCTCCGCGCGCCCCTTTCTGCACTGGCGCGCCGGGGCCGGTGACGAGGGCGGGCAGACGGCTGTACGGCGGCGGCCCGGAGGGCAGCGCGGTCTAGGGACGGCGGCGATCGGATGGGCCTCTCGCGCCTTCCGGCACCTGGCCCGGGGCACCGAGGCAGACGGCCCTCGTTCTCGTACGGGCTGGCGGCCGGACGGCGCCGCGTCTTACATGGGTGCCCTGTTGCGTATTCGCGTTTCAGTGTGTACTGTTGTTCTCGTAAGGCCAGCCGAAGAACCGGCCGAAAAGCCACCCGCCCAGCAGACCGCCGCCCGCGGCCTCGTCGAGAAAGACGAAGCGTCCGAGGTCACCGGCTGGATCTCCTGGAGCAGCCCCACACAAAAGCGGTCTTTCCCCATGGGGGCCGTCCGCGCCTACCCACACCACTCCGACGATCGTGAGAGCTCGCGTGTTCTATCTGATGAAGTGCCCCTGTTGCGGCCACCCGACGATGTTTCACGAACTGGAACGACACACCGCCCCGAGCCTCTTGATCGACCCCGAGACGGGCCTGCCGCCCGGCATCTCTCCCGACGGTCACCGTGTGACTCCGTCGCCAGAGGCCACGGCCCGAGCGCGTAGGCGACCCCTGTGCCAGTCGTGTCTCGATGACGTAGAGGACGGCGGCGCGGTGACCTTCTCCGTACGCCTGAAGGGCGAGCAGACCGCGATGGCCATCGCATCCGAAATGCCCCTCCTTGACGACGAGGGCCGGGTCATGGCCGTCCGCTGCCCGGCCGCCGGGTGCGGTGCGGTTGTCGATCTGATCAACGGCCGACTGGATCGCCACTTCGTGCGCGGCCAGGAGTGCCGGACGTCAGGCGTGCCGGTGATGGTCGGTGAGGGCTGATGGCCATCTACCGTCCCGGCGAGGTCAACTGCGGCCACTGCAACGAACCGACTGGGATCCCGGCTGACGACTGGGCCGGAGAAACCCGTACCGACGACGGCGACTACGTCGCCTCCGTCGACCCCTGTGTGCGCTGTGCGGTTCACACCTACGGCACCCAAGACCGCTGTCCCGACGACTGCCCCGACTGCGCCGAAAACGACGCCGCGTAAGGCATCGGGGCAAACAGATGCGGCGTTGATCTCAACATGAGCACCCCCGTCCCGGGAACCGGGGCAAAGAAGCGTCCCGCGAGGCGTCGCAAGGTCAAGAACGCTCGGACCGGCTCCGTGGGGAGCAAGATCCTGCCGGGCCGGTACAGCGATGAGGGCGAAAAGGGGCCCTGGTTCCGCCGTCTGGTTCGCCGCGCCGAGACGCGCAGCTGGCGGCGTGAGGCATCGCGGTTCTGACGGCTGCTCTCAACCAGGCCTTCGACGTAACGCCGGACGGCCGAAGAGCCGCCCACACACCAAACGCCGACAGGTCCCACTCCCCCGCAGGTGCGAGGGCGCCGGCCGAGTGACCGAAGCCCCTCTACTTCACCGCTGCCGACAACGCCCGCGGTGCTGCCCCTCTTCATGCGCGCCCGCCGTGGCGCTCGATCCTAGGAAGAATCGTGTCTGCTGATCTGCAGCTCCGCATCCATTCGATTCCCGCTGGCGAGGTCGTCGCGCTTCTCGACCTCATGCGGGAGCACAAACTTCGCGGCGAGTATGAGCGTGGTCCCGCCGAGGCCCTCACGCTGGGGCAGGTCTACCGCGCCCGGGACGCCGCACTGGGCCTCTGCGAGGAAGTCGCCGCGCGGCTGGAGGAGGACGCCCCGAACGCCGTGTTCGAGCTGTGGCAGGACCCTCACTGGAGCGCCGACGGGCACTACCACGCGTACGCCCCCGACTTCGGGCACTTCGAGGCTGGTTGCGATGCCGAGGGCGCTCCCCATGTCGGCGTGCACGAGCTCATCCAGCGGCTCAGCAGCAGCCCGGAAGCGACACTCGGCGACTGGATGGCGGGTGAGGGGGCCGACCTGCTCGGCGTCGCCGTGCTCGCCGTGGTGGGCAAGTACCGGGCCCAGCAGTCGTCAGCCTCCTGATCCGGGCTCGCTCCTCCCTCTTCTCACTCCGTCGGGGCCGGCTGGCCCGTGATGCGCGCGGAGACGCAGCGTCGCCGCTCCGCGATCGCCTGAGCGGCGACGCACGCCCTCGGCCAGGCCCTCGTCGGCCTCCCCACCCCACGATTCACTGGAGAACTGATCATGGCGGACATCCGCATGCGCTTCCTCGGGCACTCCTGGGAGCGAACCACCGTCTCTGCCGATGCCGGAGGACGCGAAGAGCTGTTCATCGCCCTCTTCCTCAGAGCGATGGAGACCGTCCCCGAACTGCTCGCTTTGCCCGGTGACCTGGAGGCGTACGCCGTGCGCTGGGACGGCGAGGAGGTCTCGATCTATCACCCGGATGTGGAGCAGGCCATCTTCCGCGCCCAGCCCGACCCCGAGGGCTCTGCGCAGGGGGGCGCTCCGGTCGGGACGCGGCCGCCCGAGCTGTGGCGCGAGGAGCGCGGCCACGGCTTCTACCCGGCTCCGGAGGTGCTGGCCGAGATCCCGGCTCTGTGGGCAACGGCCTTGGAGCCGCATGAGCACAGGGTGGTCCGCCTCCGGTACTCCTCCGCCTGGGGCCAGTGGTACGTCGTTGAGGTCGACGACGCGAGCGGCCGGGCCTACGGGTGGTCGTGCCTGGGGGGTGACCTGTCGCAGGGCGACTGGGGCCTGATCGATCTCCCGGCTCTGGAGTCATTCCGTCCGGACGGTGACCCGTCCCAGCTGGTCGTCCGCGATCTCGATTTCACACCCGATGCCGCGGCCAATGTCTTGCCGAAGGGCCGCCCTCACGATTCTTGCGGAGATGAGGAGTGCCCGGTATGTCCGCCCGACTTCATGGCGGCGTACGTTGCTCGGCTGCGGGCCGTGATCGCGGAGCACGGGTTCGCTATCCAGCCGGTTCTTGGTGATGAGGGTTCTGCCGCCTATTGCTACACCATCGGTCTGCACGAGTCTCTGGGGCAGGAGTTCGTGATGACCGGCCTGGACGTCCGGGTGATGCAGGGCGTACTCCATTCCGTCGTCGAGCGGTTCGCCGGATCGTCTGGTCCGGTTTCCGGTGAGGTGCTGAACGGGCTTCTTGCGGACGGATTCCAACTGCTCATGCGCCCCGTGGAGTCCTTGGAGCCCTTCGCGATGCTGCGTGCGGTGTACGGCCAGGAGATTGCCGTGCCGTATTGGCAGGCCGTGTGGCCCGATAGTGACGGCGTCTTTCCGAATGACGCTTCCTGCTCGCTTTCTCCTGGAACCCAGCCACTTCTTTAGCCCTATTTCAGGTTTCCGACTCTTTATGTTCTAGGAGATTCTTCTATGCGCCAGCCTGAACCATTGAATGCTATTGACGAGCTGCGGCTCTTCCTGGACTTCGCCGTTCCGCTCTGCGGCGCTGACATCGCGTACAAGCTCAGGCAACGGGGCCATTCGCGCGAGCAGGCCAAGGCGTGGCTACGTGGCGAGGCCGAGCGCGCTGGTGGCAGCCTGGGCGAGAACGGTGACGTGCTGCAGTTCAGCGATGGTCGTCCTCGGTCGGGACGCGCGCAGAACCGTGTGGTCCGGACCGCGAGCGAACTGGCGCGCGGCGTGGCCGCGGCGGCGCTGCTCGCCCAACTGGAGGGGAAGAGAGGTGTCGAGGCCTTCGGTGGCTTCTACGGTGCCACCGCCAAGCCCGGCGAACCCGACACGGAGCACGTCCAGGACGGCGAGGACGGTGCCGCCGGTGTCGCCGCTCGCGGAACCGGTCCTGTACGGAAGCCGGCGGCGTGAATGCCTTGCGGCAGTCTCCTCGCCGTGCTCGTCCTCGGTACCTCGTCCCGGCCGGTGAGTCGAGCTGGTGGAGATTCGGGCAGGGGCTCTCGGCGCTCCCGTTAGGCTCGCTGTGGCCCGTGCCGGAATGGAGAGTGCGGGACAGGCCCCGGTCCCCGTGACGGGACGCAGTACGGCCGGGGCCGCCACTCCCGTCGGTTGATCACGGGCGGCTCAGTCCAGGCGGGAGAAGTCGAGGTCCACCAGGATCTCCTTCACGTCGACGTTCTCGTCGCGGCAGAAGCCCCGAAGCTCGTCCCACATTTCGGGGACGCCCTCCAGAGCGCCACCGAGCAGGGAAAGCTGTCCGCGGTCCTCGTCGTACTCCTCGGCGTGGAGGCAGACCATCTCCGCCTTCTGGAGCTCGCGTACGACGCTGAGCAGCGTCGTACGGTCCGCCGAGAAACGCCTCAGCACCAGCTCGAAGTCCGTGGTCTCCTCGTGCACGACGAGGGCGAGCACCTGTCGGGCCATCCGCGTAAGGCCGCCGACACGCCCCGCGAAGCGGTTGACCAGCTCGAGGAAGTCCTGTTCGTCCTCCGGATCCTGGTTGGCATCCTCCCAGGCGAAGAAGCGGCGCATGGTGGTGGCGGGCTGGACCAGGGAGCCGTTGACCGTGTCGCGGAACTCGGCCTCGATGTCGTCGAGCGTGTACCGGTACTTGGCCTCGTGCTTCTGTTTGACTGCCCGCAGGTACCCGACCGTGTAGTCGTGCCGGGTGACGCTGCTGTCGATCAGGTCGTGGTGCACCCCGCACAGCAGCATCAGGTTGTCGAAGTCCCGCAGCTGTTCGACGTCCTTGCCGTCCCATGCCTCGTGCCGGGCGCTGCCGGGCTCGGCGCCGATGATGTGGGCGATCTTGCCGACCCAGGCGCCTTCATCTGTGACCAGCCGCGTTGAGCAGTGTGGGTCGCCCCAGGCGCATTCGTTGCCGGAGAACGCCCACAGTCGGCGCGCGACGCCGGACACCGGCTCCTTGCGGTTCTTGTCGGAGCCGTTCGTCCGCTTGGCCACAGCCCGCCCTTCCTTCGCCCTGACGACAACGCGCAGCGTAGTCCAGCGGGTTGAGGTGCGGCGGGCGTGCTGGCTGTCCGGCTGCTACCAGCGCAGGGTCGGCCGGGGGCGGGGGGCGAGTTCGGCCTGCTCGGCGACGGCGACGAGGCGCTCGGCGGTCTCTTGGCCGACCGCCTCGACGAGGCAGTCGAGGTTCGAGGCGATCAGGAGCCAAGAGCGCCGCGGCAGCAGGCTCAGGCGGGCGACGGCATCTGCGAGTGCTCCCGCTTCCAGGGCCATCATGGCCTGGACGTCGGGTGTGTCGGGCTTCAGCGGCACCTTGGCCTCGCGCACCAGGTCGACGGAGAGGGTCAGGTCGTCAATGACCGTGACGACGGTGGTGTTCTCGATCAAGCTGGGTTCGTAGCTGCGCCCGAGATCGTGGGCCTGGTGGACGGTGATGTTCTCCTCGCGGTAGCCGGAGGCGAGAAGACGGCGCAGCCCGGCGTAAGCGGCGTGGGACTTGCCGGACCAGTGTGGTCCCAGGAGGAGCAGGCGGGCGGTGTCGCCGGCCAGGATGGTGGAGCACCACTGGGCGATGGCGGGGTGGTCGGTCTCGGCATCGCTGAAGAGCGGGGGTACGACGGGCATCGGCACAGCGTATGTGGCCGCGTAGCTGGCGGTTGTGCTGGGTCTGATGCCGGGCGCCGCTGGCTGTCCGGGGTGCGGGGCGGGCCTGTTCTGGTGTGGGTGAACTTCGGGCGTTGTCGCCCGCGTCCGTGTCGTGGCCGGGATGATGTGGCACGTGCGGGGCCGCGGCGGCCGCGGGAGGGGGTCCAAGTGAGCAGGTGGGGAAAGCAGCAGGACCGGCTGGTGATTCGGGCCGTCGACGTGCTGTCGGGTGTGCTGAGCGGCGCGGCGCCGGAGCCGGCTCGCCGTGTCGTCGCCTCCCGGGCGCTGCTGGGCGTCGAGGAGTTGGTGTTCCCACTGCACGAAGAGCTGGTGCTGGCGGAGAACGCGGACGCCGCGGCTCGGGAGGCCACCGATGAGCAGTGGGCGGACGACGCCGCAGTGCGCCGGTGGGTGACCGAGACGCTGGCCGAGCACGCCTTTTCCTACAACGAGCTTCACGAGGTGTGGGAGGACGATCCGGATCACGTCGAGCCGCAGGGTGACCACCCGGTATGGGCGCTGCTGGAGCTGTCCCCCCTCGCGCGGCGCCTGCGGCTATGGCAGGAGGCGGCCGCGAAGACCGCGGTCAGCCTGGGCGACGACGTCGGCGTCGGCGCGCACCAGATCGGACACTGGGCGGCGGGCCGCTCCCGACCCGGGGATCGAGAGCGGGTGGCACTGGCCAGGGCACTGGGTGTCCATCCGGCGTGGCTGCACGCTTCACGCGACGAGCAGCCCGATGTGCAGCTGTACCGGGTCGCGTCCTGCCCGTGCGAGAAGCCGACCGCCATGGCGCGCCTTGGGCTGGGCCGAGAGGAGCCGGACTGGTACGACAGCCCCGCCGAGCAGGATGCCGCCGTGCACTGGTGCGGCTGCGGGCAGTCCTGGGTGAAGGACGCGGCCGGGTGGCTGCTGCCGCTGCCTCCGGGCGAGGATCCGACCCCGTCCGACGGGGACCTGGTCGACCTCGGCCATCCCCTCAGCCCCAGCCCCTCGGTGACGCTCGACGAGCCGTGGCCGCGGGCACTGTGGCAGCCTCCGGCCGGAAGGAAGGGCCGCGCCCGCACCGCCTACCGGGTCCCCGAACTGCTCACCCGCAAGCCGCAGCCCCTGCCCGTACGGCCGGATGTCGCGCGCGTCGTCGTGCCGGAGCCGGTGTGGGGTGCCGGTTCGGCGGAGCGGCTTGCCGCGAACGCGTCGTGGTGCCGCACCTGCCGGGCCCTGGCCGACGCGCCCAAGGGGGCGGCCGGCGGGCCGTGGGTTCTGCTGCACCGCAGCGAGCCGGAACGCGAGCTGAGCACCTGGACCTACCCCACCGAGAAGGACGCTCTGCACCACGGCGCCCATCTGGCTATGACATACCTGCAGCTGGACGACGGTCCCCTCGACCCCGTGGCGTTGGACCTGTTCACCGGCCAGGCGCATGCCCAGGTCATCGACCGGTTCCTCGAACTGCACCCCGAGACGACCCAGTTCGAGGTCGCCGAACTCGTCCCCATGCGCCCTGACGAGTTCTGAGCGCCGACGCGCTCCCTCGGCCGCGCCCGGTCGGGCGGTCAGGCGTCAGCCGTCGTCAGCCAGGCGATCCACGCGCCGTCCTGTGCCCGGCCCAGGTGAAGGTCCGGCGTGTGATCGGCCATGCGGGCGCAGATCCGGCCGTAGGCGCCGTGGCGGGCGGGGCACAGTCGGGCCAGTTCCTCGGGGGTGAGAGCCGCGAGGTCGTCGGGAAGGTTCTGGCCGGCCGCGCTCGCGCGTGCCTGGGCGCCTCGGCGACGCTCGACGGCGTCCCGGCGCGCGGCGAGCAGGCGGAACCAGCGCAGGTCGCTGTCGTCCTGGTCGCCCGCGGGGGTGTAGACGCACTGGCGCGCACCGTCCTCGTCGAGCTCGTCGACGACGGTCATGCCGATCGCCTCGAGCAGGCGGCACGAGGCGCGGTTGGCCTTCTGGGTGACCGCGACCAGCGGGCCACCGCCGGGGACGGCGTCCGTCCACCAGCTGACGGCTGCCGCGACGGCCTCCCTGCCCAGCCCTTCGCCCCAGGCCGCGGGGAGCAACTGGTAGGAGACTTCGGCGCGGCCCTCGCACCGGTGGTCGGCGCCGATGATCACCAGGCCGATCGGCCGCTCGTCGGCGACGCGGACGACGGTCCACGCGCCGGCCGTCGTCGGATAGGCGGCTGGCCGGGCGGCGACGCGCCCCTCCGTGACCGGACCGCCAAGGTGCGCGCGGACACGGTCGTCGGTCAACAACTCGCTCACCAGGGGGCCGTCTTCCCGTGTGACCGGCCGCAGGAGGAGACGGTGGGTGCGCAACTGGGCGGGCCAGACACGGCCCAGGGCGGTGTCGACGGATTCCATGGGTGCCACCTTGGCAGCGTACGGCTGCGCCCAGGCCGGCTTCTTGCGGAGACGGCACCGGCGGATGGATGGAGCCTACGGCCGCCGGCTCGGCGGCCGGTCCTGGCGGGTGTCGGGGCGGCCGCAGGGGTCGAACGGCCGATCGCGCTTTCGGTTCGCGTTCGACTGCCGGCGGGGGTGGTGTCGGTGGCGGCTGGCAGGCTGACCGGGACAGAGGCAATGCCGTTCGCAGCAGCAGGAGAGGGCACACCGTGGACCAGTTCAGGGGCTGGAAGAAGTACCCGCGCGTCATCGAGGGCGCTCTTGCACGCGGCGGCTACGCAGATGCCGAATTCGCGGTGCGCCGGGCAGAAGCGCGGGGTACGACGGAGGCCTGGTGGTCGTGGATCGGCGGCACTGCGGAGCTGACCGGCGAGGAGTGGCCTGACGGGCTGGAGCTGGTGTGGAACTCGTCGACGGGCTGGGCGTACCGGGAGCGAGGCGGTGACAAGCTCATCGCGTTGCCGGTGCCGGTGCTGGCGGCGCCGGAGGCGATCATCGCGCTGCTGCCGGCTCTCATGGACGGGCGCCGCGACCAGCTTCCCGCATCCGAGGACCGGTGGGAGCACGCCGCGATCCTCGTGAGGTGGGCGGACTCGGCCGCGATCCTCGGCGACGACAAATACGACGCGGCCTATCAGCGTGAGGAGGAGGAAGCCGCGACGTTCGACCGGTGGCAGGCCGAGCTGGACGACGTTCTGCCCGTCGCGGGGCAATTTCCCGTGGAGGCCGGCGGCACCGCCGGGGCCGACGGGGACGCCGCCCACGGGTCCAGTGACGCCGGCGGGCCGGACGCGGCGGAGCGGGCCCGGCGTGCGCACGTGGACATCATCCTGCACTGGGCCCTCAAGGCTCGCGATGACCGCAGCCACTCCCCGGACCCGGAGGTGTTCGGGGCTCTGTGCGACTTCTTCACCCGCGCCGTGGTCTTCCCCGGGCTGATGGACCCCGACGACGGGCAGCGCCACACCAGCGACCCGTCGCGTGCCCTGGCCCACCTGCTCATCCAGCACCTTGAGCAGTACGGCATGGACCTGGATGACCTGCCCGAGCTGGTGGCGCCCGATACGTCCGTCGCGCCCGTCGGTGACGCATTGGCCGAATGCGTCGCCCAGGCACTTCGCTCCAGCCGCTGGTTCAGTGACGCTGCGTCCAGCAGCGGGCAGGTGGTGTTCCACACCGTGTTCGGCGCCCGCGGAACTCTCCAGGTTGCCGACGAGGCGGGCGGTAACGGCGTGTAGGTGTAGGAGGCGAGGGACACGACCGATGACCGTAACCGCCGCCGACTCAGTCAGTCCTCGAAGTAGGCCTCGTACCAGGCGTCGATCTCATCGGCGGCGAGGGGAATGGCGGAGATGGCGGTCAGGACCCGCTGAGGCACGGACCGAGGATCGCTGGCGGCCAGTTGCTCCAGGTCGGCATTGCGCAGGGCCGCAGCGCCGGCGCGGTGACGGTCGTCGAAGTCCTCGGCATCTTCGACTTGTGCGGCGGCCGTGAGGTAGCAGGTGACGAATGGGTCCATGGCAGCGCGGTGCGCCGCGAGGTGGCGTCGGTACTCAGGGCTGTCAGGCAATGCCGTGTTTGCTGGTTCCCCATCGTGTGTTCCGGGCGTGCCGCACCAGACTTGGACGTACCCCAGGAGGGAGCGTGTGTAGTCGTCGGGGTCGTCGGGGTCCGCAGCATCGCGACGCCAGTGTCCCTCGGCCGCGCTCGCTGCGGTGTGTGCGCGATAGCGCAGCCTCGACAGCATCGACGCCAGGCCGGAGAAGCTGAGGATGGCGTCGGCGTGGGCGGCGACGATCACGCCGTGGATGGTCAGGTCGGTCTGCTCATCGACCGGTCGGGGGAGCAGGAGCCGCCTCTTGCGCGGGTCACGCATGTAGTGCATCGCAACGCCGGCGGTCCTCGCTGCGCTCTCGGCGAGCAGGATCGCGGCGGCCGCGGAGGGGGCGTCGCGCTTCTCCCACGTGTGCACGTACTCGTTCTCGCGCAGGGAGGGCGCAGCGACGCTCACCGTGTAGGAGTCCGCTTCCGCCTTCAGTTGCAGGACGCCGTCGGGATGGCTCGTCGGCACGTTCAAGTGCAAGGCCTTGGACCCTTCAGGTCGGTACCAGGACCAGGGCGTTGCTGGCCGAGTGGCTGCTGCCAGGGCCCAGTCCAAGAGCCAGATCAGCGTGTCCTGTCCAAGGGCGGCGACGTCGTCTTCAAGTTCTCCTGCAGCGGTGAGCGACTCTGTGAGGGCGTGCTCCTCGGACAGGGTCAGCATGCCGAGCATGTCCAGGTCTCCAGTGAATGCTTCGACCAGCCGTTCTGCGCCGGGCGGGGTTACGGCCTCGTCAGTATGAGCGACCCAGGCGATGTCCAGGTCTCGGCGACGGTTGGCTGCCCATCCGCCACCGTCGAAGAGGGAGACGAAGTGCGGATCGGCCAGCGCCTCCTCGGCAACCGTTAGTGCTGCCTGGGCCGCGCGCAGGGTCAGCGGCACGGCGGGTACTCCTGCCACCTTGCACAGCGCTTCGGAGAAGTCGGGAATCAGAAACCCGAGGCCGTCACCCGCCTCACTCATCAGTCGGCTTATCGCCGCGCGGACATTGACGGCGGTCGGTGAACGGTAGGCCGGAGCTGACGGCCACAGCTCGAGCGGGACGGCCACCGATTGCCACAGCGGTACCGCCGAGGGGGCTCCGCCAGTGGCGTCGTACAGGTAGGGCTCACCGCGGTGCTCGGCAATGAGCAGTTCGATCGTCGGACTGCCCACCTCGGAGTCAGTCAGGAGGTGGATGCGGCGCAGGGTGGCCGAGAGCAGGGGAACGATCGGTGACAGATAATCGATGCGGTTGTCGTGGGCCGGCGCACTGCCCGTTTGGCCGGCGGAGTGTTCTGTCCAGTTCATGGCCGCGCGCCAGTCGGACTCTGACGTAGCGACAAGCACTACGCGGGCGCCGACGAGGGTCAATGCGATGCCGTGCTCCTCGGCAGACCAACGCAATGCCGCTCCCGCAGGGACGGTGCGCAGGGCTGTTGCTGCCCAACGGGGGAGTTGCCGCGGCGCCACGCGGATCAGGATCTCGCGAGGCCGTGGGGTCACCATGATGATCCCGAACGGGCCGCCGGTCAGCGCCGGTCGGTGCAGACCGTACTCGGAGAGCAGGGCATCGAGCAGGAGTGCCTCACCCATGGCCTGACTCTCGACCGCAGTGGGAATCAAAGTGTCTTCCTGGCACTCTTCGCTGGCCAGCCGGAAGGGCTCACCCGTGGCCCATCGGCGTACCTCCCCGGGGAAGGTGTACTCAGGCTCCTCGTCGTCGTGGAAGACATCCCGACCAATGCGTCGAGGTCGAGGGTCGGTGATCATCTTTGCTCTCCTACGTCGGTAGCGGTCTCACCTGCTACAGGTGTGGGATCGCCGGTGCGTGTGACAGCCGTCGAGAACTTTTTTGTAAGCGGAGCCGGACGACGGATTAACGGCCGTACGTAAGCGTGAACTTCCGATCTGGTGGCCGCAGTGTGTAGCGGTGGATACTGCCGGGGTGGTGAAGGATCTGAAGGGCGTGCTGGCCGCGCTGGACGCCCACGAGCCGGACTCTCTGCTCGGACTGCACGAGACACAGTGGCTCGACGCAAAGAGCGGCCCGTACCAACTGGCGGACCCCAAGGCGGTCGAGGAGATCACCAAGGACGTCGCGGCGTTCGCCAACGGGGGTGGCGGGGTCATCGTCATCGGCATCGCCACCCGCCTGGAGCATGACGAAGAGGTCCTGGACCAAATCGTCGGCCTCGACCCGGCCGCGGTGAACGCGGACCAGATCCGCAAGCTGCTCCGTCAGCGGATCGTCCCGGCTCCGCGCGGCGTGCGGGTCGGATGGTCCGGTAGCGACGGAGAGCGGGTGGCGTTCATCGACGTCCCCGCGCAGGCTGTCGACACGCTCTTCGTCGTACCGGCACCGCTGGGCAAGCCCGGTTCGCCTCGCACCGACACGGTCGCCGTTCCGATGCGGGACGGCGACAGCACGTACTGGTTGCCGCGGACCGAGATCCAGCAGCTGCTCTCCGCCGGTGTCCGGGCCTCCGGCATGCCCACCGCCCAGGCCCTCACCGAGCTCGTACGGCAAGCCGTCTCCGAAGCCGGGCCCGGCAGCGGGCTGCGCGTCGGCCAAGGCCTGCCCGATCGTGAGCGGGAGATGAGGGCGGCCTACGAGCAGCTGACCGAGGCGGGGCTGGGAGAGCCGGCCGGGGAGGCGTGGACGCAGGGCGCGGCCGCGCTGCAGGACCTGCGGCATGAGGTCGACGGCGAGCCGGGCTGGGTGCTGTGCCTGGTGGCCGGGCGCCCTCCGGTTGTCGTCGCCGAGCCGGTCTGGCAGACGATCGTCGAAACAGGGCGGCGCGCGCCGGGCGGCCAGGACCCGCTCGCGGCCGTCGGCTTGCCCCGCCCTCCCGCGGGCACGGACACCTCGTGGGTGATCCCGGCCGACGCCCGAAGCGTGGACCTCGAGGGCGGATCGTGGGGCGCGGGCCGCTTGACGTGCTCGGGGCGTGGCGTGTGGCGGTGGCAGCCGCTCCCCCGCTTCAGCCTGAACCAGGGCCGCTCTGCCTCGATCGGGACCGCCGGCCAGACGCCGTCGCTGCGCCTGCGAGCCCTGGTGAACCTGCCCTGGGCCGAGGCGAGCACGCTGGAGATCAGCAAATCCCGGCGCACGCAGCTCGAACAGCAGCTTCCGTACAGCGCGGTGGCCGGCGCGGTGACGATGCTGTCCCGGCGCAGGGGCGCGGAGTTGCCCGCCGCTCGCTGGGAGCCGGGGCCCTTCGGCAACTCGGGCCGTTCCATCGGCTACACGTGCACGATCGCCGGGCCGGACGGCGGCCCGGCCGTGAAGGCCTCCGTCATGCTCGCCCTGCCCACCACGATGGAGTCCACCGTGGTCGCCTGCGCGGACGTCCTGATCGAGAACCCGGAGGCGTGGGCAGCGGCCCTCGGTCCCGGCTGGGACACGCAGTTGGGCCTCGACGAGGTCCAGGCCGTGCTGCTGGCCGCGTGGGAGACGGCCGCCGAGCTGCTGCCCGACGTCGTCGGCGACCCGGCCGGACTGTCGTGGGCCGCCCCGCCCAGCAGCGAACTACGGATGACGTGCGAACAGCCCGCCGACAACGGCGTCCTGCCGGGACTGGACACACTCATCGACCTGGCTCCGCTCGGTCCGAACGACGGCGGCCCCAGGTCGCAGCTGGCCGTCGCCATCACCGCGGCGCCGGCCATGGACCGAGCCGAGCGGCAGCGCCTGCTACGGGAGGCGCTGGTGCACATGGCCCACGCGTTCGGGTACGTCGACGCCGAGGTTGACCTGCTGTAGGACTCTCGCCGGGGACGGGGGCGTCACCCGGCGGCCTTCCAGGCCAGTGCTTCATCGTCGGGGCGGGCGAGTCGGTCGTGTTCGGAGCGGGCGGCCTCGAGCAGGCGACGCCAGGACGTGACCAGTGGGCGCCGTCGCAGGAGGGCTCGGCGTTCGCGCTCGGTCATGCCGCCCCAGATTCCGTGCTCGATCCGGTGGTCGAGGGCGTGGGCAAGGCACTCGGTGCGCACCGGGCAGCCGGTGCAGATGGCCTTGGCCTTGTTCTGTGCCGCGCCTTCGACGAACAGCTCGTCGGGATCGGCGGTTCGGCAGGCCGCGTGCTCACTCCAGTCCTGATCATCCCCGACCACCCCGATGCCGTCCTCTCCCTAATCCGGCCCCCTACCCTCCCCCGGGCAGGCGCAGTCCGGAAACGGTACGGCACGAACACAGGGCGTAGGAGATCGCCGAGAGACGGCAATCCGTTCGGGTGACGGGGGCTTGACGGCGGTCCTGGTGGTGCTTGGCGTCTCAGCCGGGGGCCGAGCAGCCGGGCATCGCCGGGAGCGGGGCCTCGCCCGTCACGGTGCTGATCCGTCGCCGGATCGCGGCGAACATCTCGGCCCGCTCGGGCTTGACCGGGTAGTCGAAGCGGTCGTAGCGCAGTTGGAGGGTGGCGGTGTTGTCCGGGGACTTCAGGAGGATCAGGCCGAGGCTTTTGCCGGGGGCCAGGTCACGGTGTCCTCGCAGTTCCAGCGGAAGACCGTGCTCCGGGTCGGTGAGGGCCTGGACCAACTCGGCGCGACGCAGGCCGGTGTCGGCATCGTGGTCCAGCTCCAGGACCCACCACTCCCCCAGCCGGGACTCGTGGCCGGTGACGACTTGAGGGACGGCGACGGTGTGCAGGAGGCCGAGGCGGCGCAGCAGCCCGCTGGGGAGCCAGGCCGCGTCACGCCAGGTGGATTCTTCGTAGGGCAGTGGCTGGCGCTCGTCTTCCCAACGGCGTTCGTGGGCGGTCCAGGTGTCGCCAGCGAGCCAGCTGGCCTCGCCGCCGTGGTCACGGATGCGCTCGGCGAGCGCGGCTTCGGCCTTCTGGAAGGCGCGTCGGGAGGGTCCGGTGAGCCGGATGCTGGTCGGCTGTCCGAGGCGGCGAAGCTCGATGCCGCGCTCGCTTCGTGCCGTGATCCGGCACCCGTTGAGGCCGTGGATCTCGTCGTCGCCGGTACCCACGCTCACCCGCCCGGGCAGCAGGCCAGCCAGCAGGCTGTCGAGGCTCGCGTTGCTCTCCAGGTGGAGCCTGATGCCGTCCGCGGTGGGCTTCACGTACTGGATACCGAAGGGGAACTCGAAGAAGTTCCGCTGGGAGCCGAGAACCCAGTAGAACACCTCGGACTCGAGGAGGAGTTGCTCGTGGTGGGCGGGAGCCGGGATGAGAGGGGCGCGCCGCGGGAGGCCGGCGACGACCTCGCAGGCGAGCTGGCGGGGAGCTCCGGTGTAGAGGGCGTACGTCCGGGCCCGGCTGCTGGTCTGGGTGGCCGACATGGCGGGTACCTTTCGCTCCGCTCCGTCGGCCCGCGGAGCGTGAGGAACAGGCACTGGTGTGCGGTGGTGCGGTCGGTGAGATGGTTCTGATCGAAGCCGAGCTTCTTCGCCTCCGCCTTGAACCAGTGGGCCGAGGTTCGCGTGAGGAGCAGCAGACCGATGCCGCAGGGCGCCACCGTATCCCTCGGGCTCGACTCGACGGGGGCGCCACGCCGTTCGTCGGCTCGGGGCGCCGACTGCTATCGCACATACGTACGCGCTGCCTCGGTGGGGACGAGTCCGTCTCCACGACGATGTCCTGGATGTCGGGCCAGGCCCACTTCCGCGCCCCGGGTGGCCTACTTGGCGGCCCAGTAGCCCAAGTTGTTGCGGTTCCCCTCCGCCGCCCGGCGCGGCGCGTCCGGCGATCCCAGCAGACCGTACGGCAGATACCCGGACCGGACACCGAGTTCCCACCCATGGACCTGGACGGCGAGGCAGGCCAGGGCGAGGGTGCCGAGGGGGTGGAGGGACCGGGGCGCGGGATCACCGGCATCGGCCTCGATGCTCTCCCGGTACGCGACCAGCCGGGCGACGAGGGCGTCCTCGAAGGCGTGCTGGTCGTCGTCGAGGAGTACGCGGAGCAGCCGCTGGTCCGCGCTCAACGCGTCACCGACCTCGTCGAGCCGCCGGGCGGCCTCCGCGCGCTCCTTGGCGTCCGGCTTGCGCAGCGGAACCGTGGGCCAGTCGCGGGGCAGATGCCCGGCCGCCTCGGTGAGATAGGGGCACAGGGCGTCCATGGCGGCCAGGTCGGCGGGGTCGGAGACGGAGGTGTACCGGTTGTAGGGCACGCCGTCACGGATGGCGGGCGCGTAGTCGCCGCGCAGCAGCAGCCCGGTGACCCGCTCCCAATCCCACACATGCCCGCTGACGACACACATCTCGAACATGTCGAGCCATGTCCGAGCGGTGGGCGCCTCCTTGACGACGTCCCGGAAGGTGATGGGCCCGTCCCCGAACTCGTCGTCGTACGGGTCCGTGCTGATCCGCTCCCCGACGAGGGGGAACCGGATCTCCTGGTCCCCGTCCGGGAAGCACATGATGCTCAGCACTCCGTGCACACACTCCGCGGCGGTGACGGCGACCGTGCCGGCCGCAGCGTCGAGCCCCGGCTCCGTCACCGTTCGCGCGGCGACATGGTCGAGCAGTTCGTCCGCCATGGCCCGGATCAGCGTCGGCGAGATGCTGCCGTACCGCAGCGAGTGCCACCGTGTGTAGGCACGCCCGTCGATGTCGTCGAGCGCCTCGGCCAACCGCTGCTTGCTGATCTGATGGCATGTCACATCCCGCACGGACCCCGTCCCTTCATGAACTCCACGACTGGACGGAGCACGTTATCAACGGCCACTGACAGCACTTAGCTCGCGAGGCCGGGCAGGAGATGTTGGTCCGGTGCGGTATACACGAGGAGATCACAGACCGCCGCACTGTGAGGCGGCGCACCGGGGGTAGGGGATGACCGTTCCGCACGTGAGTACCGCGCTTCGCCCGGGGGACTACCTCCAGATCGCTTCGGAACGGATGGCCGTCGACGGCGTGCCGGACGGCGAGGGGTTCGCCCGGATCGAGCGGGTGGAGGTCATCACCGACATCGGTTTCCTGGCTCCCGGCTCCACCCACCTGCGTACCCGGGCAACCCGGCAGATCGCGGTCGTGTTCTGTCACGGCATGCCGGGTCCGGTCATGTTGCGTGAGGGTGATCAGTGGACCCTCGGCGAGGTCGACAGCGGCCGGGCCCGCTGGGATTCCGCCCATCCCTGGTGGCCAGAGACACCAGAGCCCTTGTTCACCGGAAGCCGCTTGGCCGCCGGACCGCACCCCTTTCGCAGCACCATCCACGGCCCCGACCTCGTGGCGCCGGCCGCCGCGTCCGAGCCGCAGCCGCCGCGCCAGCGGGCAGCCTCGTTCGAGAAACCCGCCCATATGGTCATGGTTGGTGACTACCTGCAGATCCATGCCCTGCGGCACCCGAAGTGGGACATGCGTATCGACGAAGGATTTCACCGTGTCGAATGGATCGGCCACCTCGCCGGTGACGCCCTCGACGCGGTGCTGAACGATCCTGCCTGGGCGCGCGGTCGCCTTACCCTCGCCTCGGTCCACGGCCTGTCCGGCATCCTCGTGCTGCCCGAGGTTCAGGTGACCGTCCTGATCCAGCCCAACCCGGAGCGTCGCCGCTCCGACGAGGACGAAGCCTGGCACGAGGGTCCCTTCTACGAACTGGCCGGTGTCACCGAACCCGACCTCACCGAGCAGCTCCACGCCGATGCCCGTCTACGGCCGGAGCCGCCTGGCTCGGAGGCCGCTCTGTACCCCAGCAGGTTCAGCAGCCCCGCCCAGCGGGCTCTGCACCTGGACGGCGTCACCGGCATACGCCCCGTCGCCGCCTCCCAGCTTCCCTGGCCGCATGGCCTGTTCAAGTGTCCCTACGGTGAGCGGGCGAAGGCCCTGGCTGCCACCTACCCCAAGGGTCACAGCAAGACCGCCCACGCCGAGCTGTTCGCCCGGCTCGGCGATCAGGACTTCGCCGCCTGCCCCTACCATCAGGCCGACGACTGGAGGGCGATCACCGCGGCCGTGCTCGCCTTCGCCCGCGCCGAACCCGACAGCGACGAACAGGACCGGCTCTACCGCGCCACGGACCTGAGCGAGCGGGACCGCGCCTGGTTTCGCTCCCTCATCGGAGGGGGCCACATCTGGTGGGACACCGGACAGCAGAATCTGACCAACGGCCAGCACCGCCTGTGCGCGCTGCGTGCCGCCGGCATCGAGGTGATTCCCGTCTACGGCCGGCACCTTCCCGACCACGACGAGACCACGCCGTCCCAGGACGCGCTGACGCACGCCAGGCGCACCGTGGAGGACTTCTGGCTTGCCCACGTCGCTGCCGCCCTCAAGCCGGGCCGCCTCAGCACCCACCTGGCCCGGCTGCTCGCCCGCTACCCACGTCTGCGAGCTCTGCTACCGAGGAGCCGATAACGCGCTGGGCCCCGGATGGAGGGAAGACGAGTGGCGGGGTTTCCGGGATTAGATGGGCGGCAGCCGATGGTCACGCCGGATCCGGCGAGTATGCCCCTGGACGCCGCGCATCGGGGAACACAGTGTGCAGGGATTGACCGCCAACGTACCGAGCGCAGGCTGCCGGCTCGGGTGGTCAGCGTCGGAAAGCTGCTGCCTTGGGTCCGGGTTTGATCACCAACGCGTTCAGCGGTCGCGCCCGCGTGGGCTGTACTACCTCCAGCCAGCCGTCGGCGCGGGTGACGCAGTACGGGATGCTCTGGTAGCCCTGCCACTTCCAGTTGACCCACCAGCGGGGTTCACTCCGGTGTCCCGCGAGGCGTCGCGGTGTAGGCAGCCGCTGACCGGCCAGCTCGACGTCGTCGAGGTCGACCGCGAGTTCCTTCATGAGGGCCAGACCCGCCAGGGCAGCGCGGCGCAGCGGGCTGTCGTCGTTCCACCGGCGGAAGGCCCAGCGCATGTCCGGGGTCGCCAGCAGGTCGGTGTCGTCCGGCGCGTCGGAGAGCGTGATGCGCGAGATGGTGATGGCCTCTTGCTGCTGCCACTCGATCAGTTCTGCCCGGATCGGGCGGGGGATGTGCCGGTCGAGGCCTTCGAAAGCGTCGATCATGTCGTGGCGCTCGGCCCGGCCGGCTTCGGGATCCTCGTCGATCGCGTGGAGCACGCCGAGAGCTTCGGTGAGCGTGTCACCCCGTTGCCACAGCGGGAGCATGAGGGTCCCTTCGGCCTCCAGTTGCTCACGCGCCGCGTCCTCGAACTGGAACTGCAGCCCGCGGGATGACCCGGCGAGCGCGCGGCGCAGCGGCGCGTAGGGGTTGCCGCCGGAGAAGATGGCCTGGACGACGGCCTGGTTCATCCGTTCGTCGCGCTCGAACCGAACAGCGACGTCGACGTCGTGGGGCTCGGTGGCGCCGCGTGCGAAGCTGCCGAACAGCCACACCCGCCGGACCAGGTTGAGGGGCCATTCCTGGGGGCCGTCGAGCCTGTGAAGCATCGCTTCGATCAGTTCGACAGCTCGCGTTCGCTTCATGTGGCTCCCTCGATCCCGCTGGCCACCAGGGTAGTGGCGGACGAGGACGTTGAATTCCACCCGCCGATGGCCATCCCTCAGAGGGGTGAGGAGTGGTCCTGACGAGGCGCGCGGTCGAGAGCTGTGTACGTCGTGGCGGGACGGTCGTGGCCGGTGATCAGGCCGGATCCGGCGGAGTATGCCCCCGGACGCAACGCACGGGGGGACGCGGCGTCCGGGGGGACTGCTGCTCAACGTACCGCGCCAACTGGCCTCTTATCGCACATATTCGGGGATTCGGATCACGGGGCGTGGCGCGGACTCGGTCTGGGCGGAAGAGCGGGATGCCGCGGAGACGGGCCGGAGCGTCGGCGCGGTCATCCGCTCCAGGGGACTCGTGCGAGCACAAGTCCCCGGACGTCGACGGCGCCGTTTGCCCGGAGTCGGCGCGCGACGTGCTGGAGCTGGGATCCGCTGGTGAAGACGTCGTCGACGAGGAGGATGGTGGCCCCCTTGATGTCGCCAGTGTCTCCGGTCCAGGTCAGGGCGGCGGCGTGCGCGACTGCGGCCGCGCGCTTCTCGTCCAGAGTCCGGTTCGCGGACCGGGGCGTCTCGGCATGTTTCACCAGCCGGTGGGCCCCCGGTGGGCTGAGCGGGAAGACCCGCGTCACGTCCTCCGTGTAGGCGGCGTCCATGATCGCCTCGATGTGCTGGAGAGGCTGGCGGCCCGTGTGGGTGGGGTTCCCGACAACGTGGTCGACGCCGTGCATCGCCTCGGGGTGGCTTTCCATCCAGCCGACGAGGAGCCGACCGAAGATCAACGCCCAGCCGGCTCTCCCCTCGTACTTGAGCTTGTGGATCTTGTCGCGCAGGGCTCCGGAGTACATGGCCACCGCGTCGACGCGGGAGAACCCCCGCTCGGCCTCCGACAGCGCGCACACCCGGTTCCCGCACGGCCTGCCGGGCGCGACGGCCTGGGAGCAGACCGGGCAGTGGGGCTCGGCGACGGGCTGGAGGGTGCGGCCGGCGCAGTCGGAGCACAGGCGGGCGGTGCCGGTGATGCGGTAGGCGCATACCGGGCAGTTGGGGAAGCCTGCCGGATCCGGGAGACCTGCCGTCACAGGCCGGCCAGGGCGAGCTGCTGGCGCTGCTGTCCGGCGGCCTGGATGTCCGCGGCCTGGCCGAGGCGGTCTGTGATGTCGCTGGAGGCGGTGACCAGGATCGCCCGGCCCTCCTCCAGCATCTTCTTGGCCCAGGGCTGGGTGTCGGCGAGGGAGCGGATCAGGAAGACGAGCTTGCCGTGCTCGGCCGCCAGGCGCGCCTGCATCTTGGCGCCCGACGTGCTGGAGGCCTCGATGACGACGCTGCCCAGGGTGGTGCCGGACGTGACGACGTTGCGGCGGGGGAAGGTGTACTTCGCCGGAGGGCTGGTGGGCCAGAACTGGCTCAGCAGCGCGCCTCCGGCGGCGAGGATCGCCTTGGCGAGGGGACGGTTCTCGGCCGGGTAGATCGGGGCGGCGATGCCGGTGCCCATGACGGCGAAGGTCCGGCCGTCGGCGGTGAGCGTGGCTTGGTGGGCGGCTGCGTCGATGCCCTTGGCGAGACCGCTGGCGATCACGACGTCGTGGTCGACGAGCTCGCGGGCCATCCGGGCCGCCCGCCGCAGGCCGTCCTCGGAGGCCTGGCGGGTGCCGACGATCGCGATGGAGCGGGCATCGCGCTGGTCGAGCTCGCCGCGGTAGAAGAGGAACGGCGGCAGGTTGCCGATCACCCTGAGGTTCGCCGGGTAGTCCTTGTCCAGGACGGTGACCAGGCGCGCGCCGGTCTTGCCGGCGGCGGCGAGCTCGTCATCGACGCGGGCGCGGGCGTCGTCCAGGCCGGAGGTCAGGGCCTGCTGCAGCAGGGGGCGGTTCTTGGCCGCGGCACGGGAGTCCTCGTGCAGTTGTCCGTCCATGAGCGCGGCCAAGCCCTCGGGGCTCTGGGCGCCGCGGGCGATCAGGCTCCAGTCGAGGGTGGCGTCGCCAGCGCGCAACGCGCACAGGGTCAGCAGATCGTGCTGGTCAGCGGTGATATCGAGGTCCATCAAGGTGTCCTTCTACTCGTGGCCCCGGGATGTTCGAAGGATGAAGCGAGGTTCTCGGGCCACTTCCATCATGGCGTACGCGGTCCGCGTACGGGAGGGAAGGGCACGGTCGGCTCGATCCTCGGGTCCGGTCGCCACGGGGGGCGCCAGCTCCGAAGGCCGGACGGCGGGCAAGATCAATCAGCGGTCTGCTCGGCGGCGATGAAGTGGGACATCGTGGCCTTCAGAGCGTCGTCGGGGCCCGGACCTGCGGCTCCAGTGACGGACGTCGTCACGAAGTTCGTGGCCGCCAGGTGGTAGCTGACCTGGTACGGATCGATCGTCGTGCCGGGGCGCAGCTGGTAGGCGGTGTGGCGGGAGGCGCCGTACTTGCCGATGGTCAGGGCGATGACCTGTGCTGCCTTGGCGCTGGCCAGGAGGGTGCGAGCCCACTCAATGGACTTGCCTTCGGTGGTGAAGTCGTCAAAGACGATCACCGTCTTGCCCTTGAGCTTGCCCTTGTACTTGGGGTTGATCCGGACGGTGCGGGCCTGTGCGCCGATCGAGATGTCCGCCGTGCTCACCTGGCCCCAGTTCTTCTTCGCCCGCTCCCAGCTGGTGTCCGGGGCCTGGGCGACGCGCTCGAGGAGGTCCTCGCGGTAGTAGGAGCCGACCATCACCTTCGCCTTGGTGAGGAAGCCAGCGAGCTGCTGGCTGACCTTGCCCGGGGAGCTGCTGGGGTAGACGCAGAAGAGGCTGCGGTGGGGCAGGGTGCCGTCGAGGTAGGCGGAGGACAGCAGGCGCAGCATCAGGATGTCGCGGGCGTCCTGGGTGCCAACGGTGATCGTGCGGCCGCGGGTGAAGATGTCCTGGAGCTCGAAGGTCCGGCCGGGGGCCTGGGGGAAGCGCACGTTGGGAGGCAGCAGCGAGCGGATCTTGAAGGAGCGGGCGTCGTCGTCGTGGCTGAAGGCCCAGCGGGGCTCGTCCAGGAGGAAGTGCTCCAGGAGTTCGCCGACGTCCGCCGGCTCGTCGGCCGACAAGGTGAGCATGCCCTTGTTGTCGCGGACGTGGCTAGCCCAGCGGGCGTGGACGTGGACGACGCCGGCGTTGATGCCGGTGCGCCAGTCCCACTCCGAGGTTCCCACCATGGCGATCTGATTCGTGCGCAGCTTGAGGCGGTCGGCGACCGTCAGCAGCCAGGCACCGCTGCCGCGGGCCGGCCGGCCGGGGATGTCGTCACGGCACAGGTGGAGGGCGGGGGCGGGCAGACCGGCGGCCCTCAGGGCGGCTTCGGCGTCGATGGAGTCGGTCGTGAGCAGCACGAAGGAGATGTCGTGTTCGTCGAGCCACTGCAGGAAGTCGGCGATCCCGTCGTGGGGGCGTCCGGGCGAGCGCAGGACCGCCTTGTAGTCGATCGCGACCGCGCGCACCGTGCTCGTCTCGTCCATCCGCCGCCCCCACTGCTGTGCCATGGTCATGAGCTGACCCTCTTGCCATGATCTCAGCCGGTCTGACCGCGCACCTTCGGTTTCCGAATCCCCCGCTCCCGTGGCAGCCGCCCGTACGACTTCGTCCACGACGGAATCGCCGCCACAGGCGTCACACCAGCCTCAACTACGTTAAATAACCCACCCCTCTGCTCCGAGCGGCCTGTAGGGCACGAGGGTCACCCCGGCCCCCGGAACGGAGGCATGGACGATGGAAGAGCAGAACACCCGCACAGTGACCGTCGAGAAGATCGTGGTGGGACTGGCCCAGCGGCCTGGGACGGAGCCGCCCTGCGCGGACGGAGCCGACGTGCAGCGCCGCGGGGAGATGGTGAGTGCCGCAGTGGTCGACGGGGCCGGCCATCATCCGGAGGTGGTCCGGTACGCGGCGATCACCCCGGCGGTGATCACCCACATCGGGACCGTGGTGGGCGGGCTGGCCGGCCTGATGGCGGCCGGGCAGATGGCCGCGGCCTACGACCGGCCCCCGCACGCGTCCGCGGTCTTCGCCTGCGCGCAGCCGGGACAGCCGACCAGCGTCCACTGGATCGGGGACTGCAGGGCGTACGGGTGGGACGGGGTCTCGCTCAGGCAGTGGTCGACCGACCAGACGATGGGTGAGTGGCTGCGGATCAACGGGGGCGCGGCGGTGGAGCTCGCGGCGGAGCTCCACGACAACTGGTCGCGGCTCGGGCTGGCCCAGGCCGGGGCGGCGACGTGCCGGCAGGTGCAGGTCCCCTCGGAGGTCCCGTTGGTGCTGCTGGTGTCCGACGGGGTCTCCGACCAGGTGCCCCTGGAGGTGCTGGCCCGGCTGTGTCGCATGTACGCGGCCGGCCCGCAGTTGCTCGCGGACGCCTTGGTCGCGGCGGCTGCCGAGGACGAGAGCGGGTACCGCGACGACGCCACCGTGATCGTCCTGCTCCGGGCGGAGGGCTGAGGGCCGCCCTTGCCTGGGGCGGGGAACGGCGGGTCGGGGCGGGTCAGGCTTCCGGGAGGTCGCGGGGCTCGGGTCGGTCCGGCGGCGGGGTGAGGCGTTCAGCCAGGCCGAGTAGCAGCAGCACGGCGACGGCCCCGAGGAGGATGGCCGACCACCCGATGGTCCACGACGCGCTCTGGGTGCGGATCGCGGTGGGTGTGAGCACCACCATCGTGGCGACCATGCCGCACGGAAGGATCCACTGCCGCCTCATGCCCGGTTGCCCAGCACGGCGTTGTCGGGCTGGCTCCCGTCTTCGGTGTGACTGTCCGGGTGTTGAGGATGGCTTCGCCACGGAGCGGCCATGTTGATGAGCTCCTGGAGGAGCTGCTCGGCTGTGGCGAGGTCGTCGGCGTGTACGGCCGTAGCGAAGTCCTTCTCCAGATCGTGGGCTGCGGTCCAGTCGGACTCGTACTCGTCGCGGCCGTTGGGGTATTGCTCGCGGCGCCGTTCCTCGAGCCGGTCGACGATGAACTGATAGAGGCGTACGCCGGTCTGCTGGTCCAGGGGCATGTGGTGAGGTCTTTCGGGCTCGGGACGTCTGGTCGGGTCGTCGGTTGGGCTATCGCCTGAGCGGTCGTGCAGCGCGGGTGCGCCGTGCGGCGCGGAATGCTTCGGCGGGATCGTCGCAAGGTCCGGGCGCGGGGCGCCATTCGCCAGCGCGCCAGACGGTGAAGGGATACCAGCGGCCGTCGGGGCCCGGGCGGATCTGAACGCCGGCGGTCGTGTCGGTGAGCGCATCGCCGTCGATGGTGATGGTCCCGAGGCCGACAGCACGGGAGGAGTGGAGGGTCTCTCGTGCCTGTTCCAGGACGTCCCTGGTTGCTGGGGTGGCGGCGAGGGTGGCGTGGGCGCCGGCCGGGCCGCCGTGGCGGTAGCCGATCATCATCGCCCGCAGGGTGGCTTCGGGGATGCCGGTGGCGCGCTGGGCGGCCGCGAGATAGTCCGCGCCGTCGGGGCTGGCGAGGATCCGGAGGATGTCGGCCAACTCGTCGTGGGGCGCAGCAGTGGTGTCGGTCAGGAGGGTCCGGGCGCGGGCGGCGGCGTCGGCGGTCATGTGTGCCAGGTCCTGGGCTCGGGGCCCGGGGAGGGGTGCGTCGGTGTAGGTGAGGGTGGTGACGGTGTCGAGGTCGAGGTCCGGCGCCGTCTGTGGGGGGCGGTGGGCGGCCAGCGAGTAGAGCTGGGCGGCGCGCACGGTGCCGTTGGTGTCTGCGGGGAGGGGACCGGGGTCGGCGCCGTCGACGAGGTCGCGTACGTGGGCGGCGAGGGCGCGGGCGGTCATGCCGCGGGCGCCGAGCAGCAAGGAGGGGCTGTTGGTGAGGCGTTCGGCGACGGCGTGGCCGAGGGCTGCGCTGTGGTCGCAGACGCGGTGGGTCCGGCCGGTGGGGCAGGAGCAGGAGAAGGTGATGCCGTCGGAGGGCGGGGTGATGGAGATGCCGCCGGCGTGGCCGGAGTCGGCGATCGTGGCGGGGATCCGGTTGGCGACGAGGTCGGCGACGGCCTGAGGGTCGTCGGCGAGCCGGGCGGCCAGCGATTCCCATTGGGTGGCGGTCAGCTCGGGGAGGTGGATCACGGCCTGGTGGGTGGCCTTCTTCGCGGCGACAGGGGCGCTGATCCTGCCGGGCTGGGTGTGGATCTGAGCGACGGCGCCGTTGCGCGCGAGGTTGAGGCCCTTGCCGTAGGAGCCGGAGCCGTTGGTGGCGAGGTGGAAGGCCTGCTTCCACGCTCCGGCCAGGGGCGCTAGGGATCGGGCGGTGCCGGTCATCGGGTTCCCAGAGTGACGAGGGCGGCGAGTTCGGAGTCGTCGAGTTCGGTCAGGGCGCCTTCGCCGGAGGTGAGGACGGCGTCGGTCAGGGCGCGTTTGCGGGCGAGGAGTTCGTTGATGTGGTCCTCGACGGTGCCCTCGGTGATCAGGTGGTGGACCTGGACGGTGCGGTGCTGTCCGATGCGGTGGGCGCGGTCGGTGGCCTGGTCCTCGACCGCCGGGTTCCAGGGCCGGTCGTAATGGATGACGTGCTCGGCCCGGGTCAGCGTCAAGCCGGTGCCGGCCGCCTTGACGGACAGGATGAACACCGGGGCGGGGTCGGGGTCGTGCTGGAAAGCGTCGACGAGGTGCTGGCGGCGGGCCGGCGGGGTGCCGCCGTGGAGGAAGCGGACGGAGCGGCCGCGGGCGCGCAGGTGGTGTTCGAGGATGCGGCCCATCTGGACGTAGCCGGTGAAGACGAGGGAGGCTTCGCCCCGGTCGGCGAGGGTTGCCGTGAGGTCGTCCAAGGCGGCGAGCTTGCCCGAGCGGCGGGCGAGGCCGGCCGGCTCGGCGTCGTCCAGGGGTTCCTTGAGGTAGAGGGTGGGGGCGTTGCAGATCTGGCGCAGGGCCTGGAGCAGCTTCAGGACCAGGCCGCGGCGTTCGATCCCGCTACTGGTCGCGATCTTGTGCATGGTGTCGCGGACGATCGCCTCGTACAGACCGGTCTGCTCGTCGGTCAGGGCCACGACACGGTGGTGGTGGATCTTGCCGGGCAGTTCGGGGGCGATGCCGGGGTCGGTCTTGCGCCGGCGAAGCATGAACGGGGCGATGAGCCGGGCGAGCCCTGCTGCGGCGGGCGCGTCGGGGTCCTTCTCGACGGTGCCGTAGCGGGCGCGGAAGGCGGCGCGGGTGCCGAAGAGGCCCGAGTTGGTCCAGTCGAGGATGGCCCACAGCTCGGTGAGGGTGTTCTCGACGGGGGTGCCGGTGACGGCGAGCCGGGCCAGGGCGGGGACGTCGCGGAGCGCCTTGGCCGTGGCGGAGGCGGGGTTCTTGATGTGCTGGGCCTCGTCGGCCACGACCAGGCCCCACTGGGTGGCGGCGACGGCAGGGTCGCGGCGCAGCGTGCCGTACGTCGTGATGACGACCGTGGTGTGGTCGAGCGCATCGGTGTCGAGGGTCCGGGTGGTGCCGTGGTAGCGGACGACAGCGGTGTCCGGGGCGAAGCGGGCGATCTCGCGCTGCCAGTTCGTGATGAGGGAGGCCGGGCAGACCACGAGGGTCGGGCCGGCGGCTGCGCCGGCCGTTTCGGCGCGGTGGAGGTGCAAGGCGATGGTCGTCAGCGTCTTGCCCAGGCCCATGTCGTCGGCGAGGAGCGCGCCGAAGCCCAGGCCGAGGGTGTGCGCGAGCCAGGTCAGGGCCCGCTGCTGGTAGTGGCGCAAGTTCGCGTTCAGACCGGTCGGCGGTGGCACGGGCCGGGGATCGTCGGGAGCCTGGCGCAGGGCGTCGACGAGGGTGGCCAGCGTGCCGGCGGCCCGTACGTCGAGGTTCTCGCCGTCGAGGGTGAGGGTTCCGGACAGGGCGGCGGCGAGCGCGTCGAGGGAGGGCAGCGGCGCGAGGTCGCGGTGGCGGGCGCGGCGGGCGGTGTCGGGGTCGATGAGCAGCCAGCGGCCGCGCATGCGGATCAGCGGCCAGGCGGCGTCGGCGAGGGCGGTCATCTCGTCCTCGGTCAGCGGGTCGCCGTCGAGGCTGATGTGCCAGCGGCAGTCCACGAGACGGTTCAGGGCCAGGAAGCCGCTGCCGGGGGTGAACTCGTCGGCGCCGTCGTGGGTGCCGATGACGGCGGTGGCGGTGAGCGCGCCAACGAGAGCAGGCGGCCAGTGGACGGTGATGCCGGCCGCGGCGAGCGGGGCGGCGGCGTGGTCGTGGAGAAGGGCCAGGTCCTCGGCGGACAGGGGGAGGCGGCGGGGCCGTTCCTGTGCGGCGAGGTCGCCGAGCGGCGGGAAGTGGCGGGCGCCGCGGCGCAGCGCCCGGCGTACGCCGGGCAGCACGGCAGGCGTCAGGGCGGGGTGGGTGTGCTGTCCGTCCCAGATGCTGCTCGCCGACACGGGTTCGTCCTGGTCGTCGGCGGCCAGGTGCAGGACGGCTTGGGCGGTCGGGGTCTGCTCGCTGGCCTCGGGCTCCTTGATGCGCAGCGTGAGGCGGGGAGCGGGACAGGGGTCGGCGGCGTCCTCGATCGCGTCGGCCCAGGCCCACAGTTCGGGTGTGGGCTCGGGCTCGGGGGCCGGGGTGCTGGTGAACGGGCCGGGGCCCAGGAGCGGGGCGGCACTGGGGGTGCGGACCATCGCGTCGGCGACGGCGTCGAGCAGGGGCCAGAGGGCGTGTTCGGGTGCGAGGACTCGCAGGGGGCTCTGGCCTGCGAGGAGGCAGTGGCCCTCGGGTGCCATCCGGGCCGCGGCCTCGGTGACGGCGGTGCGCAGCGCTTCGGTGACCGGGCCGATGCGCCAGCAGCCTTGGCCGTCGGCGGTCAGGGCGGGGTAGACGCGCTGCTGGGCCACGCACGCCACGGCCAGGCGGAGAGCGGGCCGCCACCCGGTGACGGAGGGGTGTTCGCCTTCCCGGGGGGTGAGCAGCGCGGGCAGGGCGAGGCCGACGGGGACGGCGATGCCGGTCACGGTGGCGCGGCGCGGCATGATGCCGCCGGCGCCGGCGAGGACGAGGTCGCGGGTGACCGGCTGCAGTGGCGGCGGCAGGCGGCGGGGTGTGGGCAGGGGTGTGCCGTCGGGCTGGAACAGCATCCACGCGGCCCGGCCGGGGTGGCGTGCGGGCAGCAGGGTCAGGGCGGCGCCGTCGGCGAGGGCCTGCTCGAGCACGCTGCGGGCGGCGAACAGGTCGGCCGGGCCGGCGGGGAGGGCGGGCGGCGGCTCCTGGCGGTCTGCCGGCGCGGGCGGCATGGGGAGCGCGGGCGGGGTCGGCGCGGCCGCCGCGGGTTCGGTCGCGGCCGGGGGGTCGGCGCCGAGGGCGGTCTGCAGGGCCTTCAGGAGGCGGTCGGCTGCTTCGGCCCGGGCGTGGCGTTTGCTGGGGCCGGCTCCTTCGCCGGTGAGCTGCTGGCCGCGGTGGACGGCGGTGACCGTGGCCGTGAAGCCGGTGGGCGTCGGTGTCGGGGTCCGGTAGTCGGGCCGGGTGATGTGGCCGGCCTGGTGGAACTCGTTCAGGACCGAGAGGGGGTTGGCTTCCCCTGCTGGCGCGGGCGCCTGGGGCGCGGCGGGCGTGTCCCAGTTCCAGTCGGGCACCGCGCGATCGGCGAGGGGGTCGGGCAGGTCGGCGAGCGCGGCGACGAGGCTGGTCATGGCCTGCTGCCTGGCGCCCTTGCGGGTGCGGGCCTGTTGGATGCTGCCGGTGATGTCGCGGCCGGCGGGAGCGAAGGCGGCCTGCGCGACGAAGCACGGCTGGCCGTCGTCTCCCTGTCCTTCCCGGACGGTCGCGGACGGCGTGCGCAGCAGCTGGGCGTGCATGGAGATGATGCTCGGCGCCAGGGCCGGGCTGGCGGCAACGGCCTTGATGGCGGCTTGCCGTACGGGCGCCCAGATCTGTGCTTCGGCCGTATCGAGGAGCACCGTCCGCAGGGCGGCGACGTCGAGGTGCCCCCGGGTGATGCGGCGGACGGCTTCGGCGGCGATCGCCGCCGCGGGGGCGCCTTGGGCGACAGCGCGTTGCAGCGTGCTGCGGAAGGCCTCCGCGTCCATCAGGGACAAGGGCGGGCCCTCGGCGGTCTCGGCGCGGGAGGGCGGGATCTGGGGTCGTGGCGTACGGGCGGCCAGCGCTGCAGGGCTGATGGGCTGCAGACGGTCGATGGACAAAGACACTCCCCCAGTAGCCGGACGCCGTCGAGACCACTCCCATTGTGACCTGCGTAGGCGTCAGGTTCGTGCCGTACACACAGACAGACTTATTGTGTATTCGCGTTTCGATATGTAGATTGATCTCGTCGCCGGGCCAGCCCGGCCCTCTTCCTCTCCCCTGATCGCATTCGCTGCGGCCGCCTTCTTGTGCGGCCGGGCCGAAAGGTGGCTTCTCCATGCCCCGAGCTCCCCAGCCCGCCACGCCCCCGTCGCACGACCCGGCCTCCGACATGGTCGCCTCCGTCCTGACCGACATCGAAGCCCGGCTCGGCGAACAACAGGGCTGGGACCGCCCTCCCCGCCTGTTCATGCTCAGCCTCCGACCCCCGCGCGTGGAGGTGGAGTTCATCCCGGAGGTTGTCTGGAACCCGATGGGGATCAACCCCGCCGACGCACTGAAGTACCACGCCGAGGCGCTTCCGCCCGTGCCGCCCCTCCTCGTCCCCAGCGAGGTCCATGAGGACTCCGTCTTCGCTGTTGGGTTCATGTTCGAGGGGTGGAACAAGCCGACCGACGTCGAACTCCCGCCGGAACTGCGCATGCTGCGGGACAGCGGTGAGCGGGTGAACCATCTCCTGCCCATCCGCCAGGAAGTCCGGATCGTCCACGCCGTCGATCTCAACCAGCGCGACTTCCACATCGTGCGCGCCCGCGGCGGGCAGCCCCGCCTGTCGGTCGCCGGGCAAAAGGGCGCACGGGAGCTGGAAGGAACCATCCCCGTCGCTCTGGGCCGGTTCGTGCACGCCCTCAACAACGGCCCCGGCCAACAGGCCAAGAACCAGGCGCCCGCCCCCCAGATGTGAGGACTGACATGATCACGGACCCCATGCTGTTCCGCTTCACGGCGAGCGGGCCGACGCCCGAAGCGGCATTCGCCGCCTTTGCCGCCCTGGACCGCGAGCAGCCGCACGACCCGTTCCGGCCGCGCGCGGACCTGTCGAAGGTGACCCAGGTGAAGGTCGCCGACAGCCGCGACCGGCTGCGCGCGGACGGCTGCTTCGACGGCCAAGACGGCGGGCCGCTGGGCGAGGACGACGCCGACTGGCTCGCCGACCGCCTGATCGAGGACTACGACCCGATCGTCAGATCCGGCGCCGCCGCACTGCTGCTGCGCACCCCGGGAGACGAGTCGACCTGGTGCTTCTTCGGATGGAGCACCCGGGGCGAGTAGCCCCCCTCACCGCCCTGGCCGGTGCCCGCCTAACCCCCTCCACACGGCCCGGTCCGGTGCCGTCGTACCTGTCCGCGACAGCACCGGACCGGCACGCAGCGGCAGCCAGAACCCGCCCGAACGCCCTCAGAGTTCGAGGACCCGTCCATGGGCTGGCCGTCGGATCCCGTGGGTGACCGGCGCGCTGGGGCTGGCTCAGGTGAGGGTGGCAGACCAGCCGTGGTACGGGGAGTGCCGTGCTCTGTGGAGCGGCCCGGGCCCGGGAGCAGTGGAACAAGGACCACTCCGCTTGGCACAACTGCTGACCGTGGTCCGGCGTCTGGGCGGATCAGCCGAACGTGAGAGGCGACGTGCCCCGGGCCATGCGGTCACCGCGCGTCGTCGTCCGCATCCTCCAGGGCGGGGGGCTCCTGCCAGGTCAAGGTGTCCAGTGGCCGCGGCAGGTTCCGGGCCGCGCCGGGCACGGCCCGCGTCACCGCGGACGCCTCGTCGCTGAAGAGGTCGCCCAGGGTGCCCGGCGTCCGGCCGGGCGCTGCCGCTGCCGGGCTTGAGGTCTTCGTGGTGGTCATCTCGTCCCCTGATTCGTCCCGGGCCGGGCCCGGCTGAAGGCCGGCACACAGACCGGCTGCGAAAGCGTATACAGATTCCGAACTGCGGCCCGAGGAGATTTCCTCGGGCCGCATTCCCACGTCAAGCCCCCCTCGCTCCCGACCGCCCGCCGCTCCTGGCACGCTCGCCCGTGCCACGTCCGCCGATGCGAACGCGTCGACCACCGCCTCCGGGCCCGAACCGTCACCGCTCGTCCACCGCTTCACGCTCACCTCTCGGAGACCACCAGACCGGTCGCAGTGGCCGACTCGGCTCGTACACCCAGCGGGTGGGCCCGGCCGGCGCTGGGCCGCAGGTGGGCTCGGCGACCTTGCTGACGACGTGGGCCATCTCGTCCATGAACAGCGTGGCCGGCTTGGGCAGCACCATGACGACGTCCACCGCTGGTCCTCGCTCACGGACCGCGTGCGCCCGCCGGTGGAGCTCGTCGTGGCCGGGGTAGCGGTCCCAAATCTGTTGCTCGTCCACGAGCACGGTCACACGGTCGTCGGAGGTGTCCGCGAACGGTCCGAACTTCTGACCGGCGGCCTCCGGGCCGAGTTCGCGGCATTCGACGGTGTGCGCGCCTGAGCACGGCCGTGTACTGGTCGGCGTCGGCGTCACCCGCAGCGGCGCCTTCCCGCGTCCGATGGCGCCTACGAACGCTGTCGGGTCCGGCAGTTGATCGCTCATCGTGCGGTTGCTCCTTCTTCCCGGGTCGGCGGGGTTCAGGCCTGGTCGAGGTGGTGTTCGTACCAGGCGGTCAGCTGGGCAGGGTCCTGTGGGATGGACCTGACCAGGCGGAGGAGCCGTTCGCCGGTGGGGCGTACTTCTGTGCGGGCCAGGGCGGACAGGTCGGTGGTGCGCAGGGCTGCGAAGCCGACGAGGTGACGCTCTTCGAAGGTGCGCGCACCCGGGAGGCTGTCGGCGGCGGCAAGGTAGCGGGTGACGAACGGGTCGAGCGCGGCGCGGTGGGCAGCGAGGTGGCGGAGGTAGGTGGGGCTGTCGACGGTGGCGGTGTTGGCGGCTTCGCCGTGGTGGGGTGAGGGCAGCGCGCACCAGTCGCTGATGAGAGCGGAGAGGGTGGCCGGGCCGTCGGGCGGGGTGTCGTTTCGCCAGTGGCCGTCGGCTGCTCCCTGGGTGGAGCCCACGCGCTCGTGGAGGAGGCCGAGGACGCTGGCGAAGGTGAAGAACCCCAGAACGTAGTCGGCTCCGGCGATGACGGAGCGGATCGTCGGCTCGGCCGGCACCGCCGCGGGCAGCAGGAGGCGCTGCTTGCGGTGTTCGCGCTGGAAGGGCAGGCAGACGGCGGCCTCGATCGCGGCGTGTTCGGCGAGCAGGACGGCGGCACTCTGCGAGGGCGCGGCCTCGCGTTCCCATTCCACGGTGTCGTCCTCGTCGGCGAGGTCGCTAAGACCCAGTGCGTCCAGGCTGACGCGGTAGACGCCGGTGGTTGTGGCAGTCAGGGTCAGGAGGCCGTCGCGGTCGGGCAGCGGCTGGGTGTGCTGAAGCGTGCCGTCGGTCCTCTCGCGGGTCCAGTCCGGCCGGTTGGCGGGGCGGGTCGCGACGGCGAGCGCCCAGTCGAGCAGGTGGACGAGCTCCTCCCGGCCGGCGCCGGCGAGGTCGGCGCGGGAGGTGTCCGACGGCCGGCTGGAGAAGTGCCGACCGAGGCGCTGGAGGGCTTCCTCGGGGAGGTCGGTGACGGCCACGGCGCCTGGCGGGAGGCATGGGTCGCTTCCGTGGACCGTGCCTGCGGGGTACGTGCGGCAGCTGCCTGCCCAGCCGCCGGCGGCGTACACGCTGGCGTGGGCGGGGTCGGCGAGGACACGGGTGGCGACGTCGAGAGCGTGCTCGGCGGCCTGGACCAGAACAGGGTCCGTAGTGAGGCCGGCGATGTGGCAGAGGGCGCGGGCGGCGGGGTGATCGGCGGTGACGGACGGGGCGCGGGCGGGTTCGATCTCGGTGAGGAGGTCAAGGACATCTGCGCGTGGGTCGGCAGGGCCCGGAGCGGGGATCGGTCCGGCGGGCCACAGGGCCAGGGGGACGGACCGGGAGGTCCACAGCGGCAGGACGGTGGGGGTGGCCTCGCATGCCTCGCTCAGGTGGAGGTCGCCGTGGTGTCGGGTGGTGAACAGGTGGACGTGACCGCTGATACGAGTGAGGGCGTCGAGGAGCCGGATCCGGCGCAAGGTGGCGCACAGGTGGTCGGCGAGGCCCGCGAGTTCGGCGTCCTGGGCGGCTGCGTACTCGGGTTCGCCGCGGAACTGGGGGATCCAGTGCGGCATCAGGCTGCTCTGGTCGGCGGACCGGCGGCCGAGCGCGGAACGCCAGTCGGTCTCGCTGATGCCGGCGAGGACCATCCTCATCCCGGGCAGCGTCAGGGCAATCCCCTCTCGCAGGCCGGCCCAGCGCAGGCCTGCGACGCCTGTCCCGCCCGGCCGGTGGGCGAGGGCGTCGATCCACCGGTCCAGCTGGGCGGGCGCGATCCGCACCACCAGTTCGTCGGTGCGGGGGGTGAGGCTGCGGATGCCGAACGGGCCGCCTGTGAGGGTGGGGCGGTGACGGCCGTAGGCGGTGATCAGCGCTCGGAAGATCCGTGCCTCGCCCCGGGCCTGTTCGGGCGCTGGCGTCGGGATGAGGTGCTCGAAGTCCGCGAGCTCGGCTCGGGCCGTCTCTTCGGATTCGCCCGTGGCCATCTGGCGCAGGGCGACCGGGGAGACGGCCGTGTCGGTCGTGCGAAGGCCCTGCTGTAGCCGGGGCGTGTACGGGGTGAGAGTGTCGGTGTGCGTCACGGTGCTGCTCCCGCTGTGAGGTCCGCTGTCACCTGGTACAGGTGTGCGGACGGCGCGCGGTGTGACAGTCAGAGCGGACGAGTTTCCGGGATCGTTCGGACGCCGGGCGAAGTGTCCTCTGTCATCGAACCTGGATCGTTTGTCACTGAAGTTGGACCGATGAGCCAGCTTCATGCGGCTGGGTCGTGCGCGACCCAGACCGGGGACAGCACTCACTGCTTCTTGCTCGTACCGAAAGGACGCGCGTGGCCGCCGTGGATCACGGCGTCCATCATCCCCTCATCGCACTTCTCTTCCGGAGGCCACACCCACCGCTCGGTCGGCGGCCAAAGCGGCATGGCATTGGGGAACTCCTCGAACTTGTTCAGCCGCCTGTCGCCGGGCAGGCGCATCGAGCACACCTGGATCCCGAAGTGACCCAGGCGCAGGAAGCCGACGATGCCCTTGGGCCTGACTGACTTGCGTAGATGCCACTCGAACAGGACTTCCTCGTCCGTCCCGTAGGCGCGGATCGGCATGTGGAAGGCACGGGCGATCATGCGGCGGGTGGACAGGCGCCGATAGCGACAGAGGTAGGCGAAGTCGGCCGCAGGTATCACCCCATGGTGCTCCTTCGGATTGGTGAAGGAGAACATCATGATTGTCTTCATCGCCCAGGCGGCGAGGTCGGACTGCATCTGTCGGTCCAGGATGACCACGAACTCGTCGGTGCCCAGGATGAGGGGGAGAAGGAACGGCCGGACGCCCTCCTCCAGGTCATTCATCCAGCCGCTGTTGCAGTCCCTGCACACGCACTTGGCGGTCATTTCCCCGAAGCGATGGCGGACATCCCTGAGGATGGTGCCGTCGAGGTCGACGACGACTGACTTCTGGTAGATGTCGGGGATGCCCTCGCGCGGAATCTTGGTCACCCACTTCGGTATGACGTGTTCGTTGCTGTTGGCTGGCGCTCCGCAGAAGACGCACCCGGTCATGCTGCTCCCCTATTCTGGCGATTCCACCGGGGATCGTAGGGTCTGGGTGGCCGTCGCTGCCTGCTTTTTCCGGCGGCGATAAGCGCGGGCGACGCATCGGTTCGAGCAGTACTTGCGGAGACGTCCGCCTTGGCCCGGCTCGATGGGTATGCCGCAATCGAGGCAGCCGAGGGACTGATCTGGGTGTGGTGCGCCGGGAAAGGGCAGGGCGGACAGGCCCATGCTCTTCTGCCAGGCCCATCCACTGCACCGCTTCGAGCACCAGCGTCTGTTGGGGAACCTGCCGATGGGGTTCTGGCATGCCTCGCAGGTCACGATGGGGATCGCTTCCCGTTCGCGCCGTCGTGCCCGATAGGCGGCCTCGCGGCAGGCGTGTGAGCAGTAGCGACGCTTTTCCGAGACTCGGATGGAGAGGCTTCGCTCGCAGTGTGCGCGATGACGGCCGTGCTCGACTCGAAGGTGCACCGCGAGAAGTGGCTCGACACCCAGCGCAACGAGGCGGTCTTCCCTCGTCAGGAGTGGGCGATCGCCCACGACCTGAGGAGTTGCAGCCGCGTGGCACGCAAGGGCCAACGGGCACCGCACACGGCAGACAACGACACGCTGGCCGAACTTCTCACCTCTCGCGGGCGTGTGCTCGCGACGAGCCTGCACGGCATCGAGCGGCGGGTGGAGGCGCTGGAGGCGTACGCCTCACAGGTCGCCGAGGCCGACGCCCGCTACGCCGAGGTACGGGAGATCGAGCGGCTGGCGGCGGGCAGCGACGAGCTCCTCGACCTCCTTGCCCGCACCGCGACGGACGACCTGGCGGTCACCGAGATCGATGTGCTGACCGACGAGGCCGCCGCCGTCGCCTCGACGTTCACCAAGGCGCTGGAGTCCGCCAAGCAGGCCGCGGCGGCGGCCCTCCCGCTCCAGGGCGCGGCATAGCCCGCCCCCATCTGCCGCCCGCGCCGCCGAGGTTCACTCCGTCCCCCGGCCCAGCCCGGCGGCTAGAACAGGGTCAGCGGCTCGGGAGGGGCCGGCGTGACCTGGTGTTCTCGGATCGCGTCCCGAAGCTGGGCGGCCGTGACGCGGGTGGCATCGAACGTCTCGGTCCAGCCGTTGGGCATCTGGACCGCGGTGAGGAAGACACCGTGGCCGGCGGCGCGCAGGCGCCGCAGGATCGTCTGCTCCACGGACAGGGCGTCGTCGCCGGTGGGCACGTGGTGTTCGTAGAACAGGGTCCATCCGAGGCGGCGGTGCTGGGCAATGCGGTCGTTGCGCTGAAGGGCGCCGGCGACGCCGATCTTGACGGCGCCGTGCTGTGCGTGGGTGACGACGTAGACGCGGGCGGGCGCGGCGCGGTCGAAGCCGAAGCGGGCGCAGTACTTGCATCCGCGGCCGCTGCGGATCTTGGCCAGAGTGGGGGTCGAGGTGCGGCCGCAGGTGGTGCAGCGGCAGCGCCAGGGCGTCATGGTCGTGGTGTAGGGCTCCAGGGGCTCGAGGCCGGCCTCGCGCATGGAGGCGGCGGCGCGCTCGGGGTCTTCCCGTCGGGCGGCGCCGGCGCGGAGGTCGGCGCAGCGCCGGCATCCGCTCTGGCCGGCGAGGATGGATCCGAAGGTCGGCGAGGTGATAGTGCCGCAGCCGTGGCACAGGCACCGCCAGGGGTACTTGACCCCACGGTACGGTTCCTGGGGTTCGAATCCGTGCTCGCGCATCTCGGCGACGGCCAGGTCCTCGTCGTGGCGCTGCGCCTCACCGTGGGCCCGGTCGGCGCACCGCTTGCAGGCCGGACGCCGGCTCCGGCCGGTCAGGGAACCCAGGCGCGGGGAGACGATGGACCCGCACTTGGCGCAGCGGCTCTTCCACGGGAACGCGGTCCCGGGGTAGGGCTCCAGCGGCTCCAGGCCGGCCGCCCGCATCACGGCGGCCGCGGTCTCGGCGACGTGGCGCATCGTCGCGTTGGCCTTGCGCCGGCCACAGGGGTAGCAGCCGCCCTGCCCCTGCCGGATGGAGCCCAGCGTGGGGGCTCCGGGCTCCCCGCACGTCCGGCAACGGACGGGCCAGGGCGTGTCCACTCCCGGGTACGGGCCCAGGGGTTCCAGGCCCGCTGCCCGCATGTCGGCCGCGGCGACGTCGGGGGCGACCGGCGCGTTCGGTGCGCACCACCGGCAGGGCCCCGTACCGGAGTTGATCCGGACGTAGGTGGGTGTGACCTCGCGCCCGCAGGCGACATGGCGGCACCGCCACTTACGGTCACTGCCGGGATAGGGCTCTAGGGGCTCCAGGCCGGCCGCCCGCATCACGCCGGCCGCCGCCTCGGGCTCGATACGGGCCCGCCCGGAGCAGTACACGCAGCCGCGCTGGCCCTTGGTGACGTTGCTCAGGCGGGGGGTTACCTCCCGCCCGCACGCCGTATGACGGCACCGCCACGGGGCGGAGCTGCCGGGGTAGGGCTCCAGCGGTTCCAGGCCCGCCGCCCGCATGATCTCTTCCGGCTCGCGGGGGTCCTTCCGCGGTCGGCCGATGCGCGCCATGGGTCCAACTCCCCGCTCGTGAAGGGTGAGCGGGGTCGTGCCTCGCTGTGCGGCGCAGCATAAGGGCGACCACTGACATCGACGCCGGTGATCGCTTGGCCGCTGGTGGGATTCGGTGCCCGCCTCCGCCCGTTGGCCCGGAGTTCAGTCCGCGGGCTCGGGTGTGGGTAACGGCGGACCGGGGCCCGGTGACACGCCGGGCCCCGGCAATTCCGCTCCGGGCCCGCGGCCGGGAGTTCGGGCGGAATCGTCTGCCAGCTGTCGGGATCGGACCGGTCACGAGTGCGGGAGTCACGGTCTGGGCGCGGCGTTGGACGAAGGAGTCTTCCGCCGCGCCGATGGCGGTTACGGACGCTGGGCGAGCATCGGGGTGACGTGGCTGGAGTGCTGGATGTAGGCGGCGAGGTCGGGACCCAGCAGGCCGGTGACCGTCAGCAGGTCCTTCATCCGAACGTCGACGGGGACGGTCAGCAGCGGTTCCCAGTGGGCCGCCCGGTTGCGCAGCTCGTGCAGGTCACCGATGAGCTGGTCGACCGTCGCGCGGTTGGTGCCGGGCGGGAACGCGAAGTGGAGGTGGGGGACCCACAGCGTCTTCTCGTGGGCGGAGGTGGACAGGTACCGCCACACTCCCAGCGACAGATCGGCGATGACCTTTCCCGGCGGGGCCGTGCGACCGTAGCGCTTGCGGGCGCTGTCGATGGCGCTGCGGGTCTTGTCGTTGATGTCGACCTGCCGCGGGCCGCGGCGGCCGCCCTTTTTGACACGGATCAGCGGGGCCCGAAGCGGGCTGGCCGGGTCGTCGAGCCAGTGCGTCGCACCAGTCCAGGTTGCGTCCAGGGCTCCGGCGTACGCGTTACGCAGAGCGATCTCGAAGTGGCTCAGGTCGCGGAGGACCGCGCAGGTCAGGGCCGTGTTCCACTCGTACAGCGCCAGGGCGCGGACGAGGTCGCCGCCGGCGGCGCTCAGGTAGATGCTGTGCCGGGCGGGGCTGAGCCAGTTCTCCACCCACGGCCCCGGCGCGGGGGCCGGGGATGCGTGCGTCACGGTTCCTCCTGCTGAGAAGTCGGGTATAGTCATGGGTGACAAGCCCCGGTGGACCGCTGATCTTCGTGATCATGTCGCCGGGGCTAAGACGTTTCCGGGCCCGGTACGCCTCTCCGCGGGCCGGGCGGGTCCCTGACCTACGTCGGGGCCTGCTGCTCGCGTACACACCATGAAACCCCCGGTTCCGGTCCGCTTCCGTATACTGGCTCTACGGCTTGACCTGTATGACGGCTCACCTCTCGATGGAGCGGACGATGAGGCGCAACATACAGGTCAATCCGTAGCTATCAAAACGATGCAGTTCGGGAGGGGTGCCGTGGTCCGGCACGTTCGTGATGCGGCCGCGGCGGCCGCGGAGGCGGTGAAGACCCGTCGCGAGACGCTGGCGGCGCTCACCGGGAGCGGCATGGTCGCGGACGCCTCCGCGGCCGCCGAAGAGCTGTCGGCATCAGGTCGCGCTCCCGCGGTGGTCCGTGTACGCCGCCCTTATCTCCGTCATTCCGTTCCGCTCGAGGTCGAGACGGAGCGCAACGGCCTGCCCCGCGAGAAGCGGCCCCCGGCCGGACGGCTGATCGCACCGCGCGGGGTCACCGGCCGACTGCACCTGCTGCTGCTGTTCGCCGCCGCGTGCCAGGCGGCCCCCGGGCGGCAGTGGCACTGCAACCTCCCCATCGAGCACGGCCGCGAGCAGCCGTTCTCTCTCGAACGGCTGGTCTGCGCGTTCGCCCGGCACCGGGGTGGCACCGGCTATGTCGCTAGCCCGAAGGCGAACAAGCTCCGGCAGATCACCGAGGCTCTCAAGACCCTCAACGACCAGCACCTGCTCGACCTGCCGCACCGCGGCGAGTACCAGCCGTTCCGCGACTTCAGCCTGCTGTGCGACAGCGGCCAGAGCACGGACAACGCCCCCATCACCTACCGGGTGCCCACGGCGAAGGAGCCGTGCATCGACATCCCGACCGAGTTCTTCAGCCGCGGCTGGGTGCATCTGCTGACCCCCAGCGAGATCGCCGCCTACCTGATGTGGCTCGACGTCAACCAGAATCCCCAGCACGAGGAGCCCTACGTCACCGGAGCGGAGCGCGCCGGCGCCTACGGCCTGACCCGGGAGGCCTTCGAGACCCACCAGGCGCTCCAGGCCTTCGGACTCGTCGACGTCGTCCCCGACCTCATGCGGCACGACGACGGGAAGTACACCGACTACAACCCCGAGGGCCGTCCCCCGCCGTGCCACCGCGTCACCGTCACCGCCGGCGGGCTCAGCCTGGAAGCCGCGCCCCGGATCACCGAGGTCCTCAACCGCTACGCCGCGACCGCTGACTGGGGCCGCCCGCTCGGTGCCCGCCCGATCTGAGCCGTCCTCTCTCCCTCCGCGGAATCTCCATGTCCGGCCCAGCCGGGAGTGACCACTGCGGTCAGCAGTGCGGCGACCGGCCACAGCAGGACACCGATGAGGGCGAGGGCGAGGGCCGAGAAGCCGGCGTGATGGGCGGCAAGCAGCAGGATGGTCGTGTGCAGGGCGCCGGCGGTGGTGGCCAGGTCGGCGCTCCAGCCCGTACGCCGTCGAAGGGCACCCTCGATCAGCCGGCGCACGGCCGTGGCGCCTGCGACGAGCGCGGGCCCACCCATGAAGGCCAGCGCCAGGGCGGACTTCCAGTGGGAAGGGGCTGCGATGAGCGTCGCGAGGACTGCGCCGCCGGTCAGGATCAGCATGGTCAGCAGGCCGGCGGTCGTGATCCGCAGTTCTTGTGCGGCATGTGGCCGGGGCGGGTCGAGGCAGTAGGCGCCCGCGAGCAGCAGTCCGACGGCGCTGCCGAGGGCGACCGACCAGGTAGTCGGGAACGCTGTGGTCAGGGAGAGCTCACCGGCGATCGCGGCAGCGGTGACAGCCCCCGCGTGGAGGGCCGTGCGGCCCGTCCTCGGGCCGCTGCAGTCCTGGGCCGCGGTGTCGGGGACGGCTACGACGAGGGTGGGCGTGGGCAGCTGCTGGGTCGGCACGGCTGTGGGTGCGTCAGCGATGGCGGCCAGGGCCGCGTGAAGCTGGGTGAGGCGGCTGCGGGTGTAGGCCGCGGTCGGCCTGCGGTCGGGGTCCTTGTCGAGGAGCTCCAGGACCAGCTGCTCGAGCTCGCGGGGGACGCCGGGGCGCAGGGCGGACAGCGGGGTCGGCGCGGTGTTGAGGTGCTGGTTGAGGACCTGCCATCCCGTGCCGGTGAAGGGGACGCTGCCGGCGAGGAGCTCGTGGAGGAGGCAGCCGAGCGAGTACAGGTCGCTGGGCGCGCCCAGGGGGGTGTCGCCGCGGGCCTGCTCGGGCGACATGTAGGCGGGGGTGCCGATGGCAACGCCGGTCACGGTCAGGGTGTGGTGGGTGGTGTCGGCCAGGCGGGCGATGCCGAAGTCGCACAGCCTCGCGGTTCCGTCAGCGTCGTCGAGGAGGATGTTGGACGGCTTGAGGTCGCGGTGGACGATGCCGCGATGGTGGGCCGACTCCAGGGCCCGGCTGATCTGGATCGCCCAGGTCAAAGCCTGGGTGACGGGGAGCGGGCGGCCGGTGAGCGTGTTCAGCGGCGGCCCGCCGACGAGGTCCATAGCCAGGAAGAGGACCCGTCGGTCGTCGAGGTTGGCGGCACCGTGGTCGCGGACGGCGACGACGTTCGGGTGGGACAGACGCGCGGCGACCTGTGCCTCGCGGCGGAAGGCCGCTTCCCGCACCGGGGCCCCCTCCCCCACCGGGATGATCTTGAGGGCGATGTCGTGGTGCTCGTGGAGGTCCTCGGCCCGCCACACGGTGCCCATGCCCCCGCTGCCGATCGGCTCCTTCAGCCGGTACCGGCCGGCGACCGTCGTGCCGCGCATCAAGACCTCCAGCCCTGCGTGTCCGAGCCCTGGGCCGGCTGGCTCCAGGCGCGCCGCGGGGTGAGGGCGTGCCCGCGGTGCGCCGGAGCATACGAAAACGCCTTGCCGGGACTGCGTGAAGCGATGCCGACCCCGAGGCCCCAACCGACGTTCCATGGGAAGTCTTAGCAGGTCAGTGCCGTGTGGTGAGGCGGTTGGGCGGGCCGCCGCCGGACGGCGGCGGCTGCAGATGCTGTCATCGGGTTCCGGGGAGACTCTTCGGATATGGACGACAGATGTGTGTGGTGCGGTGCGGGACTGCCCGGCGGGCGGCGACGCCGGTACTGCCCTCGTCCGCGTTCCTGCCGGCAGGAGGCGTACCGGGAGCGGCGGCGGGCGGCAGCTGCCCTCCGGGCACGGATCGCTCTGGTGCAGATCTCGCGCGAGATCCGGGCTCGGTGCGAGGCCCTGGAGCTGCTGGTGGCCGACGCGGTCGGCAACGAGCGGGCCGACGCGGGACTGCACAGCGCCGCGGCCGCGGACTTCCGTCACCTGACCAGCGAGCTGGTGCGGTGCGCGGTGATCGCGGATCGAGAGGTCGGCGCTACCTGGGAGCAGATCGGACGCCCGCACGGTCTGAGCGCGGATGCGGCACGGGCCCGGTACGGCCGTGCCCGGCTCCTGTGGCCTCCGCCGATGCCGGAGTGACGCCAGCCTGTGTGGAGAGTGCCGGTCAGCACCCGCCAGGAGCGGCGAGAAGGTCGTTGGCCCCCTGGCCTGTGCGGAGTTCGGATACGGCGAAGGGCCCGGACGGATCCGGACCCTTCGGTCAGTAGCGGGGACAGGATTTGAACCTGCGACCTCTGGGTTATGAGCCCAGCGAGCTACCGAGCTGCTCCACCCCGCGTCGGCGGCGCCACTTTACACAGTGGACGTCGCGGGGCGGCGCTCATTTTCCGGGGTCAGCCGCGGCGGACGATGTTCTCGGCCTGGGGGCCCTTCTGGCCCTGGGTCACGTCGAAGGTGACCTGCTCGCCCTCGTTGAGCTCGCGGAAGCCGTTGCCGGAGATGTTGGAGTAGTGCGCGAAGACGTCCGGTCCGCCGCCGTCCTGCTGGATGAAGCCGAAGCCCTTCTCGGCGTTGAACCACTTCACGGTGCCGCTGGCCATGCCTATTGTCCTTCGATGTCGCCCGGTGATTCCCGGTTGGTCTGGAGGTGGGGCCGTCCGTCACCGGAAGGCGTCCGCCGTCCGTTCTACCCCGTAGGCGACACGTCTATCCGGCTCCGCGTGGTCGCGGCGTGCCGCTGTGCTGCCCGTCCGGGGCACAAGGCCTTCCGGTGATGAGCCGGTGCCCGTGAGCGGGGGCTACTTCCCCTTGGCGGCTTCCTTGAGCTTGGAGCCCGCGGAGACCTTCACGCTGTAGCCAGCGGGGATCTGAAGGGGTTCGCCCGTCTGCGGGTTGCGGGCGGTGCGAGCGGCACGGTGGGTGCGCTCGAAAGTCAGGAAGCCGGGGATGGTGACCTTCTCGTCGCCCTTGGCGACGACGTCGCCGACGGTCTCGGCGAGGGCCGCCAGCACGGCGTCGGCGTCCTTGCGGGTGACCTCGGCGCGCTCGGAGAGGGCTGCGATCAGCTCACTGCGGTTCATGTGCGGTACTCCGTGACGTTCGGGTTGCCGCGCCCGCTGGGCGGACGCGACGCTTCTGCCGCCATCCTGTCACCGGGGTCTGACAACGCTTCGCCCCGGTGCTCGCGGCCAGGTCGCTCCTGGCCCATGGCCTCGGCTCCGAGGTGGGTGAAGGCCGCTACCAGGTGTGCGGCGGCGGTGCGTACGCCGTGGCCGGTGGCGGGGTGCTGGTCGGTCATCAGTGGCCTTCCGGTCTGCCAAGGATCGCGCGAAGTGCGTTCACTGCCGACAACCAGCCGTCGGCCGGATTGGACACGGGACCGGTCGGGGATCGGCAGCAAGCCCTCCCCCGGGACGTCTGTGTCAGGTGCCGGCCGAAACGGCGTCCTCCCTCGACGGCTGTGGTGGGTGGGGGGTCAGTCCGGCTTCGGTGACGGCATAGAGATGCTCGGGGAGCAGGGTGTCCCAGCGTTTGCGGAGGTTCTTCAGCCACTGGCCGACCTTGAACTCCTCGCCGTCGACGGTGACGGTGTCGCGCTGGCGGATGTGGAGGTGGCCTTCACGGGCGCGGAAGGCGGCGACGGCCGCCAGGCCGTGGTCGAGCTGCCGCTGCTGGCGGGCGGCGCGGCCGGTGGGCTGCGGCGGCTCGCCGGCGGGTTCGATCAGGCTGATGCCGAGTTCGCGCACGAGCCGGAGCTGTTCGGGGTGGAGGGTGCTGTAGTCGGTGCTCTGGGCGCGGACCCATTCGCCGAGGGGCTCGTCGTCGTCGGTTACGAAGTCGGCAGGGAGGTCGTCGAGGGTGATGCTGGCGTCGGCGTAGGCGCGGGCGGTGTAGTAGAGGCGCTGCCAGGTGATCGACCAGGCGGGGTTCCAGTACGGATCGATCTCGGCGAGTGCGAGGTCGGTGGGGTCGGGTTCGAGTCCGTTGTCCGCGCGGGCGCGGGCGGCGGCCCGTCGGTTGGTGAGCCAACGGCCGAGGGCGAAGTCGCCGGCCATCTCGCCGGTGGGGGCCGCGAGGTGTCCGTGGCGGGCGGCCCAGTTGCGGGCGTGGAGCAGTCCGCGTTCGGCGGCCTGGGTCTGGAGGTTCCAGATGATGCCCAGGTGTTCGAGGGCCTTGAGCTGAGCGGGCTTGAGGGTGCCGGCCGCGTACGCCTTGCGCGCGCGGTTGATCCAGCGGCCGAGCGCGAATCCGGTCTCATCGTCGTAGAGCCGGGGGACGTCGAGATGCCCGTAGGTCTGGTGGTAGGTGGTGGCGGCTTCCAGGCCGCGGCGGAAGGACGCCTCGCGGGGGTGAAGGACCCGCAGCCGGAACGCCTGCGCGATGGTGTCGGCGGGGAAGGGGCGGTCGAAGGCGACGTCCACGGGCACGCCCGTCTCCTCGTCCTCGTCGTACGGGACCGGGTGGGCGGGCTGCTGGGGGACGGCGAGCCGGTCGGCGATGCGGTCGTCGTGGGCGCGCAGGGCTTGGAGGACCCGCCAGAGCGGCCGGTACAGGTTGGAGCCCATGAGGTCGTCGGCGTCTTCGCCGGGGGCGACGTAGACGGGGACGATGAGCGTGGCTTTCTTGCCCTGGCCGGGTTTCTGGCGCAGCGCCCTGCCGACGGCCTGGACCGTGTCGACGATCGACTCCTTGGGGTCGGCGAAGACGACGGTGTCGATCGAGGGGATGTTGACGCCCTCGCCGAGAAGGCGGGCGTTGGCGATCAGGGTGCGGTGGGCGGGCTCGAGGAACTCGCCGGGGCGGCCGTCGAACCGGTCGAGGAGCTCGCGGCGGTAGGCGGGGTCCTGGTTGCCGTCGAGGCCGGTCGCCCACAGCTCGCCCGGGTCGGGACAGCTGGTGCCGGTCTCGTCGAGGGCGTAGAGGCGCGTGGCGGTCTCGCGGAGGGTGCCGGCGAAGGCGTGGGCATCGGCGACCCGGTGGTGGAAGGAGACGACGCGGCGCAGGTCGAGCTCGGCCATGGCACGCAGGACGGCGATCTGGAGGGCGGCTTGGCGCAGTTCGGCTTCGGTGGCCTTGTCGGAGATCCCGAGCCGGGCGCGGATGGTCGCCTCGTGCACTTCCATGACGACGACGCGGTAGTCGGCCAGGAGGTCCATGTCGATGGCCTCGGCGAGCGGGAGGCGGAAGCAGGTGTCGCCGTACAGGTTGGGGTTGTCCATGGACGCGACGAGCGAGTCGTCTTCGTCGTCTCCGGGCTCACCGGCCGACCAGATGCGGGGGGTGGCGGTGAGGTAGAGGCGCTTGTGGGCGGGGATCAGTTCGTCGTCGTGGACGGCTGCCCAGCGCTTGCCCAGGTGACCGCTGGTTCGGTGGGCTTCGTCGATGGCGATCAGCGACCAGGGCGGGAGGGCGAAGCGGTGGTGGGCGTCCTGGACGCGGTGCAGGGAGTGGTAGGTGGCGAAGACCGTCAGGCCGGGGTTCTGGTGGACGGTCGCGGTCAGGGCGGCCGGGTCGGTGGTGAACGCGACGGCTTCGCCTGTGGTGTTGGGGCGCTTGGAGCACAGGGCGAGGATGGGGCCGCTCATGCCGGCGGTGCGCCAGTCGTCGATGGTCTGGGCGAGGAGTTCCAGGGTGGGCAGCAGCACCAGGCGGGTGCCCTGGGGAGCGACGCGGGCGGCGGTGCGCGCGGCGACGTACGTCTTGCCGGTGCCGCAGGCCATCACGATGGAGGTCCGGGCGGTCTGGCGCAGCGCGGTGTGCGCTGCGTGGACGGCCTGGGACTGGTGCGGGCGCAGCCTGATCCTGGGCGGCGGGGTGGTGATGGTCGCGGTCATGGTGGTGGCCGGTCCTCTCAGCCGGGGACAGTCGGCGGTCAGGTGATGCTGAAGCGGATGTGGTCGATGGCGGTTAGCTCGACCTTCTGAAGCGAGCCGGCGCGGGTGCCGCCGTCGGTGAAGTAGTCGTCGCGCAATCCGTCGGCGATCAGCTGGGCGAGGTCTTCTTCGGAGGCGCCGGCCGCCTTGGCCTCGAAGAGGGCGGCCGCGGTGGCGGCGTCCAGGCGGCGGGTGAGACGCCGGTAGCGCGGGTCGTTGGTGCTTCCCTTGGGGGAGGTGAATCCGAACTTGCCGCGGACGTCGACCTTGATGCCGCCGGTGGTGACGGCGGTCTGAAACTTCTTCGCCTTGACGATCGGCTGCCAGAGCTTCTTGACCTCGGCTTCGATGAGAGCGGCGGTCTCGGGCTTCGCTGTCTTGATCTTGTCGTCGCGGTAGCGCTCGACGGTGCGCTGGGACTTGCCGATCTTCTCGGCGACCGCGCGGGCGGCCTCGGCGCGGCTGACGCCCTTCTCCTGCTTGAGCAGGAAACGGATCCGGGCGCCCAGGGTCTTGGGGATCGGCTGGGAGTAGGCGGTTTCGGCGGCCTCTTCCAGTCGGTCTTCGATCAGTCCCACGTTCAGTCAGCTTCCTTGGGGTTCAGGCCACGCGGACGAGCGAGTCGTCCTTGATCTCGTTGGCGATGTTCACTCCGTCGGCGAGCAGGTCCAGCGCCCAGTCGATGGTCTGGGAGCCCTGGTGCTTGACGGAGCCGGGGTTGACGCCGAGGCGGAACCCGCCGCGGATCGGCTGGCCGTCGGGGCCGTGGAGGAGGGACAGCGGCGACAGGCTGTCGGTGGCGTAGACGACGCAGTCGGTGTTGACGGCGAGCGGGTAACGGCCCGCCGTGGTGGCGAGGTTGTGCATCTTGCGGTGCATGTTGGTCCGCGCCTTCGACAGGATCATGGCGCGGATGTCGGGCCGCCACGTGACCCGCTTCAGGGCCGGCCACGGGTCGCCGAAGGCGTGGCCGATTCCCATGTTCGGGCGCTGGCGCAGCTTGCCGATTCCGGACTTGGCGGTGGCCTTGATGGCGTTCGCCAGGGTGACCAGCAGCGGATCGCCGTCCTTGTAGCTGGCCATCGCCGCGAGGAAGGCTTCGTCATCGAGGTCCTTGGTGACGCCGAGGTCGGCCATCACGGTCAGGTAGGCGTCGCGCAGCGTCTCGTACCAGGGCTGGAGGTAGGGGCTGTGGATCTTACGGACCCAGGCCTCCATCGGGCGGACGTCGGCGCCGAGCTCGACGGCGTAGGCGACGGTGGGTGTGGCGTACCAGCCGGGACCTTCGGGGCGTACGCCGCTGGAGGTGAAGGGGCTGGGCATGCGCGGGTCGGTCTCGACGTGGGACAGGTCCACGTACCAGGAGCCGGGAAGCTCGGGGTCGAAGGCGGGGTTGCGGGGGTAGTGGATGGCCGGGCCGGTGCCGACGTGGAGGCGCCGGCACGCCGCCAGGAACGCCACCTGCACGTCCAGCGCGACGACGTGGGTGCACGCCCGCTCGGCGTCGGTGATCAGGTCGGCGGGGCGGACCCAGATGCACGCCTCCTCGTCGAGGGCCTCGCTGGCGGGCCGGGAGCCTTCCTCCGGGTAGTCAGCGGCGACGACGGGGTGCTCGTCGGGGGCCTCGCACGGAGCGGGGTCGACGACGGTGTGAAGGGTGTGGGGCGCCTTCACCGAGACGTACTTGTTCTCCTTCTCGCTCCACTCGGCCTTGGTGGGCGGGCGCAGCGAGGTCATGAGCTCCTCGCCGGTGACGGCGACGGTGCCGCGGGGGGTGATGACCAGGCGGGCGTAGGTGCCGAGCATCCGGGCGAGGTCGCCCGCAGGCAGGTCGCCTGCCTGCCCCCAGACGCGGTCCTCCAACGCCCCCCAGGGCGTGAGGAAGAGCTGAACGCAGTGGCGCTTGCCGTCGACGCGCTTGAAGACCCTCGGCCAGGGCCCGAACCCCGACTTGGTGAGCTCCCACCCGGCCTTGATGAGGCCCTTGACGGCCTTGTGGTCGGCCGGCAGGCGGAGTTCTTCCTGGTCCGCGAGGTCGGCGGGCAGGCCGAAGTGTGCGACAGCGCCCTCGGTGAGGACGAGGAGCGGGTCCTGGTCGAAGCCGTTGTCGTGGACCTTGGCCGCGCCCAGGCGGATCTTCCGCTTGTCCAGCGCCCACGTGGCCAGGGCCTGGAGGGTCTTGGCCGGGCACGGCACGGTGCGGCCGTCGACGAGGTGCGCGGTCAGGGCGCCGTCGGTGACGTCGAGGACGGCCAGCGGCCCGTCGGCGTACTGCGGCGGCACCGGCTTCGCGCCCCGCTTCTTCGCCGTGCGGTTCACACGGCGAGAAGCCGGCGCGGCGCCCGGGCGGTGCGGCGCGGCCGACGGCCGGGCGGAGGGTGCGGCAGCGGCAAGTGCAGTGGCCGAAGCGGCAGCCGGGGCTGCGGAGGCCGGTGTGACCGCCGCCGAGGCCGCATCGGTCTGCGGGACGGAGGCAGGCGCGGACCCGGCGGTGGGCCGGGCGCCGCAGCGGGGCATCCCCATGGCGGCCATGGCCTGGAGGTACACGTGGCGGGGCCGGCCACCGACGACACTCGACGTCGGGTGCCCGCAGCGGACGCATAGCCGGGTGACTCCCTCGGGCAGGTCGACCCAGGAGCCGGGAGTGTCGAACTCGGGTTCCGCCGTCTCCGTGTGAGCCGGGCTGGACTCGGTGTTCTGCCAGTCGAGTTCGGGCGGGTCCTCGATGTCGAAGTCGAGCTCGAGAGGGGCCTCCTCCGCAGCGACCGCAACGGGCACCGGTTCAGCCTCGGGTTCAGGTTCGGGGGTGGCGGAGCTGCCCTCCGCATCAGCGCGAGACAGTTCGGCTGCGAAGTAGGCGAGAATCCTGGCGTAGCGCTGCCCTTTCTCGCCGCGCGGCGTGCGAGGAGGATCCGATTCCCAGGTCCACACGGTCTCGCGGCGCACGCCGGCGGCTTGGCCCATCTGCGTCACGGTCCAGCCGAATGCTTCGCGAAGCGTGGCACGCTCCGCCGGATCCGGCAGTTGTGGCACCGGGCCGTCGAACCGGATTCGCTCGAGCACCGCTGCCACAGGGTCGCTGCCCCCCATCTCCACCTCCACCCTCAAAGTCCAAAATCTAACGCGAATCTAACGTACTCGGTGCGACGGTGCAAGCGTCGTGTTTTCGTTTCAGTGTGTACTGTAGTTGTTGTGGAATCTAGTTTCAATATGTAGTGTGATGGCTGGTTGGCCAGGCGGTCGGCGCGGCCGCGTTCGCGGTGTCCCCCGTACGAGTCAGCCCCCTTGCCCCGTCGGCAGCTCGCCCCCGTCCGACACGACAGCTGAGGAGTACGACAGCCATGCCCTTCCGGTCCCCCGAGCCGGGAGAGCCCGCCGCGCCGGGATCGCGGATCGTCGTGGAGTCCGGCGACATCCTGATGCGCCGCAGTCTCACCGACCACGCCCCCGCCGCCCAGGTGCACGTGATCGACGCCGCCAAGGCTCTGGAGGACTTCCGCCTCTGCCACGGCACTGCGCGGCTGGATCGTGGTGAGGTCCTCCTCGACCTGGCGATCGCGACGTTCCAGGCGCGCACCGGCGAGCACGACGAGGCCGCCTGGCAGGCCGCCGCGGTCTACATGGTGGAGTTGTGGGCGACGCGATACGGCGCGGCCCGCCCGACCGCGTTCGACCCGGCCCCGCCCCCGCCGTCCCGGTTCACTCCGGCGCATCCGCTGCGACTGGAGACGGTCAGCCGCGAGGCCCACGACCGTATCCTCGGCGCCGGCCGGTCCCTTGAGCGCAAGACGCGCGGTGTGGACCTGATGGACGTCGTCCGCGCACAGCACGGCATCCACGAAGCCGCCCGGCTGCTCCACCAGCTCGACGGGCTGTCCATGCCGCTTTGGGTGCTCATCGCCCGGTTCTGCGCCGAGGTCCAGGCGGAGAACCTCCGCATCCTCAAGGCTCCCGCCCCCGGGACCACGGCCTGACGCGCCCCCTCATACGCTCGTCGCCGGGCGCGCCAGTCGCCTGGCACCAACCCAACCCTTCGTCCCCGTTCAGGAGTTCCCGTGAGCACCAGCCCCTCCCCCGTCCCTTCCACCGTCGGCCCGGTCCGGGCCGGACAGCTGTGGCAGGACATGGCCCCCGACATGGTCGCCCGCGAGCGGATTCTGCGCGTGACCGACGTGAACGAGACCCACGCCGAGTGCGTGGTCGAGCGCGACAAGCAGGGCACGGCCGGCCGCAAGACGCGGCCGATGGCCCTCAAGCGCTTCGCGACGAGCGCATTCAAGCTGATCGAGGACGTCGTCGACGACGCCGACCAGGCCCTCTACGCCCGCTTCCTGGCGGCAATGACGAACGTACAGGGCACCAACCCCTCGCCCATGGAGTACGCGACCGCGGCACTGCGCGTGCATCACGAGGTCATCGCCGAGGCAGCGAAGACCCAGGACTGAACCGGGGGCCGCAGTGCGGAATCACTGCTGGAAGGGAGCTGGATAGGTGGTGACGATTGCCCAGTCCGGGGCCCGGGCCGCCCCCGAAACTCGGCCGGCGGACGAGGCGTACAGGGCCGGTGACATCGTGCGGGTGGAGGGCCGGGCGGGCGAGTGGGAGCTGATGAAGCCCGGCCCCGGTCCGGGTGTGTGGACCGTGGAGTCCGCGCGGCTCGAGGACCGCGTGAGCGCACAGGTCGTGGTGAGCGCGCTCCGGCGGTTGGCCGATGCTCCCCACGTCCGGCGGGGTGACCTGGTGATGCAGCGATACCCCGAGCAGGAGCGTGCCGCAGTGGTCGGTGCCGTGGTCCGGCTTGGACGGTGGGTGGCAGTGAAGTCATCCGCTCAGGCCGACGGCAGCATCTGCCGCACGCTGGACTCCGTCGACCGGCTGGAGGTGGTCACCGCGGAGCAGATCGCCGCGGCCGTCCGGCTCGATCTCGCCCACGGAGTACACGTGGGACGGATCGTGCAGGCGGTTGTGTCCGCGCGCGCCGGCCAGTTCCGCGTGGTGTGCCGCTGCGCGCCGGGTGCCGGCGAGATCTGCCGCGACGGCCGCAAGGTCACCTGGTGCCCCACCCTCGACAGCGCCCGCCAGCTCTGGGACTGGCATGTCTCCTGACCCGCCCCCGCGCCGCGCGGGTGCGGACAGTCGCGGTGCGACGTTTCCGTGGCCGACCTGGAACCCGTAAGGCAGCTGGTCCGCGCACGTTCCGCCCGGCGGTAGCGCGCCATGGGGGCCAGCCGGTCGCATCCCGGCAGGCCGCCCGCCGGCCCCTGCTGCCCCGCGAGGGGCCGGCGGCTTCGCGACGACACGGGCGTTCGTCTCGATGAGCTCACGCCGCCCGGGCGCCTGTTCGGTCAGTTCGCCCAGCGCCAGGTCCGATCCCGCCACGACGGGCCTCACCCCTCCGTGCCAAGGCGGACAGGCTCGTACCCCGGCCGCAACGGCGGCTCGGTGGCGGCCGGGTGATCAGATGCGGTGGAGCGGCGCGGAGTGCTGCCAGTGCCAGTTGACCGGGCCCCACTGCTTCTTCAGGGCCGTGCGCTGTCGGCCGTACGCCCGCAGTGCCGCCTCAACGGTTGCCGCGAGGTCGGTGAGGTCGTCGGGGGCAGGGACGCGCAGGATCAGGTGCTGCTTGGTATGGGCCAGCAGCAGGTCGCCGTTGGGGGCACAGGCTCCGAGGGTGAAGTGGGTCAGCGACTTGAAGGTCTTGGTGCCGGTGTCCAGCTTGGCGCGGAGCGCTCCTGCCCGGTCCCAGGCGTAGAGGCCGTAGCGGTTGAGGTGGAAGGCGTGGCCCCGGTGCGGGTCGGCCGCGAGGTTGAAGCAGAAGCCGGTGAAGGGCGAATCGCGCCACTCATGCAGGCCGTGGAGCCGTCCGGTCATCTCCCCCTGGTCGTTGACGAGGGCGAAGACGAAGGGCTGGCCGCGGCTGCCACCTCGGAACGTCCTGGCGTAGAAGGGGACGACGAAGAGGTCGTCGGAGAGCGGCACCGGTCGGCCGAGGCGGGACTGCTCCCATTTGGAGAGGCGGTCCTCGGCGGCGACGAGCTCAGTCAGGGCCGGGCGTGGGCGGTTCGCCATCCCTATGGGATCGCCCTTATAGGTGGCGTGCGGGCGCAGGTCGACGGCGCTCTGGTGTGCCGGCTCGGGGTCGAGCGAGGCGAGCGCGCGGATGGCCGGCTTGGACTCGGCGGTCAGAGCTCCCTCGGCGATGCCCACGAGGTTGGTGATGACGCTTCCGAACCTCCAGACCCCGTACTCAGCGAGGGTGCACAGCAGTCGGCCCGAGGGGGTGACGCTGATGGACCCGGCGAAAGGGTCGCCCTCCTGCGGCGTGAAGTCCCGGAAGGGCCGGCCGTCCTTGGACCTCGTAACACGATCTTGTTGAGGGCTTCCAGGCGTGTCGGACAGGTGTGACGATTCGGCCGTTCCGCGGAGATGAATACCCGGTGTCGGGTCTTCA
>NZ_JOGV01000050.1:0-67190 GCF_000721365.1 Streptomyces sp. NRRL F-5650 | reverse complement strand
CGCCCCGGAGAGCCGGGCGGCCACTCCTCGGAAGCCACTGAAGGCAGAGAACCATAAGCCACACCCGGCCCTCCCGGGCCGACCAACAACTTACGGAGAACCATGCCCACCGACCCCCGTGAACGCGAGGTCCGCCGCCGGATGGCGGCCCAGGAGCTCTACTCGGACGGCGCCCCCGGCCTGGAGGGCCTGGCGGAGGAGCGGCTGCGCGGCAAGGAGCTGGCCGACGCCTACAACCGGACCGGCGCACGGGACGAGGAGGGCCGCCGGGCGCTCCTGAAGGAGATGCTCGCCGCGCTGGGCACCGGGGTGTGGATCGAGCCGCCGCTGCACGTGGCCTACGGCAGCCGGACGCACCTGGGCGACGACGTGTATGCCAACTTCGGCCTCACGCTCGTCGACGACGTGGAGGTCTTCGTCGGCGACCGGGTGATGTTCGGCCCGCACGTGACGGTCAGCACGACCGGCCATCCCGTCCACCCGGACCTGCGCAGGGACGGCACGCAGTTCTCCGCGCCGGTGCGCATCGAGGACGACGTGTGGATCGGGGCCGGCGCGCTGATCATGCCCGGCGTGACCGTCGGCCGGGGGTCCGTGGTCGGCGCGGGCAGCGTGGTGACGGCGCACGTGCCGCCGATGACGGTCGTCGCCGGGACCCCGGCCCGGGTGCTGCGCGAGATCACCGACGCCGACCGCGCGTGGAGCCACCGCCCGCCGCGCACCCTGCGCCGGGAGGCCGGCTGACCACCCGGGTGCGACAACTTCCCGCCTCCGCCCGGCACATGGCAGGGCGCCACGGAGCTACGATGATCGGGAAGCGCGGCGGAGTGTCACCTCCCGGAGCACGGAGCCTGCCATGACGACGGACCCATCCCGCCCTCCCCGCATCGACACGGGCCGGGCCCATCCCGCGCGGGTCTACGACTGGCTGCTCGGCGGCAAGGACAACTACCCGGTCGACGAGGCCGTGGGCGAGACGCTGCCGCCCGAGGCGCGGGTCGCGGCGCGGCAGAACCGCGCGTTCATGAACCGGGCGGTGGCGCACCTGGCCGCGCGGGGCATCGACCAGTTCCTGGACATCGGCACGGGCATCCCGACCGAACCCAACCTGCACCGGATCGTCCAGCGGACGGTACCGACGGCCCGGGTCGTCTACGCCGACAACGACCCGATCGTGCTGCGGCACGCGGAGGCCCTGCTGGTCAGCAGCCCCGAGGGGGCCACCGACTACATCCAGGCCGACGTCCGCGAGCCGGACGGGATCGTGCGGCACGCCCGCCGGATCCTGGACTTCGACCGGCCGATCGGGCTGTCGCTGATCGCCCTGATGCACTTCGTTCCGGACGACGACGCCCGCGGCATCGTCCGGGGGCTGGTGGAGACCCTGCCGTCCGGCAGCCACCTGGTCCTGTCGCACGCCGCGATCGACCTCTTCCCCGAGCTGGCGGAGCAGGTGATCGACCAGTACGCCAAGGGCGGCATCCGGCTCGGCTTCCGCACCCGGGCGGAGGTGGCCCGCTTCTTCGACGGCCTGGAGCTGCTGCCGCCCGGTCTGGTGACGGCCACCGAGTGGTCCGGCGAGGGCCTGGAACCGCCCGCGCCGGAGGAGAGCGGCATCTACGCGGGCGTGGCGCGCATTCCCTGAGGTGCGAAGGTAAGGCGAACCTAACGTCGGATAATGTTTCGTGTGCAACAACACCGGAAGCCCTTCTTCCGGCTGTTCCGCGAGCACACTGGGGAGCCGGCCTTGCCGCACACGACCGACACGGCCCGGGACCGGCCGGGCGCCGCCACCGCCGACACCGACACCGACACCGACACCGAGAGGGGCTGGGTCGAACTCGGCTCCCGTGCGCACCTGCGCGAGCTGCTGGGCGAACCCTGGCCCGTCGTCATCGACAAGGTGCACGACCGCCTCACGGACGACGACCTGGACATCCTCTCCCGCTCCCCCTTCTGCCTGTTGGCGACCTCCGACGCGGGCGGCAACTGCGACGTGTCGCCCCGCGGCGACGCACCCGGCTTCACCCACGTCCTCGACTCAGGCACCCTCGCCCTGCCGGACCGGCCGGGCAACCGGCGCGGGGACAGTTTCCACAACATCCTCGACAATCCGCACGCCGGACTGCTCTACCTGATCCCGGGCGGCAAGGAGGTGCTCCGGGTCAACGGCCGGGCGCGCATCCTCACCGACGCCCCCTTCTTCGACGCGATGACGCGGGACGGAAGGCGCCCGGAGCTGGCGCTGCTCCTGGAGATCGACGAGATCTACCTGCACTGCCCGATGTCCCTGAACCGGGCGGGCCTGTGGAAGTCCCGTCCCCAGAAGGCTGGTTGACGCCTCCGGCCCGGCGGGGGCGGGCGAACGCAGGGGCCGTGGCGGGGCCCGTGTGAGCCCCGCCTCTACCAGTACTTTTTAGGTTAGGCTAACCTTCGTCGCGTGAGAGCAGCAGAAGACGCAGCCGGTACTCCGCGCCTGCGCGGTCATGAGCTGTCGGCGACGGGCGTGACCGTCGCGTACGACGGCGTGGATGTCGTGCACGACGCGGGAGTCAGGCTCCGGCCCGGCGAAGTGACCGTCCTGGTCGGCCCCAACGGCAGCGGCAAGTCCACCCTGCTGCGGACCGTCGCACGGCTGCAGCGGGCCCGCAGCGCCACCATCGACATCGACGGCACGACCGACGCGCTGGCGCTGACGTCCCGTGAGTTCTCGCGGTACGTCGCCCTGCTGACCCAGGCGCGGCCGACACCCGGCGGGCTGACCGTACGGGACGTCGTCGAGTTCGGCCGCTACCCCTACCGGGGCCGCTGGGGGCGGCCCGATCCGGACGGTCCGGCCGCCGTGGACCGGGCGCTCGCCCTCACCGGCGTCGACGGCCTCGCCGACCGCGGCGCCGACCACCTCTCCGGCGGACAGCTCCAGCGCGTGTGGCTCGCGAGCTGCCTCGCCCAGGAGACCGGCGTACTGCTCCTGGACGAACCCACGACCTACCTCGACCTGCGCTACCAGGTCGAACTGCTCGACCTGATCCGCGACCTGGCGGACGTGCACGGCATCGCCGTCGGCGTCGTCCTGCACGACCTCGACCAGGCGGCGGCCGTCGCCGACCGGATCACGCTGCTCGAAGCGGGCCGGATCGTCGCCGACGGCACGCCCGAGGACGTACTGACGCCCGAACGCCTGACCGCCGTCTACGGCATCCGCATCGACGTCGACACCGATCCCCTCACCGGCCGGCTGCGCACCCGCCCGGTCGGCCGCCACCACATACGCACCCCCGAAAGGCTCGGCACCACCTCATGAGACGCCTCCTGCTCACCGCGGCCGCCACCACCGCCGCGGCGCTCACCCTCGCCGCCTGCGGCACCAGCGAACCCGCCGCCGACAAGACGGAGAAGAAGGCCTCCGGGGCGATCACGCTCAAGGACGGCAAGGGCACCGAGGTGAAGCTCGACGGGCCGGCCACCAAGGTCGTCGCCACCGAGTGGAACGTCGTCGAGAGCCTCGTCTCCCTCGGGGTCGACCCGGTGGGCGTCGCGGACGTCAAGGGGTACAAGACCTGGGACAGCGCCGTTCCGCTGAAGAACGAGCCCAAGGACATCGGCACCCGCGGCGAGCCGAGCATGGACACCGTCGCCTCCCTCGCCCCCGACCTCGTCGTCGCCACCACGGACCTCTCCCCGGCCGCCGTGAAGCAGTTGCGCGAGATCGCCCCGGTGATCGAGGTGGCCTCCGCCGACGGCACCGGTCAGATCGACCGGATGCTGGACAACGTCGACCTCATCGCCAGGGCGACCGGCACCACGGACCAGGCCGAGTCGCTGCGCAAGGGCTTCGAGGCCAAGGTCGCCGCAGGGAAGAAGTCCCTGGCCGACGCCGGGATGGGCGGCAAGAACCTCGCCTTCGCCGACGGCTACGTCACCTCCAACCAGGTTTCGATCCGCCCGTACACCGCGACCTCCCTCATCGGCGAGGTCAACGAGGCCATCGGCCTGAAGAACGCCTGGACGGTGAAGGGCGACGCGGCCTACGGTCTGGGCAGTACCGACGTCGAGGGCCTGACCAAGCTGCCGAAGGACACCCGGTTCGCCTACATCGGCAACGACGAGGACCCGAGCGCCACCCCGTTCACCGGTGAGCTGGCGAAGAACCCGGTCTGGAAGTCGCTGCCGTTCGTGACGGCGGGGCACGTGCACCGGCTCGACGACGGCATCTGGATGTTCGGCGGTCCCGGGTCGATGGAGGCGTACATCGACGCCGTCGTCGGCGCCCTGACGAAGTAGCGGGGCCATGACCGTCACCGCAACCGAAGCCGCAACCGAGCCCGCAGCCGAGCCCGCCGGGGCCCGTCCGCCGGCGGTTCCCGCCTCCCGGTCGGGCGCGGCCGCGGTGACGGCCGGGATCGTCCTGCTGGTCGCCGTCCTCGCGGTCGTCGACATCACCCAGGGCACCGCCGCCGTCGGACCGTCCGAGGTGTTCAAGGCCCTGACCGGGCGGGCCTCCGCGGACGACGCGTCCGTCGTCGTCGCCTCCCGGCTGCCGCGCATGACCGCGGGGCTGCTGGTCGGCGCCGTCCTGGGCATGGCCGGCGCGGTGCTCCAGGCGGTCAGCCGCAACGTGCTCGCCTCCCCCGACACCCTCGCGGTGAACGCGGGTTCCTACCTGGCGCTGGGACTGGCCGGCGCCACCGGCGTGTCACTGCCGCTGCTCGCCTCCTCCGGCGTCGCCTTCGTCGGCGGCCTCGCGGCGGCGGCCGTCGTGCTCGGCCTGTCCGGCCTCGGCACGGGCACCGTCCGCCTCGTCCTGGCGGGCACCGCGCTGATGCTGGGCCTGAACTCCATGACGGAGGGTCTGCTGCTGCTCTTCCCGGAGCAGACGGAGGGCCTCTACCAGTGGAACCAGGGCAGCATCTCCCAGAACGGCTTCGACGGCGTCCTGCAGATGCTGCCGATCGCCCTGGCCGGGCTGGCCGGCCTGCTGCTGACGGCCCGCCGGGTGGACGCGCTGGCCCTGGGCGACGACGCGGCCCGCGGTCTCGGCGTCCCGGTCCGGGCCACCCGGGTCACGGTCGTCGTGCTCGCGGCCCTGCTGTCGGCCACGGCGGTCACCCTCGCCGGTCCGATCGGCTTCGTCGGCCTGTGCGCCCCCGCCCTGGTGCGCCCGCTCGCACGCCGCTTCCGCGGCTTCAGCCGCTCCCGTACGGCCCTGCCGGCGGCGGCGCTGACCGGCGCCGCCCTGGTGCTCGGCTCGGACGTGCTGCTGCGGGCCCTGGTGGCGGACGAGCGCTCGGTGTCCGTGCCCACGGGCGTGGTGACCAGCCTGGTCGGCGCCGTGTTCCTGGTCGCCATGGCCCTGCGGGTGCGCGACACCGCCGGGGCGGGGGCTCCGGACCGGCTGCGCACCCCCGGCCGGGGGGTGTTCCTGGCCACGGTCGCCGTCCTGGTCGTGGTCCTGGTGGGGCTGGTGATCGCCGCCGTGCTGGTGGGCGACACCAAGCTGCTGCTCGGCGACGTCGTCAACTGGGCCCAGGGCCGGGCCGGGCGCGCCGTCTCCTTCGTGCTGGACACGCGGGTGCCGCGGGTGCTGGCCGCGCTGTGCGCGGGCGCGGCGCTGGCCCTCGCGGGCACGCTGGTGCAGGCCGTCACCCGCAACCCGCTCGCCGAACCGAACGTCCTCGGGGTGACCGGCGGCGGCGCGCTGGGCGCGGTGATCCTGGTGACCACCGTGCCGGCCGCCGGGACCTGGGGCGTGGCGGGCGCCGCGTTCGCGGGGTCCGCCGTCACCGCCGTCCTCGTCTTCGGGCTCGCCGCCCGGGGCGGCTTCCGGCAGAACCGGCTGGTCCTCGTCGGCATCGGCGTGGCCTCCGGGACGGCGGCGCTGATCAGTCTGCTGATCGTGCTCACCGACCCGTTCAACGCCACCAAGGCGCTGACCTGGCTGTCGGGTTCGACCTACGGGCGGACCCTGCCGGACGTCGTGCCCGTCGCGCTGGCGCTGGCCGTCGGCATCGGTGTGGCCGTCGCCCGGCGCACCGAGCTGGACCTGGTCTCGCTGGACGAGGACACCCCGCGGCTGCTCGGCCTGCGGCTGGCTCCGGGACGCCTCGGGTTCCTGGTGCTGAGCGTGGTCCTCAGCTCGACCGCGGTGGCCTGCGCGGGCACGATCGGTTTCGTCGGTCTGGTCGCCCCGCACGCGGCACGCGCCCTGGTGGGCCGGCGGCACGTGCGGGTGGTGCCGGTGGCGGTCCTGCTCGGTGCCGTCCTCGTCTGCGCCGCCGACCTCCTCGGCCGCACGGTGATCGCCCCGGCCCAGCTCGGCGCGGGTCTCATGACGGCGGTGATCGGCACGCCGTACTTCCTGTACCTGCTGGTCCGCAGCCGTCGCTAGCCGACTGCCCGAGGGGGCAACCGGCCGCTCGCGGGTCCGCGACCGCCGTACGGTGCCGCCCCCGGACCTGCGCCACGCGGACGGGGGCCACGCGGGCCTGCTGAACGTCGTCGGCCTGGAGGCCACCTGCTGGGACGGGCAGCCGCCGCCCGGCGCGGTGAGCGAGATCGTCGAGATCGGGCTCGCCGTGGTGGACCTCGACCCGGGAACGGGCGGCCCGGCACCGGATCCTGGTGCGGCCCGTCCGCTCCCCGGTCAGCGCGTTCCGCACCGGGCTGACCGGCATCACCCCGGCCGAGGCCGACCGGTGCCTGAGCCTGGCCCGGGCCTGCGACACGCTGGGCCAGTGCGCGGCGGACGGGGTCGCGTACCCCTTCGTACGGCCGGCACAGCGCGCGCACACCGACGCCAAGGCCGTCTTCGCCGAGGCCCACGGGCCGCGCCAGGGTGTCCCGGCATGGCGCGGGCACCGGAGATCGCCGGGCCGCCCCCGGAGGGGCGGCACCACCGAGGGACGGACGGCGCCTGGAAATCGCCGCGCTGGTGCTCGGGCGGCGGACCGAGGGGCCTGGCCGGGCTCCTGGGGGCAGTTCCCCGGCGGTCAGCGCCTGCCGGGCGGCGCTTGGCCCGGCCGCGCCTGCTTCCACCGTGCTCGGTCCGATCGCGCTTGTTAGACAGCTCGTCAAGTTACTGAACCGTAATGAACATGGTGCTACCCCTGGTAACGCCCGGCCGGTTACGGTCCGGTAACCCCACAGGAGCAGCGCGACCACGGTCCTGGTCCCACGGGACCGCGGACGACGGATCCGGCCCTTCCCCAGGAGGTTCGCCATGCCCTCACGTCCCCGCATGCTCGCCGCGGCGATCGCCGCCGCGCTCGCCCTCGGTGCCCAGGCCGTCCCGGCCGTCGCGGCCGACGGTGCGGCCGGCGGTTCGGCCACGACGTCCCGCGGCGTCGAGATACCCGCCTTCTACACCCCGCCGTCCGAACTCCCGGACGCCGACGGCGCCCTGGTCCGCAGCGAGCCGCTGCCCCTGGCGCTGAGCCTGCCCGGCATCGACGGGCCGCTCCCCGGCCGGGCGACCCGGCTGATGTACAAGTCCACCGACGCGAACGGCGAGGCCGTCGCGGTGACCGGCGCCTACATCGAACCGGCCGCGAAGTGGCGCGGCGACGGACCGCGCCCCCTGGTCGCCGTGGCCCCCGGAACCATGGGGCAGGGCGACCAGTGCGCCGCCTCGATGGCCCTGGAACACCCGCTGATGCTCAACGGGCAGACGGTCTCCGTCGGTTACGAGGACCTGTCGGTCTACCGGCTGCTGCTGCGCGGCGTCGCCGTCGTCGTCACCGACTACGTGGGCCTCGGCACCACCGACCGGCTGCACACCTACGTCAACCGCGTCGACGGGGCCCACGCCGTCCTGGACGCCGTACGCGCCGCACGCTCCCTCGACCAGGCGTCCGTCACCCCCGCCTCCCGGGTGGGGCTGTTCGGGTACAGCCAGGGCGGCGGTGCCACGGCGGCCGCCGCCGAGCTGCAGCCCTCCTACGCCCCCGACGTCGAACTGGCCGGCACCTACGCCGGGGCACCGCCCGCCGACCTGACGGAGGTGACGAAGGCGATCGACGGCAGCGACCTGGCGGGCGCCCTGGGCTGGTCGCTCAACGGCTTCCTGCAGACCGAGCCGGCCCTGCGGCCCATCGCCGACCGGTACGTCAACGAGGCCGGCGAGAAGGCGCTGAAGGACCTGTCGACGATGTGCGTGGGCGACGCGCTCTTCGGTTACGGCGGCAGGAGCAGCAAGGAGTGGACGAAGACGGGGCAGTCCCTCAGCGACATCATCCGGGCCGAGCCCGCGCTCCAGGACTTCCTGGCCGAGCAGCGCATCGGCGCGCTCAAGCCCGCCGGGCCGGTCCGCGTGGCCACCGGCACCGGCGACGACCTGGTCCCCCACGGCCAGGCCCGCCGGCTGGCGGTCGACTGGTGCGACAAGGGCGGGAAGGTCACCTACGTCCCCGTGGTGCTGCCGGCCGTGGGCAGCGGTCTGCTCAACCACTTCGCCCCGTTGCTCACCGACCAGGGCAACGCCATCTCCTGGCTCACCGACCGGCTCTCCGGCAAAGCGGCCGGCTCCAACTGCTGGAGCATGCCGGTCCAGCCCTGAGCAGGACGTCGCACCGCCGCCGTCGAACCGCTGCCCGGGGGTCCGCGCCGCCCCGGGCAGCGGCTCCGGCATGCGCCGGTCCCGGGTTGCGGCACAGAATTCGCTCAGGCGAACTGTGACGGAGCGACAGGAAGGCAGCGGCGTGGTCGACGCGAAGTCCGACGGCGGGTCCGGTCCCCGGAGCGGGGCGAAGATGCCGGGTACGGTCGCGCGCCTGCCGCGGCAGGTCCGCGAGGAACTGGCCCGCCGGCTCCGCCGTACCAAGCGGGCCTTTCGCGAGGAGGACGTCCAGGTCGTCGAGGCGCCGCTGCTCAAGCGCGCGGTCGGGGCCTCCGCGCTCGGCAACTGCATGGAGTGGTTCGACTTCGGGGTCTACAGCTATCTGGCGGCCACCATCGGCAAGGTGTTCTTCCCGGGCGCCTCCCCGGCGGCCCAGGTGATCTCCTCCTTCGCCACCTTCGCCGCGGCGTTCGTCGTACGCCCGCTCGGCGGCCTGGTCTTCGGCCCGCTCGGGGACCGCGTCGGACGGCAGAAGGTGCTCGCCACGACCATGATCATGATGGCGCTGGGCACCTTCGCCATCGGCCTCATCCCCAGCTACGCGACCATCGGCATCGCCGCCCCGATCCTGCTGCTGCTCGCCCGGATGGTCCAGGGCTTCTCCACCGGCGGCGAGTACGGGGGCGCCACCACCTTCGTCGCGGAGTACTCACCCGACCGGCGGCGCGGCTTCCTCTCCAGTTGGCTCGACTTCGGCACCTTCGTCGGCTACGCCCTGGGCTCGGCGCTGGTCACCGTGCTGAACCTGTCCCTGTCCGACGAGCAGATGCTCGCCTGGGGCTGGCGGCTGCCGTTCCTGATCGCCGGTCCGCTCGGTGTCATCGGCCTGTACATGCGGCTCAAGCTGGAGGAGTCCCCCGCCTTCCAGCAGCAGCTCGACGAGCACGAGAAGGGCCTGGCCCAGGAGTCGGCCGGCAGCGAGTTCAAGACGATCGTGCGCGAGCACTGGCGCCCGCTGCTGATCTGCATGGGCCTGGTGCTGCTCTACAACGTCACCAACTACATGGTGACGGGCTATCTGCCGACGTACCAGACAGAGACCCTGAACCGTTCCAGCGGGTTCGCGGACGTGCTGGTGCTGATGGGGATGGTGTGGATCGTGCTGCTGATCACCTTCCTCGGCCGGCTCAGCGACCACGTCGGCCGCCGCCCGCTGTACGCCGTCGGCGCGGCGGCGATGATCGTCCTGGCCGTTCCGGCGTTCCTGCTGCTGAAGGCGGACGGCATCTGGGCGCCGGTGTTCGGGGTGCTGCTGCTGTCCACCCTGCTGGCCTGCTTCGCCGCGCCCAGCGCCGCCACGCTGCCGGCGCTGTTCCCCACCGCCGTGCGCTACGCCGCGATGGCCATCGGCTTCAACTTCGCCGTCGCCGCCTTCGGCGGCACCACCCCGCTGGTCACCGAGGCGTTGGTGAGCATCACCGGCGACGACCTGATGCCGGCGTACTACCTGATGGCGGCGGGCGCCATCGGGCTGGTGACGGTGAGGTTCCTGCCGGAGAGCGCCCAGGTGCCGCTGCACGGCTCGCAGCCCATGGTCGGCTCCCGGCAGGAGCAGCGCGAGCTCATCACGACCTCGAAGGACCTCTACAGCTTCTCCAAGGACCGCTCGAAGGCCCCCTGACGCACCGTCGCCGGCCGCCGGCCGCGCACGAGGCGGAGCGACGCGCCCGACCCCACGGCCACCCCGGCGAAGACCAGGGCGCTGCCCACCGCCTGGGCGATGCCGTAGGAGCCCGTGCCGACCAGCGGTGCGGTACCGGCGGCGGCGACCGGGATCAGCCCGGAGAACAGGGTGGCGCGTTCGGCGCCGATCCGCTGCATGCCCATGTACCAGCACACGAACCCGACGACGGTGACCACCACCGCCTGCCACAGCAGCGCGCCCGTCTCCACCGCGTCCGGCCGGCGCAGCCACCCGCTCCCGTCCGCCAGGACGCCCGCCAGGGCCGATTCGGCCGCCGCGATGCCGCACACCGCGGTGGACAGCAGCCGCGGGCCCAGGGGCCGCAGTACGGGCACGGCGAGCACGGCGAACCCGACCTCGCCGGCCAGCGCGCACACCGAGAAGGCGAGGCCCGCGCCGTCGGTGCGTCCCCAGCCCTGGACGGTGAAGGCTCCCAGGGCCACGAACAGGGACCCGTACAGGACGACCCGCTGGGGCCGGCGCCCCTCCAGCAGGGGCACGACGACGGCGACGACCACGGGCGCGCAGCCGACGAGGACGCCGGGTACCGCGGGCTCCGCCGTGCGTTCCGCGGCCAGGACGGCCAGGTTGAAGCCGACCATGCCCACGGCCGCCAGCAGCGCGAGGCGCACCCAGTGGGCGGCGCCGAGCGCGCGCAGCCGGGTTGCCGCGCCGGGGCCGGCCAGCGGGAGGAGCAGCAGGAAGGCCAGCCCGTAGCGAAGGAACTGGCCGCCCGCGTACGGGTAGTCGCCGAGCAGGCTGTTGGCGGTGAAGGATCCTCCGACGAGGACACAGGCGAGCGCGGCGAGCAGGGCCCCGCGCGTGGTGGTGGCGTTCATGCCCCCGACGCTAGGGAGCGCGGCGGTCCGCCACGGGGTCCACTTCAGGGGCGCTGTCGGGGGCCAATCGCGACGCGCGGACCGGCCTACGGGGAGCCGCCGTCCGCCTCCCGGCGCTCCCGGTCCGAGGCCGGCCAGACGTAGGGCAGGTCGTCGGGGACCCCGGGGAACTGTTCGGCGTACACCTCCGGGTCCTTGCGCACCAGCGCCGAGCGGTGGCTGCGGTGGAAGGCATCGTCGCCGAGCCAGGGCGGCAGTTCTCCCGCGGCGGCCAGTTCCGCCTGCTCCCGCACCGGCTCGCCGGGACGGCGCTCGGCGAGTCCCGCGACCAGTGAGGCCGCGCAGCTGTCCTGGTGGCCCTGCTCCCGCCAGACCCGGCAGACGTCGAGGCCGTAGCGGACGAGTGCTTCCTCGTAGCCCGTCCACATCCGCACCGCGGGGTGCCGGCGCCAGCCGTAGCCGGGGACGGTGAGTCCGCGCAGCACCTGGAGGGCTTCCACGCGCTGTTTGCCCAGGCGCCGCCGGTCCAGGGCCAGTGCCGAGTCCCGGAAACCGGGGTGGGGGAGGAAGGTCTGCACGGTGGTGCCGCTCCGTTCAGCCGGGGAAGAGGCCGCGGGCACGCAGGTGTGCGCGGCGTTCGGCGTAGGCGAGGTCGTCGCGCCACAGGCGGCCCGCGGCGGCGCGCATCAGCGGCCGCAGGGCGGGCGCCAGACGGCGGGCCAGGGGGAATCCGGGCCGGTCCGAGGTGGCGAGCACCGCCTCGACGACGGCGGTGCGCGGCAGTCCGTCCACGCCGGGTCCCAGCGGTGTGGCATGGCTCTCCACCACGGACCCGGTGCCCTCGCCCTCGACGATGCGCATGACGACGGTGCGGGGTCCGGGCGCGGTGAACTCGGCCCGGACGGGGACGACCAGGCGGCCGGTCAGCCGGAAGGACACGTCCACGACGAAGCGGTCGCCGCCCTCCTTGGGGGGCGTGTCCTGCCCGGGTGCCTCGACGACGGTGAGGTCCACGAAGGAGTACGGGTGGAACCACGCTCCGTGCCACGGGTCGAGCCGGTTGGCGACCACGTCCTCGGGCTCGCAGGTGCCCACCCCGCGCCACACCGAGGTCAGCGCCGTCGCCCGGGGCGGCCGGGCGGGCACGAGGGGCTCCGGGGTGGGCGGCTCCGCCCCCACGGTGTCCAGCCGTACCCACACCAGGACGCCGTCGTCGTGGACCGGCAGGGGTTCCCACCCGGCGAACGGGGCGCCGTCGAGGGCGAGTCCGTGCCAGTGGCACACGAGCGTGCCGCACCGTACCGGGCTGTCGGCCAGCGGGGCGCCGAGATGGGGGCAGGCGCCGGGGCCGCCCACCAGACGCCCGTGCGCGTCCCGCCAGACGACGGCCTCGACGCCGGCGACGGTGCCGGCGAGCGGACGCGTGGGCCGTACGCCGGTGCTCGCGCCGAGGACGTACCAGTTGCCCGAGGGGCGGGCCCCGGCACGCCGCAGGGCCGCGGCGACGACGGCGGGGCGCGCCTCGCGCCATGTCGGGCGCTGCCGCTCCCAGGGGAGCGCACGGCGCCGCAGCCGCAGGGGGAGGCGTCCTCGGCGGGGGCGGCCGTCCGTGCTCATCCGGGCTCCTTCGCGTCGAGGGCGGCACCGCGGGGCACGGTCGCGGGCGTGGGGGTGCGGCGTGCGGCGAGCCGGGCGGCGAGTACGCGTACGAGTCCGTCGGCGGCGACGGCCGCGCGGCGTCGGCGGGGCACCACCGCGCGCCGGTGCAGCACCGCGTACCCGCCCTCCGCGATCGTGTCGAGGATGCTCCGGTAGAGCAGCAGGGCGGTGCGGATGCAGGGCCGCGCCACGGGGTCGAGCATGGCGAGGCCGGGTTCGGCCTCGCGGTAGACGCCCCGGGTGAGGTCCTCGGCGGCCCGCAGCGCGGCGGTGATGCGCGTGTCGTGGCGGCCGGTGCGCCTGCTCCACAGCAGCAGGTCCCGCTGGACGCCGTGCGCGGCGAGCAGGTCGGCGGGGAGGTAGACCCGGCCCCGGTCCAGGTCCTCGCCGACGTCCCGCAGGAAGTTGGTGAGCTGGAAGGCGACGCCCAGCGCGGCGGCGTGCGGGGCGGCCAGGGCGCGGGAGGTCACGGTGCCGAGGACGGGGAGCATCTGGAGGCCGATGACGGCGGCCGAGCCGTGCATGTAGGCGCGCAGGTCGGCGTAGGTGGCGTAGTCGGTGACGGTGAGGTCGGCGCGCATCGAGGCCATGAAGTCGGTGAAGTGCGCCGGTTCGATGGCGTACCGGGCGGCGGTGTCGGCCAGGGCCAGCACCACCGGCTCGGCGGCGGGGCGGCCCCCGGTGAGCGCGTGCCGCAGCAGCCGGTCGAGGCGGGCGAGGGCGGCGGCGCGCTCGGCGGGCGTGGCGTCGGCCGTGTCGTCGACGATGTCGTCGGCCCACCGGGCGAACCCGTACAGGGCGTGCACGGCGGGCCTGCGGTCGGCGGGCAGGAGGCGGGTGGCCAGGAAGTAGGTGCGGCCGTGGCGGGCGTTGAGGAGCCGGCACCGGGTGTAGGCGGCGCGCAGGGCGGGGTCGGTGACACCGGCGGCGTCGAGTTCGCGTCCGGTCATCGCCGCCCGCCCCTCGCCGCCCGGGGGCGCCGCGGTGTTCCGGTGATGCGGGCGGCGGCCAGCTTGCCGGACAGCAGTACGGTCGGCACCCCGACGCCCGGGGTGGTCCCGCAGCCCGCGAGGACCGCGTTGTCGGTGCCGCGCACCAGGTTGCGGGGGCGGAAGGGTCCGGTCTGGGCGAGGGTGTGGGCGACCGAGAAGGGGGTGCCGGCGGCGTGCCCCTGTGCGGTCCAGTCGGCGGGCGTCACCAGGCACTCCTCCTCCACGGCGGCGGCGAAGCCGGTCAGTCCCCGGCGTTCCAGGGTGGCGAGCAGCCGGTCGCGGTAGCGGGGCGCGAGGTCGCTCCAGGCGCGGGCGCCGGGGCCGGTGTCGGTGTTGGGGCAGGGCGCGAGGACGTAGTGGAGGTGGCGGCCCTCGGGGGCGAGGGAGGGGTCGTGGGCGGTGGGCCGGGTGATCAGCAGGGACGGGTCGGTCATGAGGGTGCCGGTCCGGGTGAGTTCGTCGAAGGTCCGTCGCCACGCGGCGCCGAAGGAGAGCGTGTGGTGGGCGAGGTGCGGCCAGGTGCGGGTGGTTCCGGCGTGCAGGACGACGGCCGAGGGTGCGTGCCGCAGGGCGAGGGGGCGGCGTGGGCGGCGGCCCAGGAGCCGGTGGACGACGGGCAGGTCGGGGGTGAGGACGACGGCGTCGCACGGGATGCGCTCGTGGCCGGTGACGACGGCGGTGACGCGGTTGCCGGACCGTTCCAGGCGGGTGACGGCCCGTCCGAGGCGCAGGTCGGCCCCTGCGCCGGTGGCGGCCGCGGCCATGGCGCGGGGCAGGGCGTGCAGGCCGCCGCGCGGGAAGTAGACGCCGGCGACGGTGTCCATGTAGGCGATGACGGCGTAGGCGGCCAGCGCGCGGGACGGCGCCACACCGGCGTACAGGGCCTGGAAGGAGAAGACCCGCTTGAGCCGTTCGTCCGTCAGGAAGCGTCCGATGCGGGCGTCGAGGCGGCCGAAGCCGCCGAGGGCTGCGAGCCGCGCCAGGTCGGGGGTGAGCAGGCCGAGCGGCGAGTCGAAGTTGGCGTCGATGAACCGGCGCATCTGCACGGCGTACAGCCGCCCGAGCCAGTCGCGCAGCCTCCGGTACCCGGCCGCCTCCCGGGCGCCGGCGAACCGTTCGACCTCCGTCTCCATCGCGTCGGCGTCGGTGTGCACGTCCAGGGTGGTGCCGTCGGCGAAGCAGGCGCGGTAGGCGGGGTGCAGGGGCAGCAGCTCGACGCGGTCGCGCAGCCGTTCGCCGACGGCCGCGAAGGCCTCGTCGGCCAGGTCGGGCATGGTCAGGACGGTGGGGCCGGTGTCGAGGCGGTAGCCGCCGAGTTCGCGCCGTCCGGCCCGGCCGCCGGGCAGCGGGTCGCGTTCCACGACGGTCACCCGGCGTCCCGCGCCCAGCAGGTGCAGGGCGGTGGACAGCCCGGCGAGTCCGGCTCCGACGACCACGACGTGGTCGGTGCGCCCGGACACCGTCCGCGTCATCGCTCCCTCCGGTCCGCGGGCGGTTCGTCCGGCCGGGGGGTGCGGTGGCCGGCCGTGCCGGGGGGCGTGGCGGGGTTTTCGCTGGAGGGCATGGCGGGGTCCTCTCGTGTGGTCGGCCCCATGCCTTCCCCCTTCGCCTCCGGCGCGACGCCGCGGGGCCCGGTTCGCGTCCGGCAGTCACCCGCCCGGCGGTATCGGGTCCCCCCGGCGGGTTCCCGCGTCGCCCCGTCCAGCGCGCCCTGCGTCGCCGCGGACGGCGCCGGGCGGAATACTCCGCCGGACCCGGCGGGATGCGGCCGGCGGGCGGCGGAAGGGAAGGAGGCGGGCGTGCTCGACGCGGACATCGTGGTCGTCGGTGCCGGGGCGGCGGGGCTCTCCCTGGTGCACCGGCTGCCGGCCGGGACGCGGCACGGCGCGGCGCCCTCCGTCGTCCTCGTCGATCCGCCGCCGGGGCCGCTGCGGCCCGCGCGGCGCACCTGGTGCTTCTGGGAGGCCGGGCCCGGCCGCTTCGACCGGGCGGCGACGGCCTCGTGGGAGTGGCTGCGGGTGCACGGCCGGGACGGGAGGGCCGTGCGCCGCAGCATCGCGCCGGCCCGCTACAAGATGGTCCGCTCCGACGACTTCGAGGCGCTGGTGGAACGGGACCTGAAGGACCGTCCGGGGCTGCGGCGCGTCGAGGCCACCGTCGGCGCGGTGACCGGCCTGCCGGACGCCACCGTGCGGGTCTCGGCCACGGACGCGGCGGGCGCGCCGGTCGGCCTGCGCGCCCGCTGGGTCTTCGACTCCCGTCCGCCGGACCGGCTGCCGGCCGCGCGCACCCGGCTGCTCCAGCACTTCCGGGGCTGGTTCGTGCGCACCGAGCGGCCGGTCTTCGACCCGGAGGTGGTCGACCTGATGGACTTCCGCACCGCGCAGCCGCGTCGGGGCCTGTCCTTCGGCTACGTACTGCCCACCGGACGGCACACCGCGCTGGTCGAGTACACCGAGTTCGGCCCGGCTCCGCTGACGGCCGAGGCGTACGACCGCGCGCTGGAGGACTACACGCGCCGCGTCCTGCGCACCGGCGCGACGGAGGTCCTGTCGACCGAGCAGGGGATCGTGCCGATGACCGACGCCGTCTTCGCGCGGGGGGCCGAGGGCTGCGACCGCGTCTTCCGGATCGGCGTCGCGGGCGGTGCGACCCGGGCGTCCACCGGGTACACGTTCGCCGCCGTGCAGCGGCAGTCCGAGGCCGTCGCCCGCGCGGTGCGCGCGGGCCGCCGTCCGGTCCCGCCGCCCCCGCACCCGGCGCGGGCCCGGTGGATGGACGCGGTGCTGCTGCGCGCCCTGGACACCGGCCGGGTCGACGGACCCGACCTGTTCTTCCGGCTGTTCGACCGCGTACCCGCCGGGCGGCTGCTGCGCTTCCTCGACGGCCGGTCGCGGCTGTACGAGGACCTGGCGGTCGGCGTGCGCGTCCCCGTCCTGCCGATGCTGCGCACGGCGGCCGAACTGCCGTGGCTGCCGCGCCGTCACCTGCCCGTCCGCTGAACCCCACCCGCCGAGTACCGACCGTCCGGAGCCCTTGATGCCCTTGCCGTGCCACACCGCGCCGACCACCGCCTCCGGCCGCGACGCGGCCCCCCGCGACCGCCTCGGCACGCCCGCCCCGGCCCGTCGCACCCCGCCCGGCCACGTCACCCGCCGACCGGGTACCGCGGGCGGCGGTGCGGCGCCGCGCCACACCGCCTCCGGCCGCGCCGCGGCCCCCCGCGACCGCCTCGGCACGCCCGCCCCGGCCCCGACGGGGTCCCTCCCCCGCGCCGGGACCGTCGGCCGCGTCCGTACCACCCGGGACGCGCGGTGATCCGGGGCGGTGGGGTGCGGCCGCCCGGGCGGGACCGGCGGGCGCGGATGCTGCCGCCCGGGCCGGGCCGGGAGCGGGTCGAGGGCGACGCGCCGCCGTCCGTGGCGGTGGTCGGCGGCGGCATCGCGGGGCTCGCGGCGGCGACCCTCCTGGCCGAGCGCGGGGTGCGCGTCGTGCTGCACGAGCGTGAGCCCGTGCTCGGGGGCCGGGTCGCGGGCCGGGCGGTCACCCTGCCGGACGGCACGCCCGCCACGATCAGCCGCGGCTTCCACGCCTTCTTCCGCCAGTACTACAACCTGCGGAGCCTGCTGCGCCGGTGCGATCCGGGCCTCGCCATGCTGACCGGGCTGCCGGACTACCCCCTGCGGCACAGCAGCGGGCTGCACGACGGCTTCCGCCGGATTCCGCGCACTCCCCCGTTCAGCGCCCTCGCCTTCGTCGCGCTGAGTCCCAGTTTCGGGCTGCGGGACCTGGCGGCACTGCGGCCCGCCGCCGCGCTGCCGCTCCTCGACGTCGGTACCCGCCGCGTCCACGAGCGCCTGGACGGCGTCAGCGCCGACGCCTTCCTCGACTCCCTGCGCTTTCCCGCGGCGGCCCGGCACCTGGCCTTCGAGGTGTTCTCCCGCAGCTTCTTCGCCGACCCGGGCGAGCTGTCGGCCGCGGAGATGGCCCTGATGTTCCACATCTACTTCCTCGGCTCCAGCGAGGGGCTGCTCTTCGACGTGCCGCGCGAGCCGTTCCCGCAGGCGCTGTGGGACCCCCTCGCCGGGCACCTGGTGCGGCACGGCGTCGAGATCCGCACGAGCACGTCCGTCGAGGCCGTCCGGCCCGGTCCCTCCGGCGGGCGGCTCGTGGTCGACGCCGCCGGGGCCCGCCCGTACGACGCCGTGGTGCTCGCGATGGACGTCGGTGGGTTGCGCGGCGTGGTGAGCCGCTCGCCGCACTTGGGGGACGCCGGCTGGCGCGCGCGGGTGGCACGGCTGCGCAACGCCCCGCCGTTCCTGGTCTCCCGCCTGTGGCTGGACCGCCCGGTCGCCCCCGGCCGGCCCGGGTTCCTCGGCACGAGCGGCTACGGCTCGCTGGACAACGTCAGCGTGCTGTCCCACTGGGAGGGCGAGGCGGCCCGGTGGGCTGCGCGCACCGGCGGCTGCGTCGTCGAACTGCACGCCTACGCCGTGCCGTCGGGGGCTGTCCGGGAGGTGGAGGAGAAGCGTCTCGTGGACCAGTTGCACCGGGTGTATCCGGAGACCCGCCGGGCCCGCGTGCTCGCCGCGCGGCACGAGTGGCGGGCGGACTGCCCGCTGTTCGCCGTCGGCGGCTACGGCGACCGTCCCACGGTGCGCACCCCCGACCCGGCCGTCGTGGTCGCCGGGGACCTGGTCCGTACGGATCTGCCGGTGGCGCTGATGGAGCGCGCCGCCACCTCCGGCTTCCTCGCCGCGGGCGCCCTGCTGGAGCGGTGGGGGGTGCGGGGCGAGACGCTGTGGACGGTGCCCGACCGGGGCCGGTCCGCACCGCTGCGGGCCCTGGCACGGCGGTTCGGGGCACACTGAGACGGACGGGGCCGCGGCGGATCGGGGCACACCCGCACGGACAACCGCGGGCGCGCCGCGCGGGGCGCTGCCACCGATCGCCCGCCGCCTCCGGAACCCACCGCCGTGAAACCAGCCCCGACGGGGGGCGACTCGCCACCAGGACCCCGCCCGGACCCGGGCCAGACCGACCCGCCGGGACGGGACGGGCGCCGCCGCGCGTCGGCCGTCGCCCCGGGGCCCACGTCGGGAAACCGGCCGAGGCGGGGGCGGTTCGCCGCCGGGCCCGGCCCGGTCCCGGGGCCCGGGTCCCGCCGGGGCTAGCGTCCCCGGTCCGCTGTGCGGTCGGCCTGTCCGCCCGCGCCCAGCGGGCCGGTGTGGCCAAGGGGCTCCTGGGCCTCCATCCGGGGCAGTTCGTGGCGGGACAGCCGTACGACCGTCGGCGGCAGCGTCGCGCGTCCCCACTGGACCAGGCGCAGCCAGCCCGGCACGTACACGGCGGTACGGCGGCGCTCCACGGCGCGGACCAGCCGGGCGGCGACGTCCTCGGGCGGGAAGGTGCGGCGGGCCGGGGGCGGCATGTGCGCGCGCAGTTGACGCAGGACCGGGTACCGGTCGGCGTCGCGGATCATGTCGGTGTCGATCCAGTTCAGGTAGGCGGTGCCCACGGCGACGCCGCGGTGGGCCACTTCCGCGCGCAGCGAGTGGGTGAAGGCCTCCACACCGGCCTTGGCCGCGCAGTAGGCGCTCATCATGGGGGCGGCGCCGAGCGACGCCAGCGAGGCGATCTGGAGGTGGTAGCCCGCGGTGTCGAGCAGGTCCGGCAGGAAGGCGCGGGCCGTGTGGGCGCTGCCGGTCAGGTTGACGTCCACGACGCGGCGCCACTCGGCGGGGTCCGAGGTGGCGAACGGACCTCCGTGGGCGATGCCGGCGTTGGCCACCACGACCGACGGTCTGCCCAGGCGCCGGCGGGTCTCGTCGGCCGCGTCGGCCAGCGCCGCGGGGTCGGTGACGTCGGTCTCGACGGCGAGCGCCGGGGTCGGCAGGTCCGCCGCCAGGGCGTCCAGCAGCGGTTTCTCCAGGCCGAGCAGGGCTAGCCGGGCGCCTCGGTGGGCACACGCGCGGGCCAGGGCGGCGCCGAGTCCGCGCGCGGCGCCGGTCACCACGACGGTGCGGTGGTCAAGGGGACTGTCGTTCACCGGTCGGCCCTTCCCTCGGTTCCTCGGAGACGTCACGGACCGGCCCGGACCGGCGCCCGCTCGCGGTCAGCACCGGTCACCGGCCCGGTCGCGTCGGGTCAGGGACCGCTGCAGCCGGGCGAGGCCCGCGAACCGGTGCTGGCGCAGGGCGGCGCGCGCCGCGTTGGCGCCGGGTGCGCCGTGCACCCCGCCTCCCGGGTGGGCGCCCGCGGAGGCGAGGAAGAGACCGGTCACCGGTGTCTCCGGCCGTCCGGTGCCGGGCACGGGCCGGAAGACGAGTTGCTGGTGCATGGCGGTGGTGCCGCCGTTGATGGCGCCGCCCTCCAGGTTGGCGTTCATGGCCTGGAGCGTGGGCGGGGCGAGCACGCGCCGGGCCCGGACCAGGGCGCGGAATCCGGGCGCGAACCGTTCCACCTGGCGTTCGACCCGGTCGGCCATCAGTTCCCGCTCCCGTCCGTCCCAGCTCCCGGTGATGCCCTCGTCGCCCGCGTCGCCGCGGATGTCGTGCGGGACGTGGGTGTAGGCCCAGGCGGACTCGGTGCCGGCCGGTGAGCGGGTCGGGTCGGTGGTCGTCATCTGGCCGAAGAGCGAGAAGGGGCGGTCGGGGACCTGCCGCATGGCGATCTGGGCGGCGAACCGGGTGAGTTCGTCGAGGCCGTCGGCGAGGTGCACGGTGCCCGCCCCCGCCGCCTCCTCGCAGCGCCAGGGCACGGGGCCGTCCAGCGCCCAGTCCACCTTGAAGGTGGCGAAGTCCCACTGGAAGCGCCGCAGGTCGCCGCGGACCTGGTCCGGCAGGTCCGCCGGGGCGACGAGCCTGCCGTAGAGGGCGGGGACGGACACGTCCGCGAGGACGGCGCGGCGGGCGGTGACGGCATCCCCGTCGGCGGTGCGCACACCGGCCGCGCGCCGGTCGCGGACCAGGACCCGGTCGACGCGCCGCCCGCAGTGCAGGGTGCCGCCCCGGGCACGCAGCCGTCGGACCAGGGCCTCGGTGAGGGCGCCGGAGCCGCCGACCGGCACGGGGAAGCCGTAGGTCTGTCCGAGCATCGACATCAGCCAGCCGAAGCCGCCGCTGCCGGCCGCTTCGGGGGCGAGGTCGGCGTGCAGGGCGTTGCCGGCCAGGAGCAGTTTGCCGCCCTCGCCGCGGAACTCCTCCTCGCCCATGCGGCGCACCGGCAGGACCAGGGTGCGGGCGAGCCTGAGTCCGCCCGCTCCGCGCAGCCGCAGGGCCAGCCGGGCACCGGCGCGCAGCGGCGGGAAGGGGGTGAACAGGGCGTCCACGATGTCGGCCCGGTAGCGGTCCCACACCTCGTGCAGCCGTTCCCAGGCGGCGCCGTCCCCGGGTGCGAAGGCGTCGAGCGAGGCCGCGGTGGTGGAGAGGTCGCGGTCGAGGACGGCGCAGGTGCCGTCGGTCAGGGGGTGGGCCAGTACATGGGGTGCGTGCGCCCAGCACAGCCCGTACTCCTGCAGGCGCAGTCCGCGAAGGACCGGGGATGCGGCGGCCAGCGGGTAGAAGGAGCTGAACAGGTCGTTGACGAAGCCGGGGGCGACCGCCTCGTCGTGCCGCACGGCGCCGCCCGGCTCGGGCTGCTCCTCCAGGACCGTCACGCTCCAGCCCGCGTCGGCCAGCAGGTTCGCCGCCACCAGGCCGTTGGGTCCGGCTCCCACCACGACGGCATCGACGGCGTCGACGGCGTCAGGCACGGCCGGTTCCCCACCCGCGGTGCACCTCGCCCACCGAGTCGGGCGGGTCGGGACGGCACCGGTCGCCGGCGCGGGACTCGCACAGCTTGGCGAGTCTGGCGAGCATGGCGCGGTGCCGTACCTGGATCAGCGCCTCGACGCCGACGTTGTGCAGCAGGCCGCCGGGACCGCGCAGGGGGTGCTCGTCCACGATCACCAGGCACTGCTCGCCCCACGGGCGCAGTTCGACGGCGATCCGCGCGGTGCCGAGCCGGCCCGCCTTGGCCTCCAGTTCCAGCACGGAGCCCTCCACGCATCGTCTGACCACCGACTCGTTGTCCAGCAGCAGCGGCCCGAGCCGCACCTCGTACGCGATCGTCGCCCCGACCTGCGGCCACCGCCCGTCCCTGGGGGTGACCTTCGAGGGGCCGACGACCCATTGCACGTAGGCGTCGCCGTCCGCGAGGACGTCCCAGACGGCCTCCGGGGTCGCCTGGATCAGCCGGTGCCGAACCGCCACGTGTGCCTCCCACGTCCAGTGGCCGCTGCGGGCCGTCATTGCGAGGACGGAGCCTGAGTGCCCCGTCGGCGGCCGGCCAACCGGGGCGGAGGCGTCGGATCGCCCGGGCGTCTCCCGGGAGCGCGGACCGGCGGCAGGGAAAGGCCCTGCATTGGCATGGACCTGAAGACTCGGGCTGGCTAAGCTCGAAGCGACCCGACGAGAGCGCTCTCAAACCGCGGTTGTGCCACGCCACCTGTTCCACCCCCACCTTTGCTGGAACGACGAAGGGCAACTCCGTGAGACGCAGCAGACTCAGGCACCTCGGCCTGGCCGGACTCCTCGTGCTCGGCAGCCTCACCGCCGTCGGCACCCTGCCGGCCTCGGCGGCCGACACCCCCGCCGCCCCCGCCGCCTCCGTCGACGAACGGCCCGCCTCCGCCGGCCTCCTGGACGCCATGCAGCGCGACTTCGGCCTCACCCGGGACCAGGCCGAGGACCGGCTCGCGGCCGAACGCGAGGCCACCGAGCTGGAACCGGTGGCACGCCGGGCCGCCGGATCGGCCTTCGGCGGCTCGTGGTTCGACGCCGACGCCGGGAAACTCACCGTGGCCGTCACCTCCGACGCCGCCCCCTCGACCGTGCGGGCGGTGCGCGCCACCGGCGCACAGGTGCGCACCGTCGAGCACAGTGCGCGGCAGCTCGACGCGGCCAAGGCCCGCGTCGACCGCCTCGACGCACCCGCCGGTGTCAGCGGCTGGCACGTCGACCAGCGCGCCGGCACCGTGGTCGTCGACGTGGTCGCCGGCGAGCAGGCTGACAACGATGTCCGGCACTTCTTGCAGCAGGCCCGCGAGACGGGACCGGTCACGGTGCGCGCGGTGCCGTCGGCGCCGGGTACCTTCGCCGCGGGCACCGTCGGCGGCGACCCGTACTACACCGGCAACGTCCGCTGCTCCATCGGCTTCTCCGTGCACGGCGGGTTCGTGACCGCCGGGCACTGCGGCCGGGCCGGCGCCGGGGTCAGCGGCTGGGACGGCTCGTACATCGGCACGTTCCAGGGCTCCTCCTTCCCCGACAACGACTACGCGTGGGTCAGCGTGGGCAGCGGCTGGTGGACGGTGCCGGTCGTGCTCGGCTGGGGCACGGTCTCCGACCAGCTCGTGCGCGGTTCGAACGTGGCGCCCGTGGGTGCGTCGATCTGCCGCTCCGGCTCCACCACGCACTGGCACTGCGGCACGGTGCTCGCCCACAACGAGACGGTCAACTACAGCGACGGCTCCGTGGTGCACCAGCTCACCAAGACCAGTGTGTGCGCCGAGGGCGGCGACTCCGGCGGCTCCTTCATCAGCGGTGACCAGGCACAGGGCGTCACCTCGGGCGGCTGGGGCAACTGCTCCAGCGGCGGGGAGACCTGGTTCCAGCCGGTCAACGAGATCCTCAACCGCTACGGCCTGACCCTCCACACGGCCTGACCGGGCGGGGTGACGGGGAGGGCCGGGACGTTCTCCGCCCGGCCCTCCCCCACCGCCGGCGCCTCGGGCACCCAACGGCCGCCGGTCCGGGGCACGGGGCCCAGGGCGCGAGCCCGGAGCGGGAGCCCAAGTCGCGGGCCCAGGGCGCGAGCCCGGAGCGGGAGCCCAAGTCGCGGGCCCGGGTGGGCTCAGACGTCGCCGGGACCGGTCCCCGGCTCCGGTGCGTCGGGGCCCGTCGCCGTGGTCAGCCGGCGGTAGGCGGCCCGCGCGTGCACCAGGCGGGCCAGCGCCGTACCGACGAGGGCCGCGCCCAGCAGGCAGGCGAGCCACAACGCGTCCCGCCGGCCGGCCCACGTGAGGGTGCCGGCCGGCGGTATGGCGAAGCCGTTGAGGGACAGCCAGCACAGTACGGCCGTCCCCGGTGCGGCCGCGAACGGCGCGCACAGGCCGAGCAGGGCCGCCAGCAGCGAGAGCGCGACCAGGGCGAGACCCGGACGTCCCGAGCCGACGGTTCCGTTGAGGAGCCCCACCAGCAGGAGGGCGCCGCCGAACGCCCCGGCCCACACCAGGGGGGCCGCGACCGGCCTGGGAACGGGTCTGGCACCGCTGCCCAGGGGCACCCACTCGATCATGCTGACTGGCTCCTTCCGGTCCCGGACGCGTCCGGCCACGGCGGCGTGACCACGCTCCTGTGGGCAGATTGTCCCACCGGGCACGTGGTGTTCCGCCTTGGCACCGCGCCGGGGCGGACGGGGCTAACGCTCCGCCTCCGCGTGCTCCGAGGTGGAGAGCGGCGAGCTGGACGAGGAGGAGGCCCCGGCCGGCACCGGACGACTGTCCTTGTCCGTCTCCGTCCCCTCGCCGCTCCCGCCCGGTGCCGCGGCCGTTGCCGCAGCCCCGGGCAGCAGCCGGCCCGCGGCCCGCAGCGCACGGGCGAGTACGTGGGCGCGCCCCGCGACGACGGGTCCGAGGACGGCGAGGACGAGCACGTACCCCGCGATGAAGGGAGCGAGCCGCGCGTCCAGTCCGGCGCCCGCGGCCATGGCGGCCAGGATCAGCGCGAACTCGCCCCGGGCGACCAGGGTGGTGGCGATCTCCGCGGCCGGTTCGCTGCCGTAGCGGTACACCCGGGCGACGCACAGTCCCGCGACGACGTTCATGACGACGGTCAGGGCCGCCGCGGCGGCGACGGGACCGGCGACCGAGGCGAGGTCGCCGGGGTCGATGGCGAGGCCGAAGGCGAAGAAGAAGATGGCCGCGAAGGCGTCGCGCAGCGGGTGGACCAGCTCCCTGATCCGCGGCCCCGAGGGAGTGCCGGCGAGGATCAGGCCGACCATGAAGGCGCCGATCGCGTCGGCGACGCCGAGGGTTTCGGAGACCCCGGCGACGAGCACGGCGGCGCCGAGGAAGCTGATCACGAGCAGTTCGTTGTCCCGCGTGCTGATCAGCCGGCCCACGAGCCGGGTGCCGTAACGGGCGGCGGCGGCCAGCACCAGCAGGAAGCCGAAGGCCTTGCCGGCCTGCAGCGCCGTGTCGGCCAGGCCGTGCGCGCCCGAGATGACCGGTTGCAGGGCGGCCAGGTACAGCGCGAGGAAGATGTCCTCCACGACGATGACGCCGAGGATGAGCCGGGTCTCGGGGCGTCCGATCCGGCCCAGGTCGATGAGGATCTTGGTGACGATCGCGGACGAGGAGATGCCGAGGACGCCCGCCAGGACCAGCGCCTCGCGCACGCCCCACCCGAGGACGAAGCCGAAGCCGAGCCCGGCGCCGACGTTCAGGAGCAGATAGACGCCCCCGGCGGTCAGCAGCCGTTTGCCCCCGCTCTTGAGGTCGTCGAGGTGGAACTCCAGCCCCAGGTAGAAGAGCAGCAGCACCAGTCCGAGTGCGGAGAGCATCTCGAAGTCGTGCGCGTCCTCCACCAGGACCAGGCCCGGTGTGTGCGGGCCGAGCAGGATGCCGGCGAGCATGAACAGGGGGATCGTCGGCAGTCCGATCCTGCCGCCGAGGCGGGCGAGGAACGCGGCGGCCACGAAGGCACCGCCCATGGCGAGCAGGGTGTCAGCGTGTCCCACGGGTCACCGCCTTCACGCGCGCGCAGGGTCGCAAGGGCTTCACTTGACGGGGATGGATGCGCATTCTCCTTCGTCGGTCGTGCGTAGTCGGGTGGTACGTCGTCAGGTCTTGCGTCGTCGGGTCTTGCGTCGTCGGGTCGTGCGTCCTCGGGTCGTGCATCTTCAGGTCGTACGTCGTCAGGTCGTGCCGGCCGGGTCGTGCGCGGACGTGCCGCGGCCGTCGCACGGCACGTCGTCGTGCGGCACGTCGCTGTGCCACACGTCGCTGTGTCGAACGTCGCCGTGGCATACGTCTTGGTGCCACACGTCGTCGTGCCGCATCGTCGTGCCGGGCCGGGCGGCCCCGGACCGCCACGCCGCGTGGCGTGACACCGCTCGGGGCGGGAAACCCGCGGGCCGGCACCGGGCCCGGACGGCGAGCGCCCGTGCCCCGGGCCGCTTCCGGTCCGCGGCGTACGCCACCGTGCCGCCCGTCGGCCGACCGGCGCCCGGGCGGGCACGGCGCATCCGCGCCGGACCATGCGGCACCGCCCGCGAACGGGCGGGACAGGGCTTCCGCGACAACCTCCCCCGGCCCCCGAAAAACCCCCGGGGCGCGGCGTCGGTCCACTGTCACACGCTCTGCCACCGCGCGGCCATCGGGGACGACACCCAAATGCTCCGGCGGCCGACACCCATCGGCGGGCCGGGTGGAAAGGCCGCTCGGCGGCCCGATGCGGGCACGCCGCGGCCGACTCGGGGATCCCGGCCGCGGCGCACCCTGCCGCCCCGTGCGCGGGAGGACGGCGCGCGGCGGGGCACGACCCGCGTCTTCCCCGGCCTCTCGTCATGACTCTGCGCCGACCGAGTGATCGTCAGCAGCGGCCCCCGGTGTCCGGCCCCGTCACGCCGTCCGCCCCGCCGCGCGGAGCGGCGAGGCGGACGGGTTGCGGACGGTCCGTCAGCACGGTGTGGTTGCCATCAACTTCTCGAAGGAAGCCATGCAGTCCGGGCAATGACGCGCCCGTTCACCGTCGGATGCTTCTCTGCGTTCGCGGAGCTGCTGTCCGCAGAGTGTGGCCGCGGCCTGCTTGGACAGTACGTGCCACACCAACGCTCCGCCCGCCTTCTCCGGGCCCACGCACATTTCGTACATGATCGGCCTCCCAGCCTGGACGCCGCTGACACCCACCAGGAGACACCGGTTCGGCCGCGACCAGTAGCGCGCGGGGTCCATTCGGGTGACCGCCGGTTCGGCCGCCCGGGACGGATGCGCACCCGGACGGCTGCAAACGATCAGCCAACCGGCCCTGAACGGGTGCGCGTGACGCGGCGTCAGGGTGCGCGGCACGGGGCGGCTGCCGTCGCGGACGCGGGTCGGGCAGCCAGGCGCAGCCCTCGGTGAGCAGTGCCGGGGTGCGGTCCGGCAGCGGGTTCAGCCGGCCGCGTTGTCGGTGCGCATCCGCACCTGCTCCTCCAGCCGCCGCAGGCTGCCGTCGAGGGCCTCGGTCACCGTCCCCCGTCCCGGGTCGTGGCTGTCGTCGAAGAACGACAGGTGCACCGTGACCTCGCTGGCCCCGCTGTCCAGTCCGGCGACCTGCAGCCAGCCGGCGTAGCTGCCCTGCTCGCGGGTGCCCCATTCGAGCCGCATCTGCTCGGGCCGGGCGCGCAGCAGGGCGGAGGTGTCCTGGTCGGTGCGGTCCTCGTGGACGGTGACGGCGGGCGGTTCCTCCGGCTCCACGTGCAGGTCGCCGGGGAGCCAGGTCGCGAGCTGTCCGACGTTCGCGGCCTGGTCGAAGACCTGCTCGGGCTGGGCGGGCATGGTGCGGGATCGCTCGTACTCGGTCATGCGGCACCACTCCTCCGTGCTCGGGGTCGTACGTGGTGACGCGTGCCCCTTCTGCCGGGACCGAAGCGCTACCCGGACGACCGGCTCGGGGGGCGGGGCCGGGAGCCCGGTGCCAGACTGCTGGGCACCGTCCCCGCCGCGGCGGGCTTGCGACGAGAGGAGACGACGTGGCCACGCCGGACCCGGGCGACGCGGCGCTGAGCCGGTTCCTCGCCGATCCGGCCCGCCTGAACCTGGACCTGCGCGCCACCACCGCGCGTTCCGCCAAGGCGCTCGGGCTGCGGCACGCCGTCGTCTACCTCGTCGACCTCCAGCAGCGCCGGCTCGTCCCCCAGACGGCCGTGGCGCCGACGCTGCCGGTCGACGGTTCCCTGGCGGGCTGGGCCTACCGCACGCAGTCGCTGCGGGTGGAGGAGTCCGCGACGGGCGGCGGCATCACCGCCTGGTTCCCGCTCCTCGACGGCGCGGAACGGCTCGGCGTACTGGCCGTCGACGAGCCGGCCCTCACCGCGTCCTCGCTGACCCGCGGCCGGGCGCTCGCCTCGCTGCTCGCCATGGTGATCACCTCCAAGCGGCTGTTCGAGGACTCCGTGGTCCGGCACACCCGCACCGAGCGGATGCAACTGCCGGCCGAGTTGCTGCGCGCCCTGTTGCCGCCGCGCACCATCGGCGACGGGAACGTCGTGTCCACGGCGGTGCTCGAACCGGCCTACGAGATCGGCGGCGACGCCTTCGACCACGCGCTGACCGAGACGACGCTGCACGTGGCCGTCATGGACGCCATGGGGCACGACCTGGCCTCCGGACTCACCACCACCGTGTCGCTGGCCGCCTGCCGCAATGCCCGGCGCACCGGTCTGCACCTGCCCGAGCTGGTGCGGAACGTGGACGAGGCGCTGTCCTGCTGGCTCCCGGACAAGTTCTGCACGGCGGTCGTGGCACAGCTCGACCTGGTCACCGGCTTGCTGCACTGGGTCAACTGCGGTCACCCGGCGCCGATCCTGATCCGTGACGAGCGGCTGCTCATCGACGCCATGGAGCGTGACACCGACCCGCCCATGGGCATGCCCTCCCTGCTCACCTCCCAGCAGCGCCGGGTGCACGAGATCGCGCTGAAGCCGGGGGACCGGGTGCTGATGTACACCGACGGTGTGGTGGAGGCCCGGACCCGGGAGGCGAAGCTGCTGGGCCTGGAGCGTTTCGGCGACTACGTCATCAGGGCCACCGCCGGCGGTGAGCTGGCGCCGGAGTCCCTGCGCCGTCTGATCCACTCGATCCTGGACATGAAGAAGGGCCAGTTGCGGGACGACGCGACGCTCCTGATGTTCGAGTGGCGGCCGCCGCCGCGGGGCGGGCGGACCCTCCCGCGCCCCCAGTCGGGCTGACGGCCGGCGGTACGGCGCCGGGTACCGCGCACAGGGGCGGCGGCCGGTCCGCCCCCGCGACGGCGATCAGCCGGGGAAGGGGACGGGCGACGAGGCAGCCCGCCGACGGCCGGGCCCGCGGCCCGGACGCCGGCGTCTCCGAACCGCGCCCCACCGCCGGGCAGGCAGGCACGGCCCCCGGGCGCGAGGCACCTCACGAGGACCGCTCCGTCGCCCGCGCCCAGGCGATCCTCCCTGCCTTCGACGTCTGCCGGCCGGGCGCGGCCCGGCCGTCCCCCCGCTCGTCGGGGCCGTCGCGTCCGGCCCGTCAGGACCGGCCCGTCTCCTCCCCCGTCGTACGTCCGAGGCAGGTGACGTCGGCGGGGTCGAGTCCGGCCGCGCTGATCTCGTGGAAGCCCAGGCGGTCGTAGAAGGCCCTGGCCGGGGTGTTGGCGGTCGCCATGACCAGGTGGACGGCCGGGACGCCGCGCTCGCGCAGGGCACGCCAGAACGTCCGCATCAGGGTGCGGCCGTGGCCCTGTCCCTGCCAGTCGGGGAGCAGGTCGATGTGCAGATGGGCCGGGTACGCGGCCAGTTCGGGGACGATCATGCGCTCCGGGTCGTGCAGCAGCCCGGCCATGACCTCGTCCGGGGTGCGGTCGGCGGACGGGGCCTTCGGCGCGGGGTACCGGTCGGCGACCCGCGGCAGCCACTTCGTGCGGAACTCCCCGGCGAAGCGCGCGGTGTCCGCCGTGCCGAGGATGTAGCCGACGGCGCGGCCCTCGCCGTCGTCCAGCACGAAGGCCAGGTCCGGGTCGAGGTGGACGTAGGGGGCGGCGAAGATGGCGGGGAGGATCGCGGGGTCGGCGTACACGGGCCGGCTGTCGCGGCCGTTGTGCGCGGTCCGGATGCAGATGTCGTCGAGGGCCGGGGCGTCGGCCGGGCGGTAGGGACGTACGGATGCGGTCGCTGTCACCGCAGCATCCTGCCCGCTTGGGAGCGCTCCCACAACTGCTTTCGCTTCGACCCTCCGCCCCCGGGTACCCGGCGCCCCGCCAGTGCCCGGCGACGGAGCGCGGACGGAAGGCCGGCAGGAGGCCGACGATGGAGGATGCGACGGACCGGATCGCGCGCCCGTGGGGCCCGAGGGTGCCCTACGGGCGGCACGGGACCTGGCCGGCCCGGGTGGACACGTTCCTCGCGGACGGCGTGGAGCCCGGCGCGGTGCAGCGCTGGGTGCAGTCCGCGTCGATCCTGCACTCGGACGGCGACGCGATGGACATCGCGGTCGCCGACGGCCGGATGGTGGGCGTACGGGGCCGGGACGTGGACCGGGTCAACCGCGGGCGGCTCGGCCCCAAGGACCTGTTCGGCTGGCAGGCGAACGCCTCCCGGGACCGGCTGACCCGTCCGCTGGTACGGCGCGGCGGGCGGTTGACCGAGACGGACTGGGACACGGCGATGGACCTGGTGGCCGCCCGCTCGCGCGCGCTGCTGGACGAACGCGGGCCGGGTTCGATCGGCTTCTACACCACCGGCCAGTTGTTCCTGGAGGAGTACTACACGCTCACGGTCCTGGCCCGGGCCGGCATCGGCACCCATCACCTCGACGGCAACACCCGGCTGTGCACCGCGACGGCGGCGGAGGCGCTCAAGGAGACCTTCGGCTGCGACGGACAGCCGGGCAGCTACGACGACTTCGACCACGCCGACGTGGTCGCGCTGTTCGGCCACAACATCGCCGAGACACAGCCCGTGCAGTGGATGCGGCTCCTCGACCGCTTCGAGGGGGCCGACCCGCCGCGCCTGCTGTGCGTGGACCCGCGCCCCACCCGCGTCGCCGAGCACGCCGCGGTACACCTCGCGCCGCGGGTCGGCACCAACGTCGCCCTGCTCAACGCGCTGCTGCACGAGACGATCCGGCACGGGCGGATCGACCGCGACTTCATCGCCGCGCACACCGTCGGTTTCGACGAACTGGTCGCCCGCGTCGCCGACTGCACGCCGAAGTGGGCGGCGGGAATCTGCGACGTCCCCGCCGCCCGGATCGAGGAGGCGGCCGAACTCGTCGGCACCACCGACGCGTTGGTCTCCACCGTCCTCCAGGGCGTCTACCAGTCCCACCAGGCCACCGCCGCCGCCGTCCAGGTCAACAACCTGCACCTGATCCGGGGCATGCTGGGCCGGCCCGGGGCCGGCCTGCTCCAGATGAACGGCCAGCCCACCGCCCAGAACACCCGCGAGTGCGGTGCCAACGGCGACCTGCCGGGGTTCCGCAACTGGCAGAACGACGCCCATGTCGCCGACCTCGCCGCGGTCTGGAACGTCGAACCGGAGACCGTCCCGCACTACGCGCCGCCGACCCATGCGATGCAGATCTTCCGGTACGCCGAGCAGGGCTCGCTCAGGATGCTGTGGATCAGCGGCACCAACCCCGCCGTCTCGATGCCCGAACTCTCCCGCATCCGCGCGATCCTGGCGCAGGAACGGCTGTTCACGGTCGTCCAGGACCTGTACCTGACGGAGACGGCGCAGTTGGCCGACGTGGTGCTGCCCGCCGCCACCTGGGGAGAGAAGACCGGCACCCTCACCAACGCGGACCGTACGGTGCACCTGTCCGAGAAGGCGGTGGAACCGCCCGGCGAGGCCCGGCCCGACCTGGACATCTTCCTGGACTACGCGCGGCGCATGGACTTCCGGGACAAGGACGGCGGTCCGCTGGTCACCTGGGACGGCCCGGAGTCGGCGTTCGAGGCGTGGAAGCGGTGCAGTGCGGGCCGCCCGTGCGACTACACGGGGCTGTCCTACGCCCTGCTGCGCGACACCAGCGGCATCCAGTGGCCCTGCGACGAGCGGAACCCGCGGGGCACCGCGCGCCTCTACACGGACGGCATCTCCTGGGCCCACCCGGACGTGTGCGAGAGCTACGGCAAGGACCTGGTGACCGGCGCGGCGCAGGAGGCCGTGGAATACCGCTCGCTCAACCCGGACGGCCGGGCGATGCTGAAGGCCGCCGCGTACCTGCCGCCGCACGAGGAGCCCGACGAGGAGTACCCCTTCCAGCTCACGACCGGCCGGACCGTGTACCACTTCCACACGCGGACGAAGACCGGCCGCGCGCCCCAGCTCGACGACGCCGCCCCCGACGTGTGGGTGGAGATCTCCACCGGTGACGCGGAGCGGCTCGGTCTGGGCGAGGGGGACCTGGTGGAGGTCACCAGCAGGCGCGGCGCCCTGCGCGGGCGGCTGCGGGTGACCCGCATCCGCCCGGGTCTCCTCTTCGTGCCGTTCCACTACGGCTACTGGGACACCGCCGGCGGGTCCGGGCCGGGCCGGGACACCCCCGGGCGGGCCGCGAACGAGACGACCGTCACCGACTGGGACCCCGTCTCCAAGCAGCCCCTGTTCAAGACGGCCGCGGCCGCGCTCACCCTCGTCGAACGCGGGGACGGCCGGCCCTCCCCCGCCCCGACGACCACCGCGTCGGCCCCCGCCGACCCCGGCGTCGCCCCGCCCACCTCGGGCGGACCGGCGGCGCACACGACGCGGCAGGAACCCGCCGCGTTCCCGCACGGCCGGCAGGAGGACGCACGGTGAACGGCATCACCCTGACCCTGCGCACGCTGCACCGGGGCGAACGGCGCCTGGCGCACGACCTGGTGACCGTCGCCGAGCGGCACCGCACCGAGCACGAGGTCCACCACGTCGCCGCCGACCTCTCGGCCTGGTCCCGCGAGCACGTGCGGCGGCTCGCAAAAGCGGGTGCGGAGCACGGCGTGAGCCTCGGCGACCCGCCGGACCACTCCCCGGACGGCGTCCTGGCGACGCTGCGGAAGAAGGCGTCCGAGGCGGTCGTGCACCGGCCGGAGCCGGGCCTGCTGCTCCTGCGCGACCTGCGGGAACTGCACCTCGCGGCGGCGGAGAACTCCCTGCACTGGGAGATGCTCGCCCAGGCCGCACAGGCGTCGAAGGACAGCGGACTGCTGGCGCTCGTCTCCTCCTGCCACCCGCAGACACTGCGCCAGATGCGCTGGACCAACACCATGGTCAAGAACCTGTCGCCCCAGCTCCTCACCAGCCTGTGACCTGCGGGTTCCCCGCCGGGCACGGTACTGGGGAGCGCCGGTGGCGCCCCGGCCGCCGAATGGCGCGGGCCGCCACGGGCACCTGATGATCCCAGGGGGCACGCCCCCGCCGATGCCCCCGTTGACACCCCCTCGGAGAGAGCGAGACAGCGTCATGAGTCTTCTGCGTCTGGCCGGCCGGCCGATGCTCGCCTCGATGTTCGTCGCGGGCGGCCTGCAGTCGCTGCGCAGGCCGCAGGACGTGGCCCCGGCGGCCGAGCCGGTCGTGCGGCCGGTGGCCGACCGCGTTCCGGTGCTGCCGGACAGCACGGAGCAACTCGTACGGCTGAACGGCGCCGTGCACGTGGCGGGCGGCCTCATGCTCGGGCTCGGCCGCTGCCCGCGGCTGGCCGCGCTGGCCCTCGCGGTGACCCTGGTGCCCACCACGCTGGCCGCGCACCGGTACTGGAACGCCGAGGACCCGTCCGAACGCGCCCAGCAGCGCATCCACTTCCTCAAGAACCTGTCGATGATGGGCGGGCTGCTCATCGCGGCAGACGACACGGGCGGCGCGCCCTCGTGGCTGTGGCGCGGCCGGCACGCCGCCCGGGGGCTGCGGCACGACGCCCACCTGGTGCAGCGTTCGGTCCGGGCCGCGGCCGGTCCCGCGTCCCGCGCGGGCGGCGTCCGGGCCAGGCTCGGCGTCTGAGGCGGGAGTTAGCCCACCACGCTCGGGGGGACCCGGTCGTTCCCGATGCCCGTGGCGGTCGTTCCCGCGCCCGCCACGACCCTCTGGAGGTGGACATGGGACACGGCGGAAACGTCATCGACGAGCTGACGACCGATCACCGTGAGGTCGAGGAACTCTTCGGCAGGATCGAGGCTCTGCCGCCCGGTCACAAGGACCGCAAGCTGTACGCCGATCAGGCCACGATCGAGTTGGTGCGGCACTCGGTGGCGGAGGAGGCCTACCTGTACCCGGCGGTCCGGGAGCACGTGGAGGGCGGTGGCGCCCTCGCGGACAAGGAGCTCGAGGACCACGCCGGCGCCGAGCAGATCATGAAGGACCTGGAAGGACTCGCGGCGGACGACGCCGAGTTCGACCGGCTGATCGGCAAGCTGATGAGCGAGATCCGTGAGCACGTCGCCGACGAGGAGGGCAACCTGTTCCCGAGGCTCCGTGCGGCGTGTCCCGCCGAGGCCCTGGACGAACTGGGCGAGAAGGTCCGCCGGGCGAAGAAGACCGCGCCGACCCGGCCGCATCCCTCCACCCCGGACAAGCCCCCGATGAACAAGCTGCTCGCGCCCGGCGCGGGCATGGTCGACCGGGTGCGGGACGCGCTGTCGGGGCGCGGCAAGTCCGGCTGAGCGGCCCCCGCCGGCACCCGTGCCAGGGGCCCGTCGCCACGGCGACGGGCCCCTGGCACGTGTCGGGGTACGGCCCGCCGCTCACGTCCACCACTCCCCCGTCCGCCCCTTCGCCGGCACCCCGGTCGCCTCCGGGAGCGGGTCGGGCCGGTCCCGGAGGGCGGCGACGGTGCGTTCCAGGCCCTCCTGCCAGGTGACCCGCGGCAGCCAGCCGAAGATCTCGCGGGCGAAGCCGGTGACCGGCCGGGGCCCGACGGGCTCGTCCCCGGTGTCCTCGACGAACCTGAGCGGCGAGCGGGAGCCGGTCAGCTCGATCACCCGTCGGGCGATCTCCGCGGCCGTCGGCTCCTCGTCGCCGCCGAGGTCCACGGGCCGCACGGAGCTTCCGGCCGCGACCAGCAGAACGCCGTCGACCATGTCGTCGACGTAGCACAGCGGGTGGGTGCGGCTGCCGTCCCCGGGGACGGTGACCGGCCGTCCGGCCAGGGCCTGCTCGATGAGGGCGCCCGGGGTGCCCCCGCAGTCCGTCCGCATGCCGGGGCCGTAGCCGGTGAACAGCCGGACGATCCCGGCGTTCGAACCGTGGGCGCCCGCGTGGGCGGCGACCAGGGCCTCGGCGAACCGGACGGCCTCGGCGCGCACGCTGTGCGGCCGGACCGGGTCGGCGTCGTCCGGTACGTCGCCCACCGGGCCGGCGGGGCCCGCCGGCGGGGAGGATGCGAGCAGGAACCGGGCGCCGTCCCGCTCCGCGACGGCCAGCGCGGTGCGGGTGCCCAGGCTGCCGGTGTCGAGGACGTCCACGGGCTGCCGGGGCCGGGCTGCCAGGGTTCCGGGACCCGCCAGGTGCAGGACCAGGTCGTAGGGGCCCCGGAGGGCGTCCGCGCAGCCGGGTTCGCAGACGTCCCGTTCGAGGAAGCGGAAGCCGGGGCGGCCCGCGAGGTGGGCCACCTTCTCGGCGCGCCCCGTGGAGAGGTTGTCCAGGCAGTCGACCTCGGCGCCCGCGTCGAGCAGCCGGGTGCACAGGTGGGAGCCGAGGAATCCGGCGCCGCCGGTCACCAGGACCCGGTCCCAGGGCGCGCGGGACTCCCCTCGGCTGAACGCCGCCGTCGGCATCATGAGGACGACCCTTCTCCTCGGCGAGGCACTGCCGGAGCGCCGGGTGCGGACACGGAGCGCGCGCTGCGCCCGGGGGCACGCCCGGCGCGCCCGAAACGCGCCCCGAGTGCCCCGCCGGGCCGCTCACATGCGCCGGTGCCCGCCGCCGGTCCGCCTCGCCGTGACCGCCGTCACGCCCGCCGGTCGTGCTCCGTCCGGCGCCCGGTGCCGCACACCCGTGCTGTGAGCAAGCCCACTCGGCCCGCCAAGTACGTCGCGGGCCACGGTTGTTGGCCGGCCCGGGCAGCGGGCGGGGGCGCGTACCGGCGAGGACTCGCCGGTGCCTTCTGCCACGATGGTCGGCGCCGTCTCCGGCTCAGTGGAACGGCCGCGCAACGCAGCCGGCGTACTCGTTCCCGTCCGTTTCCCCCTCCGGGTCCCCCGACCCGCCTTCGAGTGGCGCCCTGTGTCTTCTTCCCCCGTCTCCGCCCCGCCGCCTCCCGCTCCCGCGCCGTCCCGGCCCGCGGCCGCCTCGCCGTGGCGCTCCCTGCGGTACCGCAGCATGCGCTGGTGGTCGGTCGCGAACTTCGTGTCCAACGCCGGTACGTGGATGCAGATGACCGTGCAGAACCTGCTGGTGCTGCAGATCACCGGGTCCGCCGCGGCGACGGGCCTGTCCATGTCGGTCCAGGCCGCGCCGGCCCTGCTGATCAGCGTGTTCGGCGGGGCGGCCGTGGACCGCTGGCCGCGCAAGCTGACCGCCGCGGTCAGCCAGGCACTGCTCGGCGCGGTGGCCTTCGTGACCGCGCTCATGGTGGCGCTGGACCGGCTCGACGTGACCTCGCTGATGGTGCTGGCCGCCGTCACCGGCGTCGTCGCCACCGTGGACGGCCCGGCGTGTTCCCTGCTGGGCAACGACCTCGTCCCGCGCGAGGACGTGCCCTCCGCGATCGGAGTGGGCGCGCTGGTGCACCAGGCGGGCCGGCTCACGGGCGCCGCCCTCGCCGGAGTGACGGTCGGCTTCCTGGGCACGGCCGCCGCGTACGCCGCCAACGGGCTGTCGTTCCTGTTCGTGGCCTCGGTGATCCCCTTCCTGCGGCCGGTGCGCGGTGCGGTCGGACACCGGGCGGCGGCGAAGGACGCCGCTGCGCCGGAGAGCATGGGCGTGCGCGAGGGGCTGGCCTTCTTCGCCCGCCGTCCCCGGCTGCTGGCGCTGGCCGGGGTCACGGGCGTGAGCGCCGTCTTCGGCCGCAACTACCAGTTGACGCTGGCCGTGCTGGTCACGGGGCCGCTGGCGGGCGGGGCCGGGTCGTTCGGCACGGTCTCCACGGTGCTGGCGGCCGGCGGCATCGTCGGCGCCGTGCTCGGCGCCCGGCTGCGCCGCCCCTCCGTACGGGTGGTGGGCGCGCTGGCGGCGGCGGGCGGGCTGCTGCAGGTGGTGGCGGGGATGTCGCCGTCGCTGGCCGTCCTGCTGGTGATGGTGCTGCCGATGGCCGTGGTGGAGTCCGTCTCCGACACCGCGGGCACGGCGGTGCTGCAGACCGACCCGCCCGCCCGCATGCGCGGCCGGGTGCTCGGCGTGTGGGGCAGCATCGGCACGGTGTGGAGCCTGGGCGGTCCTCCGGCGCTGGGCCTCCTGATGGAGCTGGCCGGTGCCCGCGGCGCCCTGATCGTGGGCGGGCTGGTCATCGCCGCCGCCATCGGTGCGGGCCACCTCCTGCACGGACGCCTGGCGACGGCGCCGCGGGTGTCTCCGGTGGCGAACCTGGAGACGGCCGCCTGAGGCCGTGCGGGGTGGCCGAGGTACCCGCAGGGCGTTCCCGGCCGGGCGCGGGGTCGGGCGACGAGGGGCGGGGTCAGGCGACGAGGGCCTGGCCCGGATCCAGCCGGGTCACGAGCTGGGCGTGGTGCAGGGCCGCGACGGGGGCGACGAGGTCGGGGTGGCGCAGCAGCGCCGCGGCCCGGCGGTCCGCCGCGTCGGGGGCGAGCAGGCGCCGGAACTCCACCGGTGTCCCGGCCGGGCCGCCGCCCCCGGTCAGCGCGGCGACGGCCGGTCCGGCGAGCGCCGGGTCGGTCAGCAGACAGGCCGCCCAACTGGCGACGACCTCGTCCACCCAGGTCCGCCAGGCGTCCGCGTCGGGATCGGCGGACGGCGCGCCGTCGGCGCCGGTGATCCAGTCGAGCCGGGCGGAGCCGCCGGGGCCCGTCACGTCCAGCAGCGCGACGTCCATCGGGGTGGGGTAGCGCAGCCGGGCCGCCACCGTCACGGCCTGCCGGGCCTGCGCCTCGCACAGGGCGTCGGCCAGCGCACCGCCGGAGGCGGGGTAGGCGCGCAGGAGCCACTGCGCGGTCGCCGCGATGACGGGGGAGAGGTCTGTGTGCACTGCCGGGCCGTCCGAACTGCTCGTCGTGGGGAACACGGGTCCGTGGAAAACGGTAGCCCGCGGCGCGCCCCGCGGGACATGGCACGGCTCTCGCCCGCGGCGTGGCCTCGGCCACACCGCACCCCGGTACGGTCGGCGCGGCCGTGACCCGCGGGGCCTGGCCCGTGCCGCCGCTCCCACGCGAACCGACCCCGCCCCACGAAGAAACCGAACACCACCACCAGCACCGGACCGACCGCACCGCGCCGCCCACGCCCCTACGGCATGGCCCCCGCCGCACCCCACCCCGACACGGTCTGCACGACCACAAAACCGCCAACGCGAGGCCCACCCCGGGCGCGCCGCTCCCACGTGAACCGACCCCGCGCCCACGAGGAAACCGGACGACACCGGCGGCCCCGCGCCGCCCGCGCCCACGGTGCCCACGCTGCCGATCCTGCCCCGGTCCGCGGCATGGACTCCGCCGCACCGCGGGCCGCCGGCCGCGGCCCCGTCCCCGGGTGCGACCCTGTATCCCGTTCGCCGATCACCGGGTTCCCGCCCGGTTCACCGGTGTGGAGGAGAAGCCCTGAGTACCGCCGTCCTCTCCGAGGCCGTCCCCGTCGCCCTGCTGCTGGGCGTCCTCGCCTTCGCCGTGCTGCGCCCCCGGGGCCTGCCGGAGGCGGTGGCCGCCGTGCCCGCCGCCGTGCTGGTGGTGGCGCTCGGCACGGTCACCCCGCGCGAGGCGTGGGAGCAGACCCGGACGCTGCTGCCGGTCATCGTCTTCCTCGCGCTGGTGCTGATGCTGGCGTACCTGTGCGCGAAGGAGGGCCTCTTCGAGGCGGTCGGCGCGGCCGTGGCCCGCCGGTGCGGGGGAAGTCCGCGGCGTCTGCTGGCCGGGGTGTTCGCCATGGCCTGCGCGGTCACGGCCGTGCTCAGCCTGGACGCCACCGCCGTCCTGCTCACCCCCGTGGTCCTGGCCACCGCGGCCCGGGCCGGCGCCCGGGCCCGCCCGCACGTGTACGCGACGGCGCACCTGGCGAACTCCGCCTCGCTGCTGCTGCCGGTGTCCAACCTGACCAACCTGCTGGCGTTCACGGCCAGCGGGCTGACCTTCACGCGGTTCGCCGTGCTGATGGCGCTGCCCTGGGCGGCCGCGATCGCCGTGGAGTACGCCGTGTTCCGCCGGTTCTTCCGCGCGGACCTGGCCGAGCCCGTGCCCGCCGCTCCCGCCCGGGTCGCTCCCGTGCCCGCGAAGAAGCCGGACGACGAGGCCGGTGCCGGGCCGGCCGCGCCGCCCGCGCCGACGGTGCCCCGTTTCACCGTCGTCGTCGTGGCCCTCACGCTGGCCGGGTTCGCGCTGGCCTCGCCGGCCGGGGTGGCGCCCGCCTGGGCGGCGCTCGGCGGTGTACTGGTGCTCGGCGGACGTGCGCTGGCCCGGCGCCATGTCACGCCCCGGGAGCTGGCGGGCGCCGCGGCGCCGTTGTTCTGCGTGTTCGTGCTGGCCCTCGGCATCGTGGTGGGGGCGGTGATGACGGGCGGCGCCGCCTCGGGGCTGGAACGGCTGCTGCCGGACGGGGACTCCCTGCCCGCGCTGCTCGGGGTGGCGGCGGTAGCCGCGCTGCTGGCCAACCTCGTCAACAACCTGCCGGCCGTGCTGGCCCTGCTCCCGCTGGCCGCGCCCGCCGGTCCCGCCCAGGTCCTCGCCGTGCTGATCGGCGTGAACCTGGGCCCCAACCTGACCTACGTCGGTTCGCTGGCGACCCTGCTGTGGCGGCGCATCCTGCACCGGCAGGGCATCGAGGTGGAGCTGGGCCGGTTCACCCGGCTGGGGCTGCTCACCGTGCCCACCACGGTCGCCGCCTCGACGGCGGCCCTGTGGGTGGCGGTGCGCCTCGTCGGCACCTGAGTACGGCCCCTGCCGGTGCCCGCCCGTCAGCGCCGGTCAGTGCGGGTCGGCGCCGGCCGGCGCCGGTCACTGGGTCGCGACGACGAGGCAGCGCCGCAGTTCCGCCACGGCCTCGGGCGCACCCTCGACCCGTACGTCGCCGTCCCCGCCCTCGCCCGCCCGGTTCCACAGCGACCTCAGCACGCTCTCCGGGGAGCCGCTCAGCCTCACGTCGGCGGTGCCGTCGCCCGCGCCGTCCGTGACGGTGAACTCCCCCGGACCGGTCCGCACCCGCCACGCCGCCTCGTCGCCGGCCCGCACCAGGAACGTACGGCCCGGCGAGCCGTCCAGGATGCCGGTGAAGTAGTCGCCCCACTCGGCCACGGCGTACGCGGCGAACACCTTGAGCACTTCGTCGATCCCGTCCACGGCGAGGTCGTCCGGTACGGCGGTGACGGGCCGGCCGGTGGCGAGCTCGGCGTCGATGCGGTGGACGACGGTCTCCTGCGCCATCCGCCGGATCCAGAAGCCGACGCTCTGGTCGGGGCCGTACCAGGTGGCGGCCGGGTCCTCGGGGGCGCGGGCGGCGAACTCGGCGCGCAGCGCGGCGTAGCCCCGGTCGAGGAGTGCCGTCGGGGGCTCGTCGGCGAACTCCGCGGGCGGCCAGGGCTCGGGCTCGGCCCCGTCGCGCATGGCTGCGGTCTTGTGCAGGTAGACCCCGCCGACGTGGCGGGTCAGGTCGGCGACGGTCCAGCCGGGGCAGGTCGGCACGGGGGCGTCGGCGTCCGTGCCGACGACGGCCCGCAGCCGGTCGTGGTCGGCCGCGAGGCAGTCGAGGAATCGGGTGTACTCCATGCCGCCGAGCCAAGCACAGGCTCAGGCCCCCGGCACGGTCTTTCCGGCGGGCGCCGGATTCACCAGGCCGGGCTGGGCACCGCCGGGCGGCGGACCGCCTCGGCCGCGTCCCGCAGGTGCAGCGCGACGCTGATCAGGGCGCGCAGGGCGGAGGGCCGCAGGCTCTGGGCGCTCTCGGCGGCCAGCACCAGCAGACAGCCCGCGGCCTGCTCGACGACCGGGACGGAGAAGGCGAAGTCGTCGCCGTCGGCCCCGCGGAACGCGCGCCACGGCGTGGCGGCACCGTCGATGGCCTTGTGCACCGCCTGCTCGAGGTGCTGTGCGGCCTGCCGGCACACGGGGGCGGGCAGGGTGATGGTGCGATGAAACGCTGAACTGGTCATACTCCCATTGCTCCCCCGTGCCCGAGGTGTCCGATAGACGTATCCGGCGCTTTTCACCGGGTCGGCGGGCAGCCGGCCCTCCGCGGCGGGCCCCGGTTCGGACCTGCCCGGGCACGCGGTGTCGGCCTAGGCTCGCGGCATGGATTCCGTCACCTCGTCCTCGGCCGTAGCGGCCCGCTTCACCGGCCGGACGGCCACCGTCGAGCGCCCGCTGTCCGGCGCGCTCACCGAAGTCGGCCTCGACGACGGCCGCACGGTGGTGGTCAAGCTCGCGGACTCCCCCGGCGCGGCACGGGCCGAGGCCGCGGGGCTGCGCTGGCTGGCGGACGCCGGCACGGTGCGGATCCCCGCGGTGCACGGCGTGGACGGGCGCCGGCTGGTCTCGGACCGGGTGGCGCAGGGGCCGTCGAGCGCCGGGGCGGCGGTGCGGTTCGGCCGGGACCTGGCCGGGCTGCACGCCGCCGGGGCGCCGGCGTTCGGGTCCGCGCCGCCCGGTGGCCCCGAGGAGGCGTACATCGGGCTCGCCCCGATGCGCAACGTCACCGGGGACGACTGGCCCCGGTGGTACGCCGCGCACCGCGTGCTGCCGTACCTGCGCCGCGCCGTCGACGCCGGCACCGTACGGACCGGTGAGGCGGCCGTCGTCGAGCGGGTCTGCGAGCGCCTGCCCGAACTGGCCGGGCCCGCGGAACCGCCCGCCCGGCTGCACGGCGACCTGTGGAACGGCAACGTGCTGTGGGGCGCCGACGGGCACGTCCGCCTGATCGACCCGGCCGCCCACGGCGGGCACCGGGAGACCGACCTGGCGATGCTGCGCCTGTTCGGCTGTCCGCACCTGGACCGGGTCCTGGCGGGCTACCGGGAGGCGGCTCCGCTCGCCGGGGGCTGGGAAGGCCGGGTCGGCCTGCACCAGCTCTTCCCGCTGCTGGTGCACGCCGTGGTGTTCGGGCGCGGTTACGCCGAGCAGGCGGTCACGGCGGCGCGCACGGCGCTGCGCCACGCGGGCTGAGACCCGCCGTCCGCCGTTCCAGTCCCCCGTACTGTCCCAGTGGGTCACATGTCCCACTGGGTCACATGTCTCAACGGGTCACATGTCCCAATGGGACATGAACGGGTGTAGTCTCGGAGACATGACGGCGACGAAGCCCTCCCCCACCACCGAGGACCGGCGGCAGCGCAAGGCGCGGCAGACCCGCGACGCGCTGGCCACCGCCGCCTGCGACCTGATCCTGGAGCGCGGGCCGGCGGCGGCCACGGTGGAGGCGATCGCCGAGCGCGCGGACGTCACGCGCCGCACGTTCAGCCGGCACTTCGCCGGCAAGGAGGACGCGGCGCTCGACTTCGTCCGGCGGGACGGCGAGCGGATCAACGCGCTGCTGCGCGCCCGCCCCGCGACGGAGCCGCCCCTGCTGGCCTACCGCAGGGCGGTCCGGGACTGGCTGACCGACCGGGAGGACCCGGCCTGGCACGTACGGCCGCGCATGCGCCGCCTGCTGGCCCTGGCCGACACCGAGCCGGAGCTGTTCGCCGCCTACCAGCGCATCCGGGTCGACGCCCAGGAGGAGTCGATCCGCATCGTCGCCGGCCGGCTCGGCACGGACGACGTCCGGGACGTGCGCCCGGCCGTCGTCGTCGACGCCGCCGCCGGAGTCCTGATTGCCGCCCTGCGCCTGTGGGCACGCGGCGACGAACGGGACTCGGGAGCCGCAGACCTCGCCGCCCTCGTGGAGCGGGCCTACGACGCCCTGACCTCGGAGGCCGCGGCCGCGACCCCCGACAGCACCACCGAAGAGTGAGAACAGCACCATGAGCACCACTCCTGCCAGCACCGAGTACGCCACCGAGTTCACCGGGCGTACCGTCCTCGTCACCGGCGCCGCCTCCGGCATCGGACTGGCCACCGCCCGCAGGCTGGCCGCCGGCGGCGCGAACGTCGTCGTCGCCGACTTCAACGCCGAGGGCGCCGAGCAGGCCGCCGCCGAGCTGCGGGCCGCGGGCGCCGGGGCGACCGCCGTCGAGCTGGACGTGACCCGCCCGGAGTCCGTCGAGGCGGCCGTGAAGTCCGCGGTCGACACCTACGGCGGCCTGGACCTCGCCGTGAACAACGCGGGCATCGGCGGCCCCAGCGCCCCGACCGGCGAGTACGACGTCGACGCCTACCAGCGCGTCGTGCGCACCAACCTCGACGGCGTCTTCTACTCGATGCGCTACGAACTGCCCGCCATCCTGGCCGCGGGCCGGGGCGGCTCGATCGTCAACGTCGCCTCGATCCTCGGCTCGGTCGGCTTCGCGGGCTCGCCCGCCTACGTCGCCGCCAAGCACGGCGTGGTCGGACTGACCAAGGCCGCCGCGGCCGAGTACGCGGCCCAGGGCGTACGCATCAACGCGGTCGGCCCCGGCTTCATCGACACCCCGCTGCTGAAGACCATGGACGAGGCCGCCTACAAGGGCCTGGTGGCCCTGCACCCGGCCGGCCGCCTCGGCCGGTCCGAGGAGGTCGCCGAGCTGATCGCCTTCCTGCTGTCCGACCGGGCGTCCTTCGTCGCGGGCAGCTACCACCTGGTCGACGGCGCCTACACCGCCGTCTGACCACCGGTCGTCCACCCCGGGGGGAACGAGAACAAAGGAGTTCGGTCATGAAGGCACTGCAGTACCGCACCATCGGGGCCCCGCCCGAGGTCGTCACCATTCCCGACCCGGAGCCCGGGCCCGGCCAGGTGCTGTTGAAGGTCACCGCGGCCGGCGTCTGCCACTCCGACATCGCGGTGATGAGCTGGCCGGCCGAGGGCTTCCCGTACGAGCTGCCGCTCACCCTCGGCCACGAGGGCGTCGGCACCGTGGCCGCCCTGGGCGCCGGGGTGACCGGGCTCGCCGAGGGCGACGCGGTCGCCGTGTACGGGCCCTGGGGCTGCGGCACCTGTGCCAAGTGCGCGGAGGGCAAGGAGAACTACTGCCTGCGCGCCGGCGAGCTGGGCATCAACCCGCCCGGGCTCGGCCGTCCGGGCTCGATGGCGGAGTACCTGCTCGTCGACGACCCCCGGCACCTGGTCCCGCTGGACGGGCTCGACCCGGTCGCCGCGGTACCGCTGACCGACGCCGGACTGACGCCGTACCACGCGATCAAGCGGTCGCTGCCCAAGCTGGTCCCCGGCTCCACCGCGGTGGTCATCGGCACGGGCGGTCTCGGTCACGTGGCGATCCAGTTGCTGCGCGCCCTGTCCTCCGCCCGGGTCGTCGCCCTGGACGTCAGCGAGGACAAGCTGCGGCTCGCCCGTGAGGTGGGCGCGCACGAGGCGGTGCTGTCGGACGCGAAGGCGGCGGACGCGGTGCGTGAGATCACCGGCGGTCTCGGCGCCGAGGCCGTCTTCGACTTCGTCGGCGTGGTGCCCACCGTGAAGACCGCGGGGGCCGTCGCGGCCGTCGAGGGCGATGTCACGCTCGTCGGCATCGGAGGCGCCTCGCTGCCCGTCGGGTTCGGCATGCTGCCGTTCGAGGTGTCGGTCAACGCGCCCTACTGGGGCAGCCGCAGCGAACTGATCGAGGTGCTGAACCTCGCCCGCTCCGGAGCCGTGTCGGTGCACACCGAGACGTACTCCCTGGACGAGGCCCCGCTCGCCTACGAGCGCCTGCACGAGGGCAAGGTCAACGGCCGCGCGGTGATCCTGCCCAACGGCTGACCGGCGGGGGCGCGACCGGTCCCCCGTTCCGGTCGTGCCCCCTGCTCCTCGAACCTACGCGGGCGGCTCCGGCGTTGTGAATCGTGCCGGTGCCCGCTGCCGGGCCGGAAGGACTCACTCGTGCACAGGTGAGTCCGGATGGCCCGGTTTCGTCCCGGGCAGGCGGGGCTCGCCGAGCGCGCCGGTCGCCAGGTGGGCCAGCACGACCTCGTACAGATCGCTGCCGGCGGCGAGCAGCTCGCGCTCCAGGACGGGCTCGGCGCTGCGCACGTGCTCGCGGACGGTCTGCGCGTGCATGCCGAGCTTCTGCGCCGCACGCTCGGCGTTGCCCCCGGCGGCGATCCAGGTCCGCAGGGTGCGTCGCAGGTCCCGGCCGTCCGCGTCGAGCCGGCCCAGCAGATCGGCGGCCCAGGTGCGCGGCGCGGCCCCCGACAGCAGCTCGCCGAGCCGGACGGCGCCGGTCCGCGCGCCGGCCCCCGGCGGGGGTTCGGCCAGCCCGATCTGGCAGTTCAGGGCGAGGTGCACGGCGGCCCGCACGGTCAGGTCGGCGAAGTCCGTGCGCAGCAGCGACTCGACCCGTTCCATCCGGGCGCGGACCGTGTTGCGGCTGACGCCGAGGACCTTCGCCGTGCTGACGGCGGTGAACTCCAGGCCGAGCCGGGTGGTGGCGAGCAGTTCGGCGCGCGTGGGGTGCGACAGGGTGTCGAGCGGGCTGAGTACCCCGGCCGTCCAGTCGTGCAGCCCGACCGGGTCCATCAGTCGCTCGGGGCGGGTGCGCTCGGCGTACAGGGCCGCCTTGCCGGGGTGGAACCGGGCCACGGCCAGGGCGCTGACGGCCTGTCCGTAGGCGGCCGCGGTGCGGGCGAGGCCCTGGGGGGCGCTGCCGCCGAGGAAGACGCCGGGACGGCGGCCGACCAGTGCGCGCAGCTCCTGCCCGGCGCTGTCGCGCGGTGCGAGGACGATCACGTGACCGTCCACCGCCGGACACCGCACGACCAGCGCCCGTTCCCCCGTCGCCGACACGCACTCCTCGGCGATGCGGTCCCGTTCCGCGGGGCTGCTCTCCACGACGTAGACGCAGGCCGTGTCGGTGTCCAGGAGGCCGGGCCAGAGTCCGGCGGCCACCCGGCGGGCGGAGACGGTGTCCTCGACCATCAGCAACTGCAGGATGGCCAGGCGCAGGTCCGACGTGGCCCGGCGAAGCCGCCGCCCGGCCGCGGTCGACTCGTGGCCGGCCAGCAGCAGCTCCACCACCTGGGCGGTGTGCGTGACGATCTGGAAGACGTCCCGGTCGAAGGGCGCCTCGCGCACCACGGCGAGCACCGCGGCACCGTCCGGCCGGGACCGTTCCACGCGGACGAGCCGCAGATGGCGGCCCCGGTCCTCCAGCGCGGCCGAGGCGATACGGCCGGAGGTGACGTCGGCGACCAGCGCCTCGTCGAGCGGGACGCGGGTGCCGGCCAGCAGCCTGCCGGTGCCGTCCTGCAGCGAGACGGTGGCGTGCGCGGCGCCGGCCAGCCAGGCCACCACCCGGTTGGGGTCGCGTCCGGCCGGACGCAGGTGCCCGAGCAGTTCCCGCGCCCATTCCGCCTGCTCACCGGCGCCGGGCGTCCGCTGCCCTCTCGCGTCCTCACGGCCCGCCACGTCGGCCTTCTCCTTGTCTCGCCCGGTGCCCTCCCCCAGGCCGGGGACGTTACCCCATGGTCCTGTGCCGGGCCCTTCGCCCGCCGCGGCGGGCGGACCGCCGGGCCTGTCGGGCGCCAGGGCCGGGCGGGCATAAGCTCGGTGAATGGCGAAGTACTTCGACGTGCACCCCGACAACCCCCAGCCGCGCAGCATCGCCCAGGTCGCCGACAGCGTCCGCTCCGGCGCTCTCATCGCGTACCCGACGGACTCCTGCTACGCGCTGGGCTGCCGGCTGGGCAGCCGCGACGGGATCGACCGCATCCGCTCCATCCGGCACCTGGACAACCGGCACCACTTCACCCTGGTCTGCCAGGACTTCGCGCAGCTCGGGCAGTTCGTACAGATCGACAACGACGTGTTCCGGGCGATCAAGGCGTCGACCCCGGGCAGTTACACCTTCATCCTGCCGGCGACGAGGGAGGTGCCGCGCATGCTCCAGCATCCCAAGAAGAAGACGGTCGGCGTCCGCATCCCCGACCACGTGGTCGCCCAGGCCCTGCTCGCCGAACTCGGTGAACCGCTGCTGTCCAGCACGCTGTTGCTCCCCGACGAGGAGGAGCCGATGACGCAGGGCTGGGAGATCAAGGACCGGCTCGACCACGTGGTGGACGCGGTCGTGGACTCCGGGGACTGCGGCACGGAGCCCACCACGGTCGTCGACTTCTCCGACGGCGGGGCGGAGATCGTGCGGCGGGGCGCGGGCGACACGTCGCGGTTCGAGTAGCCGCCCGCCCGCGGGCGACAGCAGACAGCACGACAGGAACGACCGGAACACCGGCGAGAGCGGCAAGAACGGCAAGAACGGCAAGAACGAGAGAAGGGCGTGCCCCCCGATGACCGCAGTGCAGGGAAGCGACGTCGGCATCCCCACCGACGACGGCGTCGCCGACGCCTACCTGACCCGTCCGGCCGACGGCGGACCGCACCGCGCGGTCCTCGTGTACATGGACGCCTTCGGGCTGCGCCCGGGCCTGCGCGCCATGGCGGACCGGCTGGCCGGTGCCGGGTACGCCGTCCTGGTGCCGAACGTCTTCTACCGCGGCGGACGGGCGCCCGTCGTGGAACTGCCGGAGTTCATCGGCCCGGAGGAACGGCCGGAGATCTTCCGGCGGCTCGACCCCGTCCGGAAGGCGCTGTCCCCGAAGCGGGCGATGCGGGACGCGGGCGCCTACCTGGACTGGCTGGCCCGGGCACCGCAGGCGGCCGAGGGGCCGGTCGCGGTGACCGGCTACTGCATGGGCGCCGCCCTCGCCCTGCGCACCGCCGGCACCTACCCGGACCGGGTCGCCGCGGTGGCCGGTTTCCACGGCGGCAACCTGGCGACGGACGGTCCGCACAGCCCGCACCTGGTGGCCGGGGACATCGCCGCCGAGGCGTACTTCGCCCACGCGGACCGGGACCCGGGCATGCCCGCCGAGCAGCAGGAGCGGCTGGAGGCGGCCCTGACCGCGGCCGGGGTGACCCACCGCTGCGAGGTCTACGCGGGCGCGCACCACGGCTACACCCAGGCCGACACCTCCGCGTACGACGAGGAGGCGGCGGAACGTCACTGGGACGCGCTGCTCGGACTCCTGGCCCGGACGCTCTGACTCCGGCCCCGCGAACCCGCCCGCACCGGGCCGGAGTTGACCCTCCGGCCCCCGTCCAGTCCCGGTTCGGCCCCCGTCCGGCCGCCGGTCCGGGCGTTGTTACCGTGCCCGGATGTCCAACTCCTCACGTGATGGTGCCGAGGGCGCCGGCTGGGGCTCCGCCGAGCCCGGCTCCTACCGGGCGCTCATGCCGCGGCACCCCGGGAAAGTGTCCTGGCTGAACCCGGGAACCCTGTGGGCCGCCCGCAACGGCGTACTGGCCTCCTGGTTCGGTGACCCCACCGGCCGCACCCGCTCCCGCTGGGTGGCACAGCGGGCGGCGGCCGGGGCACCGGCCGACAAGGTGATCCGGCGGGAGGACCCCGACCGGTTCTCCTTCCTGGTCGTCGGCGACACGGGTGAGGGCGGCGACTCCCAGTACGCCGTCGTGCCCGGGCTGTTGAAGGCGGGCGGGGACACCCGGTTCGCGGTGCTCGCGAGCGACGTGATCTACCCGGTGGGCAGCGCCGACGACTACGGCCCGAAGTTCTTCCGCCCCTACCGCGACTACCCGGCGCCCGTCTACGCGATACCGGGCAACCACGACTGGTACGAGGACCTCGGCGCCTTCATGCGCGTCTTCTGCGACGACGCCCCGCCGCTGCCGCCGGAACCCGCGCCGCGCCCGTTCACCGCCGCGTGGCTGCGCTCCCTGCTGTGGCACCGGCCGCGCCCGGACGACGGCGCCCGTCTGGACGAGGCGCGCGAGCTGCGCCCGGCCCCGGCCCAGCGGGCCGTCCAGCCGGGGCCGTACTGGGCCGTCGACGCCGGTCCGGTCAGGATCGTCGGCATCGACACGGGGCTGCTCGGCACGGTCGACGCCGAGCAGGGCGCCTGGCTGCGCGAGGTGTCGGCGGGCGACCGCCCGAAGATCCTCGTCACCGGCTCGCCCCTGTACGTGGACGGCGAGCACCACCCGTGCGCCATCGAGGGCGGCGGCACGGTCGACGCCGTCGTGCGCGACCCGGCCCACCACTACGTCGCGGCGATCGGCGGCGACATCCACAACTACCAGCGCTATCCGGTCGACGTGGGCGGCGGCCGGACCGTGCAGTACGTCGTGGCGGGCGGCGGCGGTGCGTTCATGCACGCCACCCACACCATCCCGCGCGTCTCGGTGGCGGGCGTCACCGAGGACGACTTCCGCTCCTACCCGCTGCGCGGCGACTCGCTCGCCTTCTACAGCGCCCTGTACGGCCGGCGGCTGCGGCTGCGGCGCCTGTTCACCCTCACGGAGGCCGAGGCGACGGCCGTGATCGCCGAACGCCTCGGCATCCGCACCGGCCGCGCCCCGGGGGACGGCGCGCGGGTCACCCGGCGCACCCGGATCGTGGCCGGGCTGCTGGGCACGGCGCGGCGGCCCGAACGCCGCAAGCGGTTCCGGCTGCCCGTGCGCAAGATGTACACCTCGGTGTTCTCGCCCGGTTCCGCGACGTACCGCCCGCCCTTCTTCAAGTGCTTCCTGCGGCTGGACGTGACGCCGGAGTCGGTCCGGCTGCGCTGCTACGCGGCCACCGGGAACCGGGCGCAGGAGGAGGACCCGCCGGTCGAGGACGAGGTGACGATCCCGCTGGTGCGACCGGCGTCCGGTTGATCACCGGTCCCCGGGTGGGCGAGGCTGGGACCGGGCGGCACCAGCGCCGCGCACAGTCGAGGGAAGGGCTCCACGGTGATCAGCATCCCGGCGTACACGCTCAACGACGGCACCACGCTCCCCGCCCTGGGCCTGGGCACCTGGCCGATGACGGACGACGAGGCCGAGCGGGCGGTCCGCGAGGCCCTGGGCGCGGGGTACCGCCTGATCGACACGGCGGCGAACTACCGCAACGAGACCGGCGTCGGCCGCGGCATCGCCTCCGCGGGTCTCCCCCGCGAGGAGATCGTCGTGACCACCAAGCTGCCCGGGCGGCACCACGGCTACGAGGAGACGCTCGCCTCGTTCGAGGAGTCCCGCGCCCGTCTCGGCGTGGAGTACGTCGACCTGTACCTGATCCACTGGCCGCTGCCGCGCGTGGACAAGTACGTCGAGTCGTGGAAGGCGATGGTCAAACTGCGCGAGGACGGTCTCGTGCGTTCGGTGGGCGTCTCCAACTTCACGGCCGGGCACATCGAGCGGCTGGAGAGGGAGACGGGCGTCCTGCCGTCCGTCAACCAGATCGAGCTGCACCCCCTGTTCCCGCAGGACGAGCTGCGCGCCTACCACGAGCGCAAGGGCATCCGCACCGAGAGCTGGAGCCCGCTGGGCCGGGGCAGCGACCTGCTGGACGACCCCGCCGTCGCCGCGGTCGCCCGGGCGCACGGGGTGACGCCCGCCCAGGCGGTCCTGCGCTGGCACGTCCAACTGGGCGCGGTGCCGATCCCCAAGTCCGCCGACCCGGCGCGGCAGCGGGCGAACCTGGACGTCTTCGGCTTCGAACTGGACGCCGGGCAGATGAGCGCGGTGGCCGACCGCGCGCACCGGCGGATCGGGGGCGACCCGGAGGTGCACGAGGAGTTCTGAGCGGGGTACCCGGGCCGCGTCGGCGAGGGTCTGCCGGAAGGGAGCGCCAGGTGGGCGGCGAGAGCGACGGGCTGCGGGACTACCACGGCAGGCGGGACTTCGGCCGGACGGGTGAGCCCGCCGGCGACGGGGCGCCGGGCGGGGACGGCCCACCCCGTTTCGTCGTGCAGATCCACGACGCGAGCACCCTGCACTTCGACTTCCGGCTGCAGGTGGCGAACGTGCTCAGGTCCTGGTCGGTGCCGAAGGGGCCGTCGGCGGACCCGAGCGACAAGCGGCTCGCGGTGCCGACGGAGGACCACCCGCTGGAGTACGAGGAGTTCGAGGGCGTGATCCCCGCGGGCGAGTACGGGGGCGGCACGGTCATCGTGTGGGACCACGGCACCTACGAGCCGCTGAGCCACGACCGCCGGGGGCGGCCGGTCGACTTCGCCGAGTCGCTGGCGCACGGACACGCCCGGTTCCGGCTGCACGGCGCGAAGCTGCGCGGCGAGTACGCGCTGACCCGCTTCCGCGGCGGTCCGGAGCGCGGCGCCGGTGAGGACGCCGCCTGGCTGCTGGTGAAGACGGCCGGCGGCGGGCGCGGGCACGGGACCCCGGACCCCCGGCGGGCCCGGTCGGCGCGCACCGGCCGCACGCTGGCCCGGGTGGCCGCGGAGGACGGCGGGGCGTAGGGCCGGGGGGTTCATCCCGCGGGCAGCGGCTGCTCGGCCCAGATCGTCTTGCCGGTGTCCGTCTGGCGGCTGCCCCAGCGCTGGGTGAGCTGGGCGACCAGGAGCAGTCCCCGGCCGCCCTCGTCGTAGGCGTGGGCGCGGCGCAGGTGGGGCGAGGTGGAACTGGCGTCGGAGACCTCGCAGATGAGGGCGGTGTCGCGGATGAGGCGCAGTTGGATGGGCGGCTCGCCGTACCGGATGGCGTTGGTGACGAGTTCGCTGACGACGAGTTCGGTGACGAAGGCCGTGTCCTGCAGTCCCCACGCCGTCAGCTGTCCGACGACGGTCTGCCGGGCGGCCGCCACGCCGGCGGGGTCCGGGGGGACGTCCCAGGTGCGCACCCGGTCCTCGCCCAGCGCCCGGGTGCGGGCCAGCAGGAGTGCGACGTCGTCGCCGGGCTCCTCGGGCAGTACGGCCTTGAGGACGCCGTCGCAGAGCGCGTCGAGGGAAGCCGCGGGTGCGGCCAGGGCCCGGCACAGTTCCGCGGTGGCGTGGTCGAGGTCGCGGTCGCGGTCCTCGACCAGTCCGTCGGTGTACAGGGCGACGACGGAGCCCTCCGGGAGTTCCAGCTCCGTCGCCTCGAAGGGCAGTCCGCCCACCCCGAGCGGCGGCCCTGCGGTCATGTCGACGAGCCGGGTGGTGCCGTCGGGCAGGAGGAGGGCGGGCGCGGGGTGGCCGGCGGCCGCGAGGGCCAGGTGCCGGGACACCGGGTCGTACACGGCGTAGAGGCAGGTGGCGCCGAGTTCCGGGATCTCCGCGTCGCCGCCGTTGTGCGCGTCGGTGGCCGAGAGGTGGGTGACGAGGTCGTCGAGGTGGGTGAGGAGTTCGTCGGGCGGCAGGTCGACGTCGGCGAGGGTGCGCACGGCCGTGCACAGCCGGCCCATGGTCGCCGTGGACGGGATGCCGTGGCCCACGACGTCGCCGACGACGAGGCCGACGCGGGTGCCGGAGAGCGGGATCACGTCGAACCAGTCGCCGCCGATGCCCGCCGCGGACCCGGAGGGCAGGTAGCGGTGGGTCACCTCGACCGCGGCCTGTCCGGGCAGGTCCCTGGGGAGCAGGCTGCGCTGGATCGCCAGGGCGGTGGAGCGCTCGCGGGCGAAGCGGCGGGCATTGTCGACGGAGACGGCGGCCCGGCCGGCCAGTTCCTCGGCCAGTACGGCGTCCTCGGCGGTGTACGGCTCCCGGGGCGCGGTCCGCAGGGCCAGCGCCACGCCCAGGGTGGTCCCGCGGGCCCGCAGGGGCACGGCCAGGACCGAGCAGACGACTTCGCGGAAGGGGCGGTTGTACGGGGCCTCGGCCTCGCGGATCCGCATCCACCGGTCGAACTCCGGGTCGCCGGGGCCGCTGAGGACGACGCGGCCCTCCCGCATCGCCCGGTCGGGCGGGCTGCCGGGCGGGTGGACCCCGGGTCCGCCCAGGGGTGCCTCGGGGGTGGGAAAGCCTTCGGTGGCCGCGACGTGGGCCACCCGGCGCAGTGCGGCCTGCCCGAGGGGCGTCACGCGGGGTTCCTCGGTGCCGAGGACCCAGTCGAGCAGGTCGACGGCGGCGAAGGCGGCGAAGCGCGGCACGAGGAGCCCGGCCAGTTCCTCGGCGGTGCGGACGACGTCGAGGGTGGTGCCGATGGTGCCGGCCGCGTTCAGCAGGGAGAGCCCCTCGCGTGCCCGGTGCTGCTCGGTGCTCTCCAGCGCGGCCATGGCGACGGCGGTGAGCGCGCCGGACGCGTCGTGGACCGGCCAGATCTCCACGGTCCAGGCGTGCAGGGGGGTGCCGTTCGGCGCGGGTGAGTAGCTCTCGTACTGGACGCGCCGCCCGGTGTCGGCGACGACGCGCAGGTGGTGCAGGAAGGACCGTGCGTCACCCTCGAAGTCCCCGAGCGTGTCGGGCAGCCGGCGGCCGAGCAGCGCGTCGGCGGGCCTGCCCATCAGCCGGCACGTGGTCTCGTTGACGTGCACGAAGCGCAGGTCGGGGTCGACGACGGACATCGACAGGGGGGCCTGGCGCACGGCGTCGCCGACCAGGGCGGGCGGTGGGCCGCCGGGCGGGTCGGCGGTCACCGCGTAGCCGTCGGGTTCGCCGTCGGCGCCCAGCAGCGTCGCGGCCCGCAGCCGCAGGCCCACCGGACGGCCCTCGCGGTGCCGGATCACGGCGGAGCGGACGGTGTCGGTGCTCGACAGCGCGCCGGGGGGCAGGGCCCGCGCGAGCAGGTCCCGCGCGGGGCGGCCCACGACCTCCTCGGCCCGGTATCCGGTGAGCCGCCGCGCGCCGTCGCTCCACCCCGTCACCAGCCCGCGGGCGTCGACGATCGCCGTGGCGGAGGAATCCTCCATGCCGTCCAGGATCATGCCGGGACGGTGCGGTATCAACCGGGACGGGGCACAGGTGGAACCGTCACCGTCCGTGAGCGCGCAGCGCGGCCAGGGCGCGGTCGGCGTGCGCGTTCATCCTGATCTCGCTGCGGACGACCTCCAGCACGGTGCGGTCCCGCCCGACGACGAAGGTGACCCGTCTGGTGGGCGCCAGGCCGAAACCCCGCTTCACCCCGAACCGCTCGCGGACCGCACCGTCGGCGTCGGACAGCAGCGGCATGCCCAGGGTGTGGCGCCCGGCGAACTCCTGCTGCCGTTCGACGGTGTCGCCGCTGATGCCGACGGGCCGGGCGCCGGCCTCCGCGAACTCGGCGGCGAGGTCGCGGAAGTGGCAGGCCTCCGCGGTGCAGCCGGTGGTGAGGGCGGCCGGGTAGAAGAACAGGACGACCGGGCCGTCGGCGAGCAGTCCGGACAGGCTGCGCGGGGTGCCGGTCTCGTCCGGCAGCGTGAAGTCCCCGACGGTGTCGCCCACGGCGGGCAGCGCGCTCATGCCCGTCCTCCGCTGCCCTGGGCGACGGCGCGGGCCCACAGCACGAGCGGCACCTGTACGGGCAGCCGTCCGAGGGCGGCGGCCCTGAGGGGGGCGGGGCGGTGCCGCCAGTCCCAGGCCATCTTCACGTTGGCGGGGAACACCCCGGCGAAGAAGGCGGCGGCGCCCAGCGCGGCGGTCCTGCGGGTGCGGGGCAGGGCGAGTCCGGCGGCGAGCGCGAGTTCGGCGACGCCGCTGGCGTACGTCCAGGTCCGGGGCGTGCCGGGCAGGGACCGCGGGACGATGGCGTCGAAGGGGCGGGGCTGCGCGAAGTGGGCGACACCCGCGGTGGCCAGCAGGCCGGCGAGCAGCAGGGGTGAGCGGTCGGACCGGGACACGGTTCCTCCTCGTGGGGGCCTGACGCGCGATATTACTCGACGGTAAGGACCCGGTCCCCACCACCGCCGGGACGACCGCCCGACCGTGACCGAACCCCAGCCGACGGCACTGCCGGGTCCGTCGACACCGGCCCGCGCCCGGTCGGCGTCGAACGTTGGGCACGGGCCGTTTCGCACTGAGCGGGGGTCGTGCACGGGCCGGGCCACGCACGCTGTGCGCGGGCAGGGGGCGCACGCTGAGCACCAACCGGCACATGCACGCCGCCGCACGGGCCGCGTCGTGGGCACTGAGCACCGGCGAGCGGCTGTGCACGGGCAGCGCACGCACGCTGAGCACCAACCGGCACATGCACGCCGCCGCACACGGGCCGAATCGTGCGCACTGCGCACAGGCGAGCGGAGACGTGCGCGCTGAGCGCCGGCGGGCTGCTGGGCTGCGCGCCAGCGGCATCACCGGCACAGCCCCCAGGGACCCGCGCACACACGCTGTGCACGGGCAGCGCACGCACGCTGAGCACCAACCGGCACATGCACGCCGCACACGGGCCGCGTCGTGGGCACTGAGCACCGGCGAGCGGAGACGTGCGCGCTGAGCGCTGGTGCGCTGAGCGCGAGCGGCGTCGCCGGACGGCCCAGCCGGGACCGGTCGGGCCGGATGGGTCGCGGGCTGTGCTCCGGCCAGGGAAGTCGACCGACCCGGCGGCACGGCCGGAGGGCGGACGCCACCCGCGTGAGCGTGCCGGTCAGCGTCCGTCCCGGGGCGTGACGGGCGCCAGCCACATGCCCACGATGGCGTCCACGAGGCCGTCGGCTGCGTCCTGCCAGCTCGCGCGCGGGGTGGGCCGGTTCTCCGCCAGGGCCCGCTCCCGCTCCTCGGCGGTGTGCACGATGAGGTGGCGGGCCATGTCGCCCCGCTCCGCACGGACCTCGTCCGGCAGTGCGGGCATGCACCGGTTGCGCCCCTCGATGATCGACCGCAGGGAGACGGACGCGCGGGACTGCTCGGTCATGATCGGCCGCAGCACCGGGTCGGTCATGACCTGGGCGCAGAACCGCGCGTACCACGTGGGGCTGCCCAGTGCCGCCAGATGGTCGAACTGGGGACGGACCAGGCAGTCCACCCAGTCGCGCAGGTCGGACGAGTCGCCGAGGGCGGCGAGCTGCCGGGCGCGCAGTTCCTCCACCCGCTCCGAGTGGCGCTCCGCGATGGCCCTCACCAGGTCCGCCTTCGTGCCGAAGTGGTAGCCCACCGCGGCGTTGTTCCCCTGCCCGGCGGCCTCGCTGACCTGGCGGTTGGAGACGGCGTACACACCGTGCTCGGCGAACAGCCGTTCGGCGGTGGTCAGGATGAGCTGCCGGGTCGCGCTGACCTGTTCCGCCCGGACCGTCCTGCCCGCCATGTTCACCACCGCGCCGGGACCCTCTCCTCACCGCCCGCGACGACCGGTCCCTCGAGTCGTCGCAGGTCCGCCGCCGTACGGCGGGTTGTCACGGAAGCCTACGGGGCGCCGGCGCCGGGACACCGCCCGGCCCGGGCGGGCACTCGTCCTCCACACCCCGTAGGATACTTCAAGCGACTGACTTAAATACTCGCGTTCCGCTTTCACACCCACGGCACGATTCATCGCTTCCTCGCTCGAAAGGCTCTTCCATGCCCGCTTCCCCCGCCACACCACGGCCGAACGCCGTGGTCGCGGTACTGGCCCTGGCCGGCATCGTCGTCGCGCTCATGCAGACCCTGGTCATCCCGATCATCCCGGAGCTGCCGAAACTCCTGGACGCGTCGGCCTCGGACGCGGCCTGGGCGGTGACCGCCACGCTCCTGGCCTCCGCGGTGGCCACCCCGGTCGTGGGCCGGCTCGGCGACATGTTCGGCAAGCGGCGCATGCTCCTGCTGAGCCTGATACTGCTGATCAGCGGCTCGGTGGTCTGCGGGCTGAGCGACGCGCTGGTCCCGATGGTCGCCGGCCGCGCCCTGCAGGGCCTGTCCGCCGCCGTGATCCCGCTCGGCATCAGCATCATGCGCGACGAGCTGCCGGCCGAGCGCCTGGCCGGCGCCACCGCGGTGATGAGCGCCTCCCTCGGGGTCGGCGGCGCGCTCGGCCTGCCCGCCGCCGCGCTGATCGCGGACAAGCTGGACTGGCACATGCTCTTCTGGCTCTCCGGCACGCTCGGCGCCCTTTCCCTGGTGCTGGTGCTGGCGCTGGTGCCCGAGTCGGCCGTGCGCACCGGCGGACGGTTCGACCTGCTCGGCGGCGTCGGCATGGCCGCCGGCCTGGCGAGCCTGCTGCTGGCGATCTCCAAGGGCGGCGACTGGGGCTGGTCCTCGGGCACCACCCTCGGCCTGTTCGCGGCGGCCGTGGTGATCCTGCTGGTCTGGGGCTGGTGGGAGCTGCACACCCCGGAACCGCTGGTGGACCTGCGCACCACCGCCCGCCGCCAGGTGCTGTTCACCAACCTGGCGTCCGTCGCCATCGGCTTCTCGATGTTCGCGATGTCCCTGGTGCTGCCGCAGCTCATGCAGCTCCCCGAGGCCACCGGTTTCGGACTCGGCCGCTCCCTGCTGACCACGGGCCTGGTGATGGCGCCGTCCGGCCTGGTGATGATGGCGTTCGCCCCGGTCTCCGCGAAGGTCTCGGGGTCGCGCGGCCCGAAGGTGACCCTGATGATCGGCGCCCTGATCGTCGCGGCCGGCTACGGCCTGAACATCGTGCTGATGTCCGAGGTCTGGCACCTGGTCCTGGTCTCCTGCGTCATCAGCGCGGGCATCGGCTTCGCCTACGGCGCCATGCCGTCGCTGATCATGGGTGCGGTGCCGCCGAGCGAGACCGCCGCCGCCAACAGCCTCAACACTCTCATGCGGTCCCTGGGCACCTCGGTCGCCAGTGCCATCGCCGGTGTGATCCTGGCCCAGATGACCATCGACCTGGGCGGCTTCGCCCTGCCGTCCGAGAACGCGTTCAAGGTGGTCATGGCCATCGGCGCGGGCGCGGCCCTGCTGGCCTTCGCCATCGCGTCGTTCATCCCCCGGCACCGCCCCGCCGGCCCGGCGGCCGGCCCGGTGCCGTCCGACGGCGTCGCCGCCGAGCCCGCCCCGGCTCGCTGACCCCGACGGTCCCCGGTCCCGCACGGCGCCGCTCCCGCTCCCCGGGACCGGCGCCGTTCAGGCGAACCTCGCGGACAACGCGCGTGACAGCACCCGGGCCCGTCGAGAACTGACCCGTGGAGCTGCCGCTGATCCCTCCGATGCTCGCCACCCCCGGCACCCTGCCGCCCGCCGCACAGGACGCGCGCTGGGCCTACGAGACCAAGCAGGACGGCCAGCGCGTGGTGGTGTACCTGCCCGGCGACGGCAGCGTCCTGCTGCGCGCCCGCTCCGGCCACGACATCACCGGCGCCTACCCGGAACTGGCACCGCTCGCCACCGCGCTCGGCGACACCCCCGCCGTACTGGACGGCGAGGTGCTCGCCCTGGACGAACGGGGCCGCGCCGACTTCCAGTTGCTCCAGTCCCGGATGGGCCTCGCCCACGCGCCGGGCCGGGCGGCCCACCGGGCGGCGAAGGTCCCCGTCCACCTGGTGCTGTTCGACGCCCTGCACCTGGCCGGCCGCTCCCTGCTGCGCACCGCCTACACCGGCCGCCGCGAGCGCCTGGAGGGCCTCGGTCTGAACGGGCCCTCGTGGTCGACCCCCGCCGCACTCGTCGGCCACGGCGAACAGGCCCTGCGGGCCACCCGCGAGCACGGCCTGGAGGGGCTGGTGTGCAAGCGGCTGGACTCGCTGTACGAGCCCGGGGTCCGCTCCCGGGCCTGGATCAAGATCCGCAACATGCGCAGCGAGGACGTCGTGGTCGGCGGCTGGCTGCCCGGCAGGGGACGGCTCGGCGGCCTCCCCGGCGCCGTCCTGGTCGGCCAGCGCGCAGCGGGGCGGCTGCACTACGTCGGCGGGGTCGGCACCGGCTGGAGCGCGGGCGAGCGCACCGAACTGGCCGCGCTGCTGACGGCGGCCGCGACCGACGTCTGCCCCTTCGACCCGGTGCCGTCGGTGCCGGGGGCGCGCTGGGTCGTCCCCCGCCTGGTCGGCGAGGTCCGCTACAGCACCCGCACCCGGGAGGGCATGCTGCGCCAGCCGTCCTGGCTCCGGCTCCGCCCGGACCTGGCGCCCGAGGAGTCGGCCGCGGACGTTCCGGACGACCTGGTGTGAGCATGCGGCGCCGTCCGGCGTCGGGCTGCTCTTCACCTCTGGGACACCCGGGCCCCCTTGGCGCGGGAGGGAAAAGAGGGGAACCTGAACTCCCCTTCCCCCCACAGCCGTTGGGCTGCTCCCCGAGGAGGACGCGATGTTCTCGCGTACCGCCGCAACGCCCCGCCCCAGATGGCTCGCCGCGCCGCTCGGCGCCCTCGCCCTCGTCCTGGCCTTCCCCGCCACCGCCCTGGCCGCCCCGCCGCCGGGACTGCCCGCCAACGCCGACAGCCTGGAGCTGCGGTACCAGCCCGCCTACGACTACGACACCGACGGCTGCTATCCGACCCCCGCCATCGGCGCCGACGGCGCGGTCAACGGCGGACTGAATCCCACCGGCGCGCTCAACGGCAACTGCCGCGACGCCTCCGACCTGGCGAACACCAACGGCTACGCGCGCGCCCGGTGCGACGGCGACTGGTGCGCCTACATGTACGGCCTCTACTTCGAGAAGGACCAGGCGCTGCCCGGCACGAGCCTCGGCGGCCACCGGCACGACTGGGAGCACGTGGTGGTGTGGGTGAAGGACGACACCGTGCAGTACGTGTCGACGTCCAGCCACGGCTCGTTCGACGTGCACGAGCGGTCGGCCGTCCGCTTCGACGGCACCCACCCGAAGATCGTCTATCACAAGGACGGCATCAGCACCCACTGCTTCCGCCTGGCCACCTCGAACGACGAGCCGCCGGAGAACCACGAGGGCGCCTGGCAGTATCCGCCGCTGGTGGGCTGGAACGGCTATCCGGCGGGTCTGCGCGAGAAGCTGACCGCCCACGACTTCGGCAGCGCCAACTTCGGCCTCAAGGACGCGAGTTTCGCCTCCCACCTCGCCGCCGCCCGGCCCGCCGGCGTCCCCTTCGACCCGAATGCCTGAGAACCCCGGCGCACACTACGGTGTCCCCATGTCCGACCTCCGGCCGATCCGCGTCGTCTCCCGCGACTCCCCCATGGCGCTGGCCCAGGTCGAGCGCGTACGGGCCGAGTTGGCCGCCCTCCACCCCGGCGTGCGCACCGAGGTCGTCCCGGTGCGCACCACCGGCGACAAGTGGCTCGGCGACCTGTCCCGGGTGGAGGGCAAGGGCGCGTTCACCAAGGAGGTGGACGCCGCGCTGCTGTCGGGCGAGGCCGATCTCGCGGTGCACTGCCTCAAGGACGTGCCCGCCGACCGGCCGCTGCCCGCCGGTACGGTGTTCGCCGCGTTCCTGGAGCGGGACGACGTGCGGGACGCGCTCGTCCACCCGGACGGGCTCACCCTGGACGAGCTGCCGGACGGCACACGCGTCGGCACGTCCTCGGTGCGCCGTGTCGCCCAACTGGCGGCCGCCCACCCGCACCTGCGGTGCGTGCCGTTCCGCGGCAACGCCAACCGGCGGCTGGCGAAGCTCGCCGCGGGGGAGGCGGACGCGCTGCTGCTCGCCGTCTCCGGTCTGCGGCGCATCGGCCGGAGCGACGTGATCAGCGAGGTCCTCTCCCCCGAGACGATGATGCCGCCGATCGGCGCGGGCATCCTCGCCCTGCAGTGCCGCGAGGACGACAGCGGCCTGATCGACGCGGTGAGCGGCCTCGGCCACCCCGGCACGCACCGGGAGGCGACGGCGGAGCGCATGCTCCTGCACGTCCTGCAGGGGCACTGCAACAGCCCGATCGCCGGACTCGCCCGCGTGGAGAGCGGCGGGGAACTCTCGTTGCGGGCCTGCGTCTTCACCCCGGACGGCAAGACCCGGCTGAACGCCCACGAGTGGGCGGGCCGGCTCGACCCGGCGACCCTGGGCACCTCGGTCGCGGTGGCCCTGCTGCGCCAGGGCGCCCGGGAGATCATCGACGGCATCGCGCACTGAGCCCCGGCGGACCGGGCGGGTCAGGCGGGGCCGTCCTCCGACCGGCCCCGCAGGAAGGCGCTCACCTGGTGCGCCACGCCCTCGTCCCGCGCCGTGCCGCACGGCACGGCGCCGGCCCCGTCGGGCAGCCCCAGCGCACCGCTCCACAGGCGGCGGTCGGCCCACTCCTCGTCCACCCGGAGCTGCACCTGGACATCCACCTGACCCAGGCTCGCCTCCGGGCCGGCTCCGTAGAGCACGGCGGTGGCCCGGCGCAGCGGGTAGACGTCGAATCCCTCGATGAACTGGGAGTTGCGCCAGTCGAGGAAGGCGCTCTCCCCGTCGGGGCCGATCCGCAGGTCGATCTGGCCGTCCTCCAGGTGGATGCCGAGCCGTCGCCCGCCCCGGTTCTCGACGGTCACCCGGACCCGGAAGTACGTCAGCCCCTCCGCGGCGTCGTCCCGCCCGCGCGGCGGCTCGGCCGGCTCCAGGCGGTGGACTCGGACCCGCAGGCCGGCGTGCTCGTCGTACTCCTGCCAGTCCCCGACCACGTTCGGCTCGTACACGGTGCCCCTCTCGACCTCTCGACGCTGCTTCCTATCTGTGTGCCGATCGCACTGTCAAATGAGCGGAATGCGCCGTGGCCAGCACCTTCGCCCCTTTTGATCGACGATCAAGCGCTGCCCAGGGAGGATCCGCCGGCGCCCGTGCGCACGATCACCCGGAGCGTGCCGCACATCACGTCCGGCGACGGGGCGGCCGCCCGGTCACCGGTGTGCGGCCGTTCGAGTGGCCGTCCGGGGCATTCGCGCTCAGTATCCATATATACGAGGACTTGCCAGCACCCCTGCTGAGGGAGGTGCGCGTGATGCGTGTCGCCGGCAGAACCCAGCCCCACCCGCACGACGACGCCCCCGACACGGCCGCGGCGTTCGACCGGCTCGCCGGGCTGCCCGAGGGACCCGAGCGCAAGGCGCTGCGGGACGAACTGATCCGGGTGTGGCTGCCCATGGCCGAGCGGATCGCCGTCCGCTTCCGGGGCCGCGGCGAGAACCTGGAGGATCTCTACCAGGTGGCGGCCCTGGGTCTGGTCAAGGCCGTCGACCACTACGACCCGCGGCGCGGCCACGCCTTCGAGGCGTACGCCGTGCCGACCGTGACCGGGGAGATCAAACGGCACTTCCGCGACCACATGTGGACGCTGCACGTCCCGCGCCGCATCCAGGACCTGCGCAACCGGGTCCGCAAGTCGGCGAAGGAGCTGGCGCAGACCACGCCGGGACGCGCGCCGACCGTCGAGGAGATCGCCGAGCACGCGCACCTGACCACGGTCGACGTGCGCACCGGCATGGAGGCCCTGGAGTGCTTCTCGGCGCTGTCGCTGGAGGCGGAGATGCCCGGCACCGACGGGTACGCCCTCGGCGACGCGCTGGGCGGGCCCGACCCTGCCTTCGACGCGGTGGTGGACCGGGTGGCCGTGCGGCCCTGCCTGGAGGCGCTGCCCGAGCGCGAGCGCACCATCCTCTACCTGCGCTTCTTCGGCGGGATGACGCAGAGCCGCATCGCCCAGCAGCTCGGCATCTCCCAGATGCACGTCTCGCGGCTGCTCACCGGCTGCTTCGACCGGATCCGCGAGGAGATCCTGGCGGAGGCCCGCTGAGCGCGTGCCCCTCGCCCAGGGGCCGCCCCAGGCGGTCCTCCAGCGCGGCCAGGATCTCCGGCGGCATCACTCCGGTGCGCCCCCAGATGAGTACCGTTTCCGCCACATTGCGGAGTTTGATGTTCGTATGCTGGGAAACTTCCTTCAGGACGATCCATCCCTCGTCCGGCGACACCGCGCCGAGGACGACGATCACGCCGATCGCCTGGTCGACGACGGCGTGCGAGACGACGGCCTCCTTGAGCTGCCGGACCTGCTCCTGCAGCCGGAAGATCTGGTCCGCGTCGGAATCCGGCCCCGGGCCGGGGGCCGGGTGCGCGTCGGTGGGGGGCATGGTCACCTCCGGACCTCCATCCTCACCAGCCCCGACGCCTCGCGCCACCGGACGGTCGGGCACGGGCGCGGCACCGTTTCGGCACCGGGTGCGGGGTACTCGCCAGGCGCCCGCCGCACTCCCGGCCGGACACCGGCGCGGAGCCGGTGGCTGCCGGTGGACGAGATCAGGACACGACTGCCATGAACCACGACATGACCTCCTCCGCCCGCGGGGACGGCCTGCTGTCCACGCACTCCGTGTACGGAGCCCCCTGCTGGGTGAGTCTCACCAGCCGTGACCTGAAGGCGACCGAGGAGTTCTACTCCGCCGTCCTGGGCTGGCAGTGGCGGCCCGTCCGGCTGGGCGAGCCCTTCCGCATCGCCCTGGCCGACGGGGTGCCGGTGGCCGGGATCGCCGCCGTCGCCGCGATGTGGCAGATGGCGGTGGCCTGGACGCCGTACTTCGCGGTACGCAGCGCGGACGAGGCCGCGTCGCGGGCACAGGAGCGCGGGGGCACCGCCGCGGTCGGGCCGATCTCCCTGCCGCCGGGCCGGGCGGCCCTGCTCGCCGACCGGGACGGGGCGACGTTCGGGATCTGGGAGGGCGAGCTGTTCTCCGACTGGGACACCTGGCGCACCAAGCGTCCGGCCTTCATCCGGCTGCACACCCGCGACGCCTTCGACGCCGCGATCTTCTACGGCGAGATCTTCGAGTGGGACTCGGGACAGGGCTGCGAGGTCCGGTACGAGGGCGACGAGGTGGTGCTGCGCCACGAGGGCGAGGTCGTGGCCCGCATCGAGTCGGGGGCGCTGGGAGCGGCCCCGGACCCGGCGGTGCGGCCGCACTGGCAGGTCCACTTCGCGGTCGAGGACGTCGCGGCCTGTGCCCGTGCCGCGGAGCGGCACGGGGGCAGCGTGCTCTCCCTGCGGGCGGACGAGGCGGTGCTCCGGGACGCCGACGGCGCGCAGTTCACGGTGACCGCGCGCCGTCTGGAGGGCTGACCTCACCGGCTCACCGGCCGGTGCGGGAGGCCCGGGAGAGCAGCACCAGGCTGCGCTGCCCGACGGTCAGCCTGGTGCCCGCCTTGTGCTCGGCCTCGTCGGGGACGCCCTCCGGGTCGGCGGTGTCGACCAGGGCCGTCCAGCGTTCGCCGTAGGTGACGTCGGGCAGCCGGAAGTCGGCCGGCTCCCAGTGGCTGTTGAAGAGCAGCAGGAAGGAGTCGTCGACCACCGGCCGGCCCTGGGCGTCGGGTTCGGCGATGGCGTCGCCGTTGAGGAAGACGCCGACGGTGTGCGCGTCGGAGCGCTGCCAGTCGTCGTCGGTCATCTCCCGCGCGTCCGGCAGCAGCCACACGAGGTCGGGCAGCGGCTGGTCCGCGTGGGTGAGGGTCTCCCCGCGGAAGAAGCGCCGCCGGCGCAGCACCGGGTGGTCGGCGCGCAGGGCGATCAGGCGGCGGGCGAAGTCCAGCAGAGCGCGCTGCTCGTCGTCGAGCCGCCAGTCGATCCAGGAGGTTTCGTTGTCCTGGCAGTAGGCGTTGTTGTTGCCGCCCTGGGTGCGGCCCAGTTCGTCGCCGTGGCAGATCATGGGGATGCCCTGCGAGAGCAGCAGCGTGGCCAGGAAGTTGCGCTGCTGCCGGCCGCGCAGTTCCCGCACCGCCGGGTCCCTGGTCTCGCCCTCCGCGCCGCAGTTCCAGGACCGGTTGTGGCTCTCGCCGTCCCGGTTGTCCTCGCCGTTGGCCTCGTTGTGCTTGTCGTTGTACGACACGAGGTCGCGCAGCGTGAACCCGTCGTGCGCGGTGACGAAGTTGACGCTGGCGCGCGGACGGCGGCGGCTGTGCTGGTAGAGGTCGGAGGAGCCGGTCAGCCGGGAGGCGAACTCGCCGAGCGTGTGCTCCTCGGCGCGCCAGAAGTCCCGTACGGCGTCGCGGTACTTGCCGTTCCACTCCGACCACAGCTGGGGGAAGTTGCCCACCTGGTAACCGCCCTCGCCGACGTCCCAGGGCTCGGCGATGAGCTTGACGCGGCTGATCACCGGGTCCTGCTGGATGAGGTCGAAGAACGCGGACAGCCGGTCCACCTCGTGGAACTGCCGGGCCAGGGTGGCCGCGAGGTCGAAGCGGAAGCCGTCGACGTGCATCTCGGTGACCCAGTACCGCAGCGAGTCCATGATGAGCTGGAGCACGTAGGGGTGGCGCATCAGCAGGCTGTTGCCGGTGCCGGTGGTGTCGTAGTAGTGCTGCCAGTCGCCGTCCACCAGGCGGTAGTACGAGGCGTTGTCGATGCCGCGGAAGGAGAGGGTGGGGCCCTTCTCGTTGCCCTCGGCGGTGTGGTTGTAGACCACGTCGAGGATCACTTCGAGGCCGGCCTCGTGCAGGGTCTTGACCATCGACTTGAACTCGCTGACCTGCTGGCCGCGGGTGCCGAGGGCGGCGTAGCCGTTGTGCGGCGCGAAGAAGCCGATGGTGTTGTAGCCCCAGTAGTTGGACAGGCCCCGGTCCTGGAGCACCCCGTCGTGCACGAACTGGTGCACCGGCATCAGCTCCACGGCGGTCACCCCGAGGGAGGTGAGGTGGTCGACGACCGCCGGGTGCGCGAGGCCCGCGTAGGTGCCGCGCAGCTCCTCGGGCACGTCGGGGTGGGTGCGGCTGAGGCCGCGGACGTGGGCCTCGTAGATGACGCTCTCCGAGTACGGGCGCCTGGGCGGGCGGTCGTCGCCCCAGTCGAAGAAGGGGTCGGTGACCACGCCGAGCATGGTGTGCCCGGCGCTGTCGCCCGGGTCGGCCCTGCCCCTGGCCCGTTCGAAGAGGGAGGCGTGGTTGTCCACCAGCCCGTCCACGGCCCGGGTGTAGGGGTCGAGGAGCAGCTTCGCCGGGTTGCAGCGGTGGCCGACGGCCGGGGCCCACGGGCCGTGGACCCGGTAGCCGTAGCGCTGCCCCGGGCCGACGCCGGGCAGGTAGCAGTGCCAGACGAAGCCGTCCACGTCGGGCAGCGGGACGGTGCTGTGGCGGCCGTCGTCGTCGACGAGCACGAGGTCGACCCGCTCGGCGACCTCGCTGAACAGGGCGAAGTTGGTGCCCTGTCCGTCGTACGAGGCTCCCAGGGGGTAGGGGTGCCCGCTCCACACGGGCGACCCCTTCCAGTTCGGCCTGGCGCGGGTCACCGGGCCTCCTCCAGGATGCCGCCGGACGTACGGGCCCACCCGGCCGCCCGGGCCACGGGCATGATCTCTCGCGGCACTTCCAGCCCCTCCTGGGTGATCGGCTCGGGATCCGTCGCGACCAGCGGGACGCGTTCGCCGGCGCGGGCGCGGCGCGAGAACCAGATGACCTTGGCGCCGGTGTCGGCGGCGCAGCAGCCCCAGCCGTCGCTGTTGGCCGCGAGGTGCTGCAGACAGGTGCGCAGGTCCTGGTCGGGACGGAGCGCCTGGTCGTTGCCCGCTACGGCCGTGATGAGGTGCTGGCGGTTCCACCACATCTCGATCGACGTGTTCTTGTCGCTCGCGTGCTCGTCGATCGCCAGCAGCAGCATCTCGGCGCCCGAGCAGACGGGTTCGACGAGGTTCTCCAGGTTCCAGAACCGGAGGTGAGCGGCCAGGATGCGCCTGACCTGTCCGACCCGTTCCGGGCTCACTTCCACGTCGAGGTGGTAGTAGCAGGGCACTGCGGTCTTCATCGTCGTGGCTCCTCACCGCGAGGACTCTCGCTCCTCCTCGTCCCGTGGGGGACGGGCTCCCCGATCACGAAGCGTGAGCGCTGTTCGCTTCTGAGTCACTCCAGAGTGGGAGCGGTAGTCCATTCGTGCAACACGAGCAGTTCGGGGCCGGGACCGGGGCGGGGGCGGGCGGGAGCGGGGCCCGGAATGCAGTTGAAGATCCAACAAGACGGGGTGTCACCACCCGTGCACCATGTGTGAAGAACTCGTTCGCCCCTGCGCCGATCGGCCCCTGCCAGGCCGTTCGGCCGGAGCCGAACGCCCAGAACCCGATCGTCCGGACCACCGGACCGCCCGGAAGGTGACCGGCCATGCTGCTCCCCGCGAAGAGCGAAGTCGCCCGGAAGCTGCGGCACTACCGCGCCTGGGAACGCTCGATGCTGGCGTCCCCCGCGGACGTCACCGTCCGGACCACCTTCGAGGACTCCGGATACACCCTCTGCGTGCTGATGGGGAAGCGGTGCGCACGCGAGGCCGCGGACGCTGCCGAGAGGTATCTGCGGACGAACCTGCTCACCCCTGCGCAGGAACGGCCGGAGCGGCTCTCCCCGGCGGGCCACAGGGCCCCCTCGGGCGCCGCCTGACCCGAACGGCCCAATCCAGTCGGCCGGGCCCGCGCCCGGCCACGAGCACGGCGGAGGTGAGATGCGGATGAGTGCGAGCGTGGGAATCGGACGTATCCCGGTCCGGGACGTCCATCCGGTGGTGGACAACGGCAGACGCCCGGCGAAGGCGGTGACGGGAGAGACGTTCGAGGTCACCGCGACCGTGTTCCGCGAGGGGCACGAGGCGGTGGCCGCCAACGTCGTGCTGAAGGACCCCGAGGGCCGCCCGGGACCGTGGACGCCGATGCGGGAGCTGGCCCCGGGCACCGACCGCTGGGGCGCCGAGGTCACGCCGGGGGCACCGGGTCACTGGACGTACCGGGTGGAGGCGTGGAGCGACCCCGTCGCCACCTGGCGGCACGCGGCGCGGATCAAGATCCCGGCCGGCGTCGACACGGGTCTCGTCCTGGAGGAGGGCGCCGAGCTGTTCCGGCGCGCCGCCGCGGGGGTGCCGGCGGACTCGGGGCGCGCGGTGCTGCTGGCGGCGGCCGGGACCCTGCTCGACGACACGCTGCCGGTGGCCACCCGGCTGGCGGCGGCGCTGACGCCGCAGGTCGACGCGGTCCTGGCCCGTCACCCCCTGCGCGACCTGGTCACCTCCTCCGAACCGCTGCCCCTGCTCG
>NZ_JOGV01000049.1:0-55267 GCF_000721365.1 Streptomyces sp. NRRL F-5650 | reverse complement strand
AAGGTACTCGCCAAGCGCGTCGAACCGGCCCTCACCGAGGGCACCGACGTACCCGGCCTCGACCCCTCCACGGCCGCGCTCGTGGCCGCCTACCGTGAACTGAAGGAAGTGCACTGACATGCAGATCGGTCTCGTTGGTCTCGGCAAGATGGGCGGCAACATGCGCGAGCGTCTGCGCAACGCCGGCCACACCGTCGTCGGATACGACACCAATCCCGAGCGGGCCGACGTCGACAGCCTGGTCGAGCTGGTCGACCGGCTGGAACGGCCCCGCGCGGTCTGGGTGATGGTCCCGGCCGGCGGCGCCACCCAGCACGTCATCGACCAGCTCGCGACGCTGCTCAAGCCCGGCGACACCGTCATCGACGGCGGCAACTCGCGTTGGACGGACGACGAGCGGCACGCCGAGGAGCTGGGCAAGCGCGGCATCAACTTCGTCGACGCGGGTGTCTCGGGCGGCGTGTGGGGGCTGAAGAACGGCTACGCGCTGATGGTCGGCGGCGAGAAGGAGCACGTCGACGACCTCAAGCCGATCTTCGACGCCCTCAAGCCCGACGGCCCCTACGGCTACGTCCACGCGGGCAAGGTCGGCGCCGGGCACTTCTCCAAGATGGTCCACAACGGCATCGAGTACGCCATGATGCAGGCCTACGCCGAGGGCTGGGAGCTGCTGGAGAAGGTCGACTCCGTGGACAACGTCCGCGAGGTCTTCCGCTCCTGGCAGGAGGGCACGGTGATCCGCTCCTGGCTCCTGGACCTCGCGGTCAACGCCCTGGACGAGGACCAGCACCTGGAAAAGCTGCGCGGTTACGCCGACGACTCCGGCGAGGGCCGCTGGACGGTGGAGGCGGCCATCGACAACGCGGTGCCGCTGCCCGCGATCACGGCCTCGCTCTTCGCGCGGTTCGCGTCCCGCCAGGACGACTCGCCGCAGATGAAGATGATCGCCGCGCTGCGCAACCAGTTCGGCGGCCACGCCGTGGAGTCGGTCAAGAAGTAGGCGGCGCCCGAAGCACGTTGACGTGACCGGCCGGCCTCGGGCCCCAGGCCCTCCCGCTGGGGCCCGGCGGCCTGACGCCGGCCGCTCCGTGTCGCCGCCCCGCGCTCCTGTCGCAGGTCCTGATCCCCACGCGCCCGTGGTTCCGGGGGCGCGTGGGCGGGGTATGCCAGAACCGCCCCGAAGAACGATCAAGGAGAGCGATGGCGATGCCACCCCTGCGGCAGGAGGTCGACGCGGGCGCGGCCGGGCTGGACCCCGAGGCGCTGAAGCGGCTCGACGGGCACTTCGCCCGGCAGGTGGAGGAGGGCCGGCTGCCCGGATTTCTCGTCGCGGTCGCGCGCGGCGGCCGGGTCGCCCATCTGACCGTGCACGGGCTGCGGGACGTCGCGGCCGGCCTCCCGGTGACGGCCGACACGCTGTGGCGGATCTACTCCATGACCAAGCCCGTCACCTCCGTGGCCGTGCTGATTCTGGTGGAGGAGGGCCGGCTGTCGCTGGACGACCCGGTGGACCGGTACCTTCCGGCCTTCGCGGAGCCCCGGGTCTACGCGGGGGGCACCGGGGAGGACGTCGTCACCCGCCCGGCCGCCGGTCCGGTCCGCGTCCGGCACCTGATGACCCACACGGCCGGGCTGACGTTCGGCTTCTACCACGCCCACCCCGTCGACGCGTTGTACCGGGCGGCCGGTGTCGCCTCGTCCGTGCTGCCGGGCGCCGACCTGGCCGAGACGGTCGACCTGTACGCGCGCCTGCCCCTGCAGTTCGAGCCGGGCACCCGGTGGAACTACTCGGTGGCCAGCAACGTGCTGGGGCGGCTCGTGGAGGTGGTCTCGGGGCAGCCGCTGGACGTGTTCTGCGCCCAACGGATCTTCGGTCCCCTCGGCATGACGGACACCGGGTTCCACGTCACCGACGCCCGGGCGGACCGGCTGGCCGAGCTGTACGGCGAGACGGAGGACGGCGGCATCGCACCGGTTGCCGGGCTGCCGCTGCGGGGCGGCCGCCCGCGGTTCCTGTCGGGCAGCGGCGGCCTGGTCTCCTCGGCCCACGACGTGCACCGCTTCGCGGAGTTGCTGCGGCGGCGCGGCGAACTCGACGGCGTCCGGCTGCTCGCCCCGCACACGGTGGACCTCATGACCCGCAACCACCTCCCCGGGGGCGCCGACCTGCGCGCCGTGGGCAGCCGTCCCGCGCACGACACGCCCGCCAACGACGGCGTGGGCTTCGGCCTCGGCGTCTCCGTGGTGACCGACCCGGCCCGCACCCAGTCGCCGTCGGGGCTCGGGACGTACGGCTGGAGCGGGGTGGCGACGACCACCTTCTGGGTCGACCCGGGCCGTGACCTGAGCGTTCAGTTCATGACCCAGGTGCGGCCCAGGTCCTCGCACGCCGTCTACCCGGACCTGAAGCGGCTCGTGCACCGGGCCCTCGCGGACTGATCCCGCCCGTGTCCGTCCCGGCGCTCACGACGGCACGTGCGCCATCGCGTCGAGGTGGGGCAGGTGGTGGTCGAGCCGCTCCCGCTTGGTGCGCAGGTAGGTGATGTTGGACTCGCACGGCGGTATCAGCAGCGGCACCTGCTCGGTGACCCGGATGCCGTGCCGCACCAACGCCTCCCGTTTGCGCGGGTTGTTGGACATCAGCCGTACGGAGCGCACCCCGAGGTCGTCGAGGATGCGGGCTGCGGCGCCGTAGTCGCGGGCGTCCACGGGCAGGCCGAGGGCGAGGTTCGCCTCCACCGTGTCCAGTCCCCCGGCCTGCAGCGCCATCGCGCGCAGCTTGGCGAGCAGCCCGATGCCGCGCCCCTCGTGGCCGCGCAGGTAGACCACGACGCCGCTGCCCGCGTCGGCCACCTGCCGCAGGGCGGAGGCGAGTTGGGCGCCGCACTCGCAGTGCCGGGAGCCGAAGGCGTCGCCGGTCAGGCACTCGGAGTGGAGCCGGGTGAGTACGCCCTCGGTGTCCAGGTCGCCGTGGACGAGGGCCACCTGCTCGTCGCCGCGCTCGTGGTCGAGGTAGCCGTACGCCCGGAACTTCCCGTAGACGGTGGGCAGCGGTGTCTCCACGATCCGCTCCACGTCCGTGCGCCGGGACGTCTTCTCGCCGAGTACACCGACTTCTTCTGTCATGATTCTCGCGTTTCCCAACTGATTGCTCACCGGACTGTTCGGCAGAACCGTGCAACAGGCGGTTCGGCCGACTGTTCAAACGACCTGAAAGGCCGTGCGTGAATGGATGTCTCACTGGTGCCGGCGGACACGAGCGACGACGTGCGGGTGCGGGGCCACAAGGTCGCGGTGCTGCCGGTGGGGAGCTACGAACAGCACGGTCCGCACCTGCCGTTGGCGACCGACACCCTCGTCGCGTGCGCCGTCGCACGGGAGTTGGCCGACGCGTATCCGGTGCACCTGCTGCCACCGGTGACGATCGGCTGCTCGCACGAACACGCCGACTGGCCGGGGACCGTGAGCATCTCCTCCGTGACCCTGCACGCGGTGGTGCGGGACATAGCGGACTCCCTGCGCCGCTCGGGGGTCGGGGCTCTGGTCGTGGTCAACGGGCACGGCGGGAACTACGTCCTGGGCAACGTCGTCCAGGAGTCCTCGGCACGCGGTGAGCGGCTGGCGCTGTTCCCGGCCGCCGAGGACTGGGAGACGGCGCGGCGACGGGCGGGGGTGGTCACCTCGCTGCTCACCGACATGCACGCCGGGGAAATCGAGACCTCCATTCTGCTGCACGCTCATCCCGAATGGGTGCGGCCCGGTTACGAGGCCGCCGATTTCGTCGCGGACGACCGGCGTCATCTGCTCTCCCTCGGTATGTCCGCCTACACCGCTTCGGGTGTCATCGGGCGCCCTTCGCTGGGGTCGGCGGAAAAGGGCAAGGAACTGCTGGCGAGCCTGGCGGATTCCTTCGCGGAATGCTTCGCGCTGCTGACCGGAGTGACGGTCACCGTGGCCGACGGGGCGGGCGGCGACGCGTAGCGGCCGGTGTGCCGGCGGGCGAGAAGGACGACGGCGCCGGGCAGGCTCGCCGCGAGGCCGAGCACGCCGTACACCACGGCGACGCCCAGTCCGGTGCCCGCGCCGAGCCCCGCCGCGCCGAACGCCCAGGCGGTGACGCCCTCCCGGGGTCCCCAGCCGCCGACGTTCAGCGGCAGCGCCATGGCGAGCAGGGCCAGCACGGCCAGCGGCACCAGCACGGCGACGGAGGCACCGCTGCCGGTCACACGGGCGGCGAGCACGAACATCGTGAGGTGTCCGGCGAGTACGACGACGGAGGCGACCGCGACGCCGGGCAGGTTCCGCCGGGACAGCAGCCCCTCCCGCGCCTCGCCGAGCACCGACCGCAGGGCCCGTCCCCGGCGCGGGGCCGTCCGGCGGGCGGAGAGCGTCCGGGGTACGGAGCGCTTCCGGCCTGCGGGCCTCCGGTTCACGCGCAGGGCGAGGAGAACGGCGAGCGCGCCGAGCAGGGACAGCGCCACGAGGGGCGCGAACTGCCGGACCGCCGCCCGCACCGGGGACGGCATCGTGAGCAGCACGACGGCCCCGGCACCGGTCAACGCGGCCTGACCGGCCACCCGTTCGAGGACGACGGCCCGCACACCGCGCCCCAGGTCGCCGGTGCTCCGCCCGTGCCGCACCGCGCGGTGCACGTCGCCGAGGACACCGCCGGGGAGGGCGGCGTTGAGGAAGAGGGCGCGGTAGTAGTCGGCCACGGCCGCTTCGAGCGGCAGCCGCATGCCCAGGCCACGGGCCACCAGGGCCCAGCGCCAGGCGCTGAACACCGTGGTGACCAGGCCGATCCCCAGCGCGGCCAGCACCGCGACCGCGTCGATCCGGCGCAGCCCGTCCAGGAAGGCGCCGGTGCCGAGCCGCCACAGGAGTACGGCGAGGAGCGCGGCGCCGGCGAGGGCGCCGAGGGGGGTGCGCGGCGCGCTCACGAGGCACCGCCCGTCGGCCGGCACAGCGCCAGCAGGTCGGTGTGGTGGACGACCACGCGCAACTGCCCGGCCGCACAGGCCGCGAGGCGCTCCTCCAGGTACCGTCCGGCCCGCTCGCGCAGCTCGGGACGCTGTTCGACGGCCGCTGCGACCCAGCCCCGCAGCCACTGGGCGGTGAGTGCGCCGTCGCCGGGGCCCAGCCGCCAGGGGCTGGAGTGCGCCCGCACGGTGGCGCCGCGTCCGGCGAAGACCTCGGCCGCGGTGGTGACCGCGTCGGGGCCGAGCAGGCCGGTACGCCGCTGGTGGTCGTTGAACGCCTCGGTGATCTCGGCGTCCAGGGGGTGCGCGGGGGTGAGGCCGACGCGCCCGGCGACGGAGAGGGTCAGCAGCGCCGGGCAGCCGGCGGCGGTGCAGGCGGCGGCGAGCTTGCCGACCTCCGCGGCGGTGAGGACGTCGAGCAGCGCGGAGGCGGTCACCAGAGCGGCGCCGGTCAGGGCGTCCGGGGTGAGCCGGGCGAGGTCACCGCGGCGGGTCTCGACGGTGACACGGCTGCCGTCGGCGGCGGTGTGCGGGGCGGCGACGGCGGCGAAGTGCAGGAGGTAGGGATCGCGGTCGTGCAGCACCCAGTGCTGGGGGCCGTCGAGCAGCGGGGCGAGCCAGCGTCCCATCGACCCGGTGCCGCAGCCCAGGTCGTGCACGACGAGCCCGTCCGCCCGCCCCGGCGAATCGGCGAGCCTGATCCGCAACGGGTCGAGCAGGTCGTGGGCCCGCGCGGCGGCGTCGGCGGACTCCCGCAGCCGCAGCCACTCGGGGGCGTAGCGCGGCGAGCCGACAGGGTGCCCGTGTACCGGTGCCTCGCGGAGGCGGACGGTGGGGCGTTCGGCGATGGGGCGATTGGCGGCGGGGCGTTCGGCGGCGGGCCGCCCGTGCGGCCGGGCGGACGGCTGTTCCGGCCCACCGGTGGCGGACGGCAGGCGACGCCCGACCGAGGCCGGCGGCCGTCCGCGTCCACCGGCAGGCGGCTCGCCGGGGGACGTCCAGGTCGGGTCCCCCCTCTGTTCGACGGCGTCGCCGGACCGCTGGGGTGCGGAACCGCCGGGTGCGCCGCCGGGTCCGGCCTGGAGCGGGCGGGCAAGCGGGCCCACCCGGTCTGCGCCCGGGCCGCGGCCGGGGCCGGGTGCAGGCGGTGCGACGGTGCGACCGGCGGCAACCGGACGGTCCGGGGGTGCGGCGGGGGCCGCGGCGTTCGTGGCGCCGGGTGCCTCCCGCGGGCCCGGCCGCGCCGGGACGGTGCCCGCTGCCGGTGCGGGGCGCTCGCTGGTGCTCATGCCGCCCTCCCCGGTCCGTCCGGCAGCCGGTGGAGTACTCCGGCCAGGCTCCGGGCGGTGCTCGCCCAGCCGTTCAGGGCGGCGCGGCGACGCGGGCGGCGCCCTTGAGGCGGCGTCGTACGTCCGCCTCGCCGAACCAGCAGCGCAGCTCCGCGGCGAGCGCGGCGGGGTCCTCCGGCGGGACGAGGATGCCGGGCACCCCTCCGTCGGGGGCGCGTCCGACCGCCTCCGGGAGGCCGCCGACGTCGGTGGCGAGCACCGGGACACCGCGGGCGAGGGCCTCGGTCACCGCCATGCCGTAGGTCTCGGCGCAGGAGGTGAGCACCATCAGGTCGGCGGTCGCGTAGGTGGCGTCCAGTTCGGCGCCGGTCCGCGGTCCGGCGAGCACCAGCCGCTCCGCGAGCCCGTGCCGCGCGATCTGCGACCGCAGCCGGGCGACGTACTCCGGGTCCTGGCCGAGCCCGCCGACGCACACGCAGCTCCACGGCAGTTCGGCCACGGCCGCCAGCGCCTCCACCAGCCGGTGCTGTCCCTTGCGGGGCGTGACCGCGGCGACGCACACCAGCCGGGAGACGCCGTCGGTGCCGGGGGCGAGCGGCGCGATGTCGGCGCCGGGGGCGGCGACGTGCACCCGGGCGGGGTCGAGGCCGTGGTGGGAGACGAGGCGGCGCACCGCCCAGTCGCTGGTGGCGACGACGGCGGGGACGGCGCGCAGTACCGCGCGTTCACGGGCGTCGAGACCGGCGGCGACGGCGGGGTCGAGGCCGGTCTCGTCGCCGAGCGGGAGGTGGACGAGGACGGCCATGCGCAGCCGCCCGGCCGCCGGAACCACGATCTCCGGCACCCCGCAGGCGACCAGGCCGTCGAGGAGGACGACCGCGCCGTCCGGCAACCGCCCGAGGGCGCGGGCGAGTTCCGCGCGGGCGGCGGCGTCCGGCCGGGGCCAGTCGCCGGGCACGGGCAGGCTCCGCACCCGCCAGCCGAAGCCGGGCAGGTCGAGCCGTACCCGCCGGTCGTAGGCGTTGCCGCCGCTCGGGGCGGCCGGGTCGTCGACGCCGCCGGGCACGACGAAGTGCACGGAGCGCAGGGCCATGGGGACGATCCCCCCGTTCTCCGGGGCCGGGTCGGCGTCCGGCCCGGTGGTCCGCGCGGGAACGTGGCCGGGCCGGGTGCGCCCGCGGACTGCCGCCGTCGCTCCTGAGGCGGCGGTCACAGCGCACGCTCGTAACTCGCCCAGGCGACGTGTGACTCGTGCAGGGTGACGGTGAGGCCCGCCAGGCCCCTGGCCCCCTCGCCGAGCGCGCCCTGGTGCACGCGCTCGGCGAGCCGGTCGGCGACGATCTTCGCCAGGAACTCCGTGGAGGTGTTGACACCGGCGAAGTCGGGTTCGTTGTCGAGGTTGCGGTAGTTCAGCTCGGCGACGACCGCACCCAGCTCCCGGGTGGCCAGGCTGATGTCGACGACGATGTTGTCCTCGTCCAGCTCCTCGCGCCGGAACGTGGCGTCCACCAGGAACGTCGCTCCGTGCAGGCGCTGGGCGGGCCCGAAGACGTCGCCGCGGAAGCTGTGGGCGACCATGATGTGATCGCGGACGGTGATGCTGAACAACGGACGACCCTCCAGGTGTGGCACGTCTGGTCCCCCGCCGATCGCTGCGCGGGTGCCGTCTATTACGGCCGGACGCCTCCCCCTGTTCAGTGGGCCCGTACGTCATTCCGCGGGGTCAGGCGCCGCTGCGGCCGTCCGCTTCGCTGTCCTCGTCCTCGCTGTCGTTCTCGTCCTCGTACCGGATCCGGTGGCACAGCGCGGGTACGGCGCCGGAGGACAAGCGGGGCATCAGGTCCGGGAGTCCGGCGAACGCGGACTCGCCGGTGACGAGTGCGTCGAGGGCGGGATCGGCGAGCAGTTCGAGCGCGAGGGCCATCCGGTCGCCGTGGCCGCGGGTGGCGGCCCGGGCCGGGGAGACGGTGCCGACCTGGCTGCCGCGCAGGGTCAGGCGCCGGGAGTGGAACGCCTCACCGAGCGGCAGGGCGACGGGCCGGTCGCCGTACCAGCTCAGTTCCACGACCGTGCCCTCGGGCCGCAGCAGCTCCAGCGACCGCGCGAGTCCGGCCTCGGTCGCGCTGGCGTGCACGACGAGGTCGCGGTCGCCGAGCGCGCCGCCCGGGGACGCGAACCCGACGCCGAGCGCCCGGGCGGCCTCCGCCCGGCCCGGGTCCGCGTCGACCAACTGGACCCGCACCCCGGGGAACCGGGCCAGCAGCGCGGCCACGGAGCAGCCGACCATGCCGCCACCGACGACGGTGACCCGGTCGCCGATCAGCGGCGCCGCGTCCCACAGCGCGTTGACGGCGGTCTCGACGGTGCCGGCGAGCACGGCCCGCCCGGCCGGCACGGAGGGCGGCACCGGGGTGACGGCGGCGGCCGGGACGACGTACCGCGTCTGGTGCGGGTAGAGGCAGAAGACGGTGCGCCCGGCGAGCGGCTCGGGGCCCTCCTCCACCACGCCGACGTTGAGGTACCCGTACTTGACCGGCCCCGGGAAGTCGCCCTCCTGGAACGGCGCGCGCATGGCCGCGTACTGGGTCGTGGGCACCCGGCCGCCGAAGACGAGGGTCTCGGTGCCCCGGCTCACGCCGCTGAAGAGCGTCCGCACGAGCACGTCGCGCGGGCCCGGTACCGGCAGCTCCACCTCGCGGATCGCGCCCGCGCCCGGCGCCTCCAGCCAGAACGCCCGTGCCCTGCGTGTCATCGGAACTCCTCCTGAACGATCGGGAGGCCACCCGCGTACCCAGGGACGCGCAAGCCGCGTACGACGCGGCGGCGTTGACCGACTCTGTCACACGGCCGGAGGGTGTTCGGTGGCCCTGAACAACACGTACGACGCCTATGACGTCCGTACCGCGAGGTCCGTTCAGCAGGAGACCGCGGTGGGAGCGGGCGCGATGCTCTTGCTGCTGGCTCTGCTGGGCACCGCCATCGGCCTGGGTACGGCGGGCTGGCTGGCCGGTGCGGTGTTCGCGTTCGCGACCTGGGCGGTGCTCTCCCGCGCCCTGCACCAATCCCGGCCGCCGTCGTTCGGCCCGGCCAACCGGGTCACCCTGGGCCGCACCGCCCTGGTCGGCGGCGTCACCGCCCTGGTCGCGGACTCCTTCCGCGACGCGCCGCCCGTCCCCCTCCTCGTCGGTCTGACGGCCGTGGCCCTGGTCCTGGACGGCGTGGACGGCAGGGTCGCGCGCCGCACCGGCACGTGCACACCGCTGGGCGCGCGCTTCGACATGGAGGTGGACGCCTTCCTCATCCTGGTGCTCAGCGTCTACGTCGCCGCGGACCTGGGCCCGTGGGTGCTGCTGATCGGAGCCATGCGGTACGTGTTCGTGGCCGCGGCCCGGGTGTGGCCCTGGCTGACCGCACCGCTGCCGCCGAGCACGGCCCGCAAGACGGTGGCCGCGCTGCAGGGCGTACTGCTGCTCCTGGCCGGTACCGGCCTGCTGCCGCGCGGGGTGAGCGCCGGGGTGGTGACGGTGGCGCTGGGCCTGCTGGTGTGGTCGTTCGGGCGGGACGTGCGGTGGTTGCGGCGGCGGTCGCCGGCGGGCTGGCGCATCAGGTGAACTCCCCAGGGATTACTGGGCACTTGGTGGTGGGTATGACCCCGTTCCGGACGGGGCTCCGGCGAGTGACCGAACGTGGCGCGGAGCCCGTGACGGCAGAGGTGCGCGGGGAGGGAGGGGCACGTGGACACCCCGGACTTGGTGTCGGAAGTCCTGCACGTCCTGACCCAGGGTATCGACGGTGGGGCGTCCGCGGCGGGCGGAATGGCGGCGCAGGCGCTGCTCGGGGCGCTCCGGGAACGGCTGAGGGGCACCGAGGACGACCGTGCCGCGCTGGACGCGTTCGTGGGGAACCCGGGCAATGCGGCGGGCAGGGCCGCGGTGCGGGCGATCCTGGAGCGGGAGGTGGCCGCCGACCCGGCCTTCGGCCGCCGTCTCGGAGTCCTTGCCGACGCGGCCACCGAACGGCCGCCGCAGTCGATCACGGGGAGCGTGGTGGTCGGCGGCGGGGCCCGGGTCCACCGCAACCAGATCTCGCTGGGCCCCCTGACCGTCAACAACAACCGGCAGGGCCGGTGGCTCCTCGCCGTGCTCGCCGTCGCCCTCATGATCCTGGTCGCCCTCGCCGGGTACGGCGGCGCCCGCGTGTTCACCGACGGCGACGAGGACGCGGGACCGGGCACCTCGGACCACGGGACGTCGGACGGCGGGTCCTCGGACCACGGGGCCTCGAAGCCGCCCGTCGTCGATCCGCTGCCGGCCACCCGGGAGACGGCCGACGCGATCCTGCCCGACCGCGCGGCCCTGGCCGGAACCTCCTTCGAGAGTCTGCCGGGCGACGCCTTCCCCGACGGCGAGCGGGGCGGCTACGAGGGCACGGTCTGCGGCGAGCACCCCGAGCCCTGCGGCAAGCGCGTGCGCGCCGGTGCCGCGGCGGGCTACGCCCCTCACGGGAACTCGGAGGAGACGGGGTGGCACGCCGAGCTCCAGGTGCTGGTCCACGCGTCCGAGGGCGACGCCGAGAAGACCTTCGACGCACTGGCGGACGCCTTCCGGAACGACGCCTCGGCCGGCTTCCGGCCCGACCCCTCGGCGTACACCCCACCGGACGGGACGCCGCTCGGCGACCGGTTCGCCGGCTACCGGGCCGTCTGGGAGGGCCAGGACGTCGGCCTCATGTGCATGCTGCGCCGGGGGCCGTACGTCGCGCTGATCGCGCAGGACGAGGACGGCCCGGGAGCGGTCGTGGACAACGAGACGCAGACCGGGCTCAACACCCTGATGCTGCGCCGCATGAACGAGGCCCTGTCGGGTGCCGCGCCGCACGCGGCACTGCGCGACGTCCAGCGCACCTGACCGGGCCGAGGCCGGAACGGGGCCCCTGTGCGGCCCGGCGCCGCCTCAGTGCCCCCGCCGGGGCAGCACCCCCACCGCCACCAGCGGCACCGCGGCCAGCGCCAGCCACGGCACGGCGACCGGCAAGCCGGTGTCCAGCAGCAGGCCGGTCGCGGAACTGCCGGCGAGCACGACGAGCCCGGAGACCGAGGACAGCGCCCCCGTGTACAGCCCGAGCCGCCCCTCCTCGGCGAGGTCCGGGACCCAGGCACGGGCGACGGGGGCCACCAGCATCTGCCCGAGCGTGAGCAGGACGACGAACCCGGCGGCGGGTACCAGCCCGTCCGTCCCCGTCCACCCGGCGGGCCGCGCCAGCCCGACGACCGCGAACCCGACGGCGATCAGCACGAGGCCGGCCGCCATCGACCGGCGCGGCGCCAGCCGCTCCCCCGCCCACCGGGTCACCGAAAGCTGCGCGGTCACCACCAGCAGCGACGACAGCGCGAACAGCCAGGCCAGCGGCGCCTGCGAACCGGCGGCCCGCTCCACCTCGGCGGGCAGCGCGAGGTAGAGCTGGTTGTAGGCGAGCAGATAGGCGCCGTAGGCGCAGCACAGGGCGAGGAAGCGCCGGTTGCGCAGGACGAGCCGTGCCCCGCCCCCGACCCGGACCTGGACCCGCCCGGGGATGCGCTGCGGCAGCAGCCGGGCGTGCCCGGCGAGGACCAGCACGAAGACACCGGCGCCGGTGAGGCAGGCCGTGCGGAAGTCGACGGCGAGCAGCAGCGCGCCCAGCAGCGGCCCGACGAAGGCCCCGGCCTGCCCGGCGACGGTGAACAGCGCGAGCACCCGGGTCCGGTCGCCGCCTCCCGACTCCTCCCACACCACCGCCTGCCGGGCGACCTCGGACTCGACGGCCGGTGAGAAGAGCGCGGCGGCGAATCCGATCAGCAGGACGGCGCCGACGACGGCCCAGGTCCGCTCGGCGAACCCGAGCCAGGCGAACCCGGCGATCCGCAGCACGCACCCGGTGAGCACGACGGGCCGGATGCCGTACCGGTCGGCGAGGGCACCGCCGACCACGAACAGCCCCTGCTGGCTGAAGGTCCGCAGCCCGAGCACGAAGCCGACCAGCCAGCCCGCCATGCCGACGGACTGCCCCAGGTGCTCGGCGAGGAAGGGCAGCACGGCGAAGAAGCCGATGTTGAAGGCGAGCTGGGTGAGGACGAGCAGCCGGAGCAGCGGGGAGAGCGTGGTGAGCCGGGCGGTGCGCCGACCGGACGACGCCGGTGCGGACTTGCGGATGGAGGCGGACGTCATCTCATCGGGCCCCGGCCGGTTCCTTCTCCGCCGCCGGGACGCTCCGCCGACCCGGGCCGCCCGCCGGCTTCGCGGTGCCGGGCCGTGAGCGCCGCCACGGGGACGGGCGGCGCAGTCCGCCGGCCGCGCCGACGGCCAGCGCGCCGAGCAGGGCGAGCGCGGCGGCGGGGGCGAGGACGGCCCAGGGGGCGCGCTCGGCGTACGGCTGGTTCTCGGCGAGCAGCAGGCCCCACTCGGGGGACGGCGGCTGGGCGCCGAGGCCGAGGAAGCCGAGTGAGGCGAGCGCGAGGGCGACACCGGGCAGCCGCAGCAGCGCGTGCCGCAGGACCGGCGGCACTACGGCGGGCAGCAGCTCGTACCGCAGCAGGTGGACGCGGCCCGCGCCCAGCCCCTTGGTGGCGGTGATGTGCAGGGTGGCCCGCTCCTGCCGCAGCAGGGAGGAGGTGTGCGCGGCGAGCGGTGCCCAGGCGACGGCGCCCACGGCGAGCGCGGGCGTGGTGGTTCCGCTGCCCGCGACGGCGGTGACGAGGAGCGCGACGAGCACGGGCGGCACGGCGTTGACGGTGTCGACCAGCGGCGCGGAGAAGCGGGGCACGAGCCCGAGCAGTACGCCGGCGAGCAGGGCGGCGGCGCTGATGGCGGCGGCCAGCAGCAGCGTGTCCAGCGCCCCGTGGCCGACGCGGGCGAGCAGGTCGCGCCCGAGGGCGTCGGTGCCGAACGGGTGGGTGAGGGAGGGTGCCCGCAGCCGTTCCCCCGTGTCGAGGGCGAGCGGGTCCCGGGCCAGCCCGAACCCGACGACGGCGAGCAGGACGACGCCGTAGAGGAGCGGCAGCAGTCCTCCGGCGGGCGGGGCGGGCCGGTGCAGCGAGGACAGGGCGCCGTCGCGCAGCGCGGGCCCGGTCAGCAGCCGGGCGGCGAGGCGGGTGGCGCCGGTCGCGAGCGCGGCGAGCAGGACGAGGGCGAGGGTGCCGGCCTGGAGGACGGGAAGGTCCTGGGCGAGGGCCGCCTGGAGGGTGGTGCGCCCGAGACCCGGGATGTCGAAGACCTGCTCGACGGCGACGGCCCCGCCGGTCAGCCCGACGACGAACAGCCCGAGGTTGGGCAGCAGCGCGGGCACGCACCGCCGCAGCGCCTGGCGGGCGACGGACCTCCCGGTCAGTCCGCGCGCCGCGGCGGCCAGCGCCCAGGGCTCCCCGAAGGCACCGGGCAGCAGGTCGTCGAGCAGCCGTCCCAGCACGGCGCCCGCGGGCAGCCCCAGGGCGAGCGCGGGCAGCACGGTCCACTGGGGCCCGTACCAGCCCAGCGCGGGCAGCCATCCCAGCTGCACCCCGACGACGGTGGCGAGTACGGAGGCGACGAGGAACTCGGGCAGCGAGGCGAGCACGGCGGACCCGCTCCCGCCGCCGCGCCGCCCGCCGAGCCGCCGCCGCGCCCCGAGCCGCAGGGTGCGCAGGCAGATCAGCCCGGCGGTGACCACGGCGACGAGCAGCGCGGCGCCCATGAGTACCAGCGAGGCCCCGAGCGCTTGGAGCACGGCGGGCAGCACATCGCTCCCGGAGATCCACGACTGCCCGGCGTCCCCGCGCACGAGCCCGCCCAGCCATCCGCCGAGCACGTGCAGGGGCCCGCCGTCGATCCCGAGCTGGCGCCGGATGTCGGCGAGCACCTCGGGCGTGGGTTCACGCTCGGCGGACCGCGCCTTGAGGACGGTGTACGCGGGATCGGTGCGGGTGAGCCAGGGCAACAGCCCGACGCCGGCCACGAGCCCGCCCGCGAGCACGAACCGCCACACCAGGGTGGCCACCCGCTGCCGCACGGTCAGCGCCGGGTGCCGGTGCCGACGAGGGTGCGCTCGTACGGGTCGAGGATCACGCCCTGTACGGAGTCGGCGACGCCGGTGATGACGCGCTGGTGCACGAGCGGCACGACGGCGTCACTGCCGAGGACGCGGGCCTCGGCTGCCATGGCGGCGTCCTGCCGCTTCGCGGTGTCGGCGATCTTCTCGGCGGCGGCGACTGCGCGGTCGACGCCCTTGTCGCAGAGCTGGGCGATGTTGAAGCCGCCGTCGCAGGTGTAGTCGCCGGCCAGGACGGCGACGGGGTCGCCGGTGTCGAGGAGGGTGTTGCGGGCGAGCACGAAGGCGTCGAACTTCCCGTCGAGGGCGTCTGCTTCGAGCCGCGAGTACTCCCGCACGGTGAGCTTGACGGTGAACCCGGCCTTCTCCAACTGCTGCTTGACGACCTGGGCGACCTCGGGCAGCTCGGGCCGGTTGTCGTAGGTGGCGAGGGTGATGGTGTCGCCGCTCCCGGGCCTCTTGGCCGCCGCCCGTCCGACGGGCGCGGTCCGCTTGCCCTCGGCCCAGGTGACGGCGGGCCCGTAGATGCCGGCGCCGGGATCGGCGTACCCCTCGTAGACGTCCTTGGCGAACACGGAGGTGTCCAGGGCGGCACGGGCGGCGGCCCGCAGCCCGGGGTCCTTGAAGGTCCCCGACGAGGCGTTGAGCAGCAGGCTGGTGGTCCGGGTGGTGGCGGTGTCGCGCCGGGTCTTCTCGTCGAGCGAGGCGGCCTGGGCGACCGGAACGGCCTCGGCGATGTCCAGCTCCCCGGTCCGCAGGGCGTTGGCGCGTGCGGTGCCGTCGGCGATGAAGCGGGCGTCGATGCCGGAGGCCTGGGCGCGGCCGCCCCAGTAGTCGTCGAACCGGTCGAGGGAGGCGGAGGTGGCGCCGTTGACCTTGGTCAGCTCGAAGGGCCCGGTGGCGTGGCCGACGGGGTCGACGCGGCCGTCCTTGCCGTAGGCGTCCTCGGACAGGATCGCGAGGCTGGGGCTGGTCAGCCGCAGGGGCAGCACGGGGTCGGGCTCGGTGGTGGTGATCCGGACGACCCGGTCGCCGCCCGCCTCGGCGCTGAGGGTGACGCCGGAGAGGGCGGCGGGCGCGGGCTTGGCGCCGGTGGCCCGGGTGAGGGACGCGGCGACGGCGGCCGGGGTCACGTCGCCGCCGTCCTGGAAGGCGGCGTCGCGGAGCGTGAACTCCCAGGTCTTCTCCCCGTCCCGCCGCCAGGACTCGGCGAGCGCGGGCGCGGCGGAGCCGTTGGCGTCCAGTGCGGTGAGGCCCTCGGTGACCCCGAGACGGCTGAGCAGGGTGGCGTCGGCGCCGTACGGGGACAGGTTCTCGGCGGGCGGGAAGGCTAGCGCGACGCGCAGGCGGGCCCCGTCGCCCCCACCGCCGTCCCCGGACGCGGAGTCGTCGCCGCCTCCGGAGGCGAAGCAGCCGGCCATCAGCGGGACGAGCAGGAAGGGGGCGAGCAGCCGGGGGCGGCGGAGGGAGCGCATGGTCCTCGGATCGATCGGTTCGGGGGTACGGGCGGGTCGGCCGGGCGGACGGGGCGGACGTGGGCGCGGGTGCGGCAGAGCACCCGGAAGCCTACATGAAAACGATTTTCACGCCTAGCCGACCCGGGCCGGGACGGGCAGCGGCACATCGAAGTGCACGATCCCCTGTCCGCCCCCCGCGTCCTCCCGCTCGTCGTGCACGACCTTGGCCAGCGAACGCCAGAACGGCTCGGCCCCGGTGACGGCGGGATCGGTGTGCAGGTACACGGCCCGGTATCCCCCGTCGGCGGCGGCGAACGCCAGCAACTCCTCGACGAGCCGACGCGCGAGCCCGCGCCGCCGGTGCTCGGGCCGCACGTACACCCTCCGCAGTTGCGCGGTCACCCCGGAGGGGAACCGCTCGGCGACGTGCGCGGGGTTCGGGGGGTGCGCGGGGCCTCGGGAGTCGAGAGCACCGGTGGCGACGACCTCGCCGTCCCGCCCGTCCACGGCGACGAGGAGCGTGTGCCGCTCGGGGGTCAGGTAGGCCCCGGCCGGGTCGATGATGTCGCCGTGCCAGCGGGGGACGTATCCGGTACCGAAGTCGCGGTAGACGGTGTCGAGCATGACGGCTCGGGCGGCGTCGAGATCGACGGGGCTTGCTGTCCGGATGCTGTAGTCACTGTGGCGCACTTGCACATGGTACGCATTAAGCGGAAGCCCTGGTCCAGGGCCCCCTGCGGCGGAACCGCCCCCACCACCCCGGCTTACCGATGATTTCCGCGACGGCCGGCAGTCGTTGAGGGTGAGAGAGCAAGGAGGCTGCCATGTCCGTGCAACGGCCGACCGCCACGCACCCCACGACCGAGCTCGACGCCCGCTACAGTTCGGCGCTCAATCCCCGCCCGGGCGCCGACGACGTGAGCGCCACTCCCTGGGCCGAGGCCCGGCGGCGGCTGGCGGCCGCCGAGATCTTCTGGGTCGTCACGACGCGTCCCGGCGGCGGGCCGCACGTCACGCCCGTGATCGCGGCGTGGCACGACGGTGTGCTGTATTTCTCCACCGGGCCGGGCGAGCAGAAGGCCCGCAACCTGGCACAGGACGCGCACTGCGCCTTGGTCACGGGCGGGAACGCGCTGACCGAGGGGTTCGATCTCGTCGTCGAGGGCGAGGCGGAACGGGTCAGTGATCCCGCACTGCTGGAGGAGGTCATCGGGGCGCACGAGGCGAAGTACGGGGCGCACATCACCTCGTCGGAAGGCACCTTCCACGGCATGGGGGACTCCCTGCGGAACGGAGACGCGGTGCTGTTCGCGGTCACCCCGGTCACGGCGTACGGGTTCGGGCGGGACGACGGGGTCTACAGCCATACCCGGTGGACGTTCTGAGCCACCGGCACCGCGACGGGCTCCGTTCCCGGCGTCGATGCGGATCACCCGCCGTCGACACCCAACGCGCCCAGCAGCATCGGCAGCGACGCGTGCAGTTCGCGTTCCCAGTAGGCCCAGCCATGGGTTCCCGGGCCGTAGAAGTTGGTCGTGACGTGGCGCGCGCCCACGCGCTTCAGCTCGGCCGCGAGCGCCTGGTTCTGGCGGTTGAAGTCGGCCTCCAGGGCGCTCGTGGCGCCGGGCGGGTCGAGGGGGCCGGTGGTGCCGTCGCCGCAGGAGAGGTAGACCGGGAGGGACCTCAGGCGTTTCGCGAGGTGGAAGGGGTCGTGGGCCTGCCAGATCCGGCGTTGGGCGACCGGGTCGCCCCAGACGCGGAGCGGGTCGTTGTCCTGGCCGGCGAAGAATCCCAGGATGCGGTCGGTCGACTCGTCGTTCAGGAGGGGGTGGGCGGAACCCGAGTACGCCGCCGTCGCCTTGAACATCCCGGGGTGCCGGGCGGCGTAGAGCAGGGCGCCCTGGCCGCCCATGGAGAGGCCGGCGACCACCCGGTCGGGCCCGGCGCCCCAGTCGCGTTCCAGCATCCGGCGCAGTTCCTTCGTGTGGAAGGTCTCCCATGCCGGGTCGCCGCCCCGGCCGTGGTTCCACCAGTCGCTGTACCAGCCGTTCCAGCCGGCCTCGGGCATCACGACCAGGACGTCGCGCAGGCTGTCGGTCTCCGCCACGTCCGTCATGTTGGTCCACGACGTGTAGTCGCCGCAGCAGCCGTGCAGGAGCCAGAGGGTGGGCCAGTGCTGCCGGTCGTGGGGGTTCCAGCCGTCGGGAGTGAGCAGGCGCACCTCGACCGTCCGGCCGCCCAGGGCCGCCGACCGTACCGACAGGTCGACCTGCCGGTCCGCGACCCGGGTGACGTCGACCACCTCCGCACCGGGACGGGTGGTCTGGTGCGGCGCGCCCGCCAGTGCCGGGGCGGTCGGAGTGAGGACGGCCAGCAGGACGGCCAGGACCAGGAGGACTCTGGCGCGCCGGGTGCGCGGCACTGTGGGCACGTTCGCGAACACGGCGGCTCCCTGGGTGGGTTGCTGGTGACGGTGTTGCGAAGGCGTGGTGCGGTGTGCCGGTCGGGGGCGGGCCGGTGCCCCCGTGGAGGGACCAGCCGTGTGTCGCCCAGGCCCGTGCTGCGCACAAGTATCGGCCGGTTCCGGCGCGCGTCAAGGTCGCCCGGCGGGCGCGGACCGGCCCGCCGGGCGACTCACGCTGCTCAGGGGACCCGCGCCACGCCCACGTAGAAGCCGCTGCGCTCCTGCACCGGCGCCGGTTCCTCCCGGTACCACTCCGTCGCGAACACCAGGCCGGGCGCGACGAGTTCGAGTCCCGCGAAGAAGGGCGCGACCTCGCTGCGGGTACGCATCCGCAGCGGGATCGCTCCCTTCGCCGATGAGGACGATCAGTTCGGTGTCGGGGTCCTCCTGGAAGGCGGCGAGGCAGTCGACGTGGCTGGTGCCGACGACCGGGTCGCCGCCGATGCCGACGCAGGTCGAGAAGCCGGTGTCGCGCAGTTCGTGCATGAGCTGGTAGGTGAGCGTGCCCGACTTGGAGACCAGGCCGATGCGGCCGGGCTTGGTGATGTCGGGCGGGATGATGCCCGCGTTGGACTGGCCGGGGGTGATCAGGCCGGGGCAGTTGGGGCCGATGACGCGGGTGCCCCTGGCCTTGGCGTGGGCGGTGAGGGCGACGGCGTCGTGGACGGGGATGCCCTCGGTGATGACGACGGCGAGGCCGATGCCCGCGTCGGCGGCCTCGACGGCCGCGGCCCTGGCGAAGGCGGGCGGCACGAAGACCACGGTGACGTCGGCGCCGGTGTGCTCGATGCCCTCGCGGACCGAGCCGAAGACGGGAACGGCACGGTCGTCGAAGTCCACGGTGCGGCCGGCCTTTCGGGGGTTGACGCCGCCGACGACGTCGGTGCCGGCGGCCAGCATGCGACGGGTGTGCTTCATGCCCTCGGCGCCGGTCATGCCCTGGACGAGGACCTTGCTCTCCTTGGTGAGGTAGATCGCCATGTCGTCCTGGCTCCTTATCCGGCGGTGGCTGCCGCGGTGGCGAGCCGGGCGGCCCGGCGGGCGGCGTCGTCCATGGTGGTGGCCTGTTCGACCAGGGGGTGCGCGCGTGCGTCGAGCAGGGCCCGGCCCCGGGCGGCGTTGTTGCCGTCGAGGCGTACGACGATCGGCTTGGTCGGCCGTACCTCGTCGAGGGCGCGGACGATGCCGTCGGCGACGGCGTCGCAGGCGGTGATGCCGCCGAAGACGTTGACGAGGACGGACTTCACGCCGGGGTCGGAGAGGACGACGGACAGCCCGTCGGCCATGACGCGGGCGGAGGCGCCGCCGCCGATGTCGAGGAAGTCGGCGGGGCGGGCGCCGCAGCCGGCGACGACGTCGAGGGTCGACATGACCAGCCCGGCGCCGTTGCCGATGACGCCGACCTCTCCGTCGAGCTTGACGTAGTTGAGGCCCTTGGCGGCGGCCCGTTCCTCCAGCGCGTCGCAGGGCACCGGCTTCTCCTCGCCCCAACGGGACTGGCGGAAGCGGGCGTTGTCGTCCAGCGTGACCTTGCCGTCGAGGGCCACGATGCGGCCCTCGGCCGTCCTGACCAGCGGGTTGACCTCGACCAGGAGGGCATCCTCGCGGACCAGGACCTGCCACAGCCGCACCAGGGTGTCGACGGTCTGCGGGGGCAGTCCGGCGGCGTCGGCGATGCGCACCGCGGTGGCCGTGTGCACACCCGTGGCGGGGTCGACGGGGGTGCGCGCCACGGCCTCGGGCCGCGTGGCGGCGACCTCTTCGATGTCCATGCCCCCTTCCGCGCAGGCGATCGCGACGAAGCCGCCGGACGCGCGGTCGAGGACGTAGGAGACGTAGAACTCCCGCTCGACGGCGCAGGGTTCGGCGAGCATGACGGCGTCGACCGGGTGTCCCTTGATGTCCATGCCGAGGATGTGCCGGGCCGTCTCCTCGGCCTCTGCCGGGTCGGCGGCGAGGCGCACTCCGCCGGCCTTGCCGCGCCCGCCCGTCCTCACCTGCGCCTTGACGACGGCGCGTCCGCCGAGTGCGCGGGCGATTTCCCGGGCCCGTTGGGGCGAGTCGGTGACCTCGGCCCTCGGCACCACGATGCCGTGTTCCTCGAAGAGTTCCCTTGCCTGGTGTTCGTACAGGTCCATTTCGGCTCCTGACTGAAAGTGCCGCACGCCCCCTGGACACCACCCACCGGATGCGGGATAACAAGCTTCATACAGTATTCGTCGACTGTATGCAATGTACGCGAGAGCGCCCCAACCCCTCGTGAAGGGACAGGACTTCGCCATGCCCGACGACACCCAGGACGTCATCTCCGGCGGCCACCTCGTTGCCAAGGCACTCAAGTCAGAGGGGGTCGACCGCATCTACACGCTGTGCGGCGGCCACATCATCGACATCTACGACGGCTGCGTCGACGAGGGAATCGAGGTCGTCGACGTACGCCACGAGCAGGTCGCCGCGCACGCCGCCGACGGATACGCCCGTATCACCGGCAAGCCCGGCTGCGCCGTGGTCACCGCGGGGCCGGGCACCACCGACGCCGTCACCGGGGTCGCCAACGCCTTCCGCGCCGAGTCGCCCATGCTGCTGATCGGTGGTCAGGGCGCCCACACCCAGCACAAGATGGGCTCGCTCCAGGACCTGCCGCACGTCGACATGATGACGCCGATCACCAAGTTCGCGGCGACCGTGCCGGACACCGCGCGCGCCGCGGACATGGTGTCGATGGCGTTCCGCGAGTGCTACCACGGCGCTCCGGGGCCGTCCTTCCTGGAGATACCCCGCGACGTGCTGGACGCCAAGGTGCCGGCGGAGAAGGCGCGGGTGCCGAAGGCCGGGGCCTACCGTGCGTCCACCCGCTCGGCCGGTGACCCGGAGGCCGTCGAGCAGCTCGCCGACCTGCTGGTGCACGCCGAGAAACCGGCCATCCTGCTCGGCAGCCAGGTGTGGACGACCCGGGCCACCGGAGCCGCCGTCGAACTGGTCCGCACGCTCAACGTCCCCGCGTACATGAACGGCGCGGGCCGCGGGACCCTGCCGCCCGGCGACCCGCAACACTTCCAGCTCTCGCGCCGCTACGCCTTCTCCCACGCCGACGTGATCGTGATCGTCGGCACGCCCTTCGACTTCCGCATGGGCTACGGCAAGCGGCTCTCCCCGGACGCGACCGTCGTCCAGATCGACCTCGACTACCGCACCGTCGGCAAGAACCGCGACATCGACCTCGGCATCGTGGGCGACGCGGGACTGGTCCTGAAGTCGGTGACCGAGGCCGCGTCCGGACGGATCAACGGGGGCGCGGCGAAGCGCAAGGAGTGGCTGGACGAGCTGCGCGCGGCCGAGCGGACGGCGCTGGACAAGCGGCTGCCGCAGCTCAGGTCGGACGCCTCCCCCATCCACCCGTACCGGCTGGTCAGCGAGATCAACGACTTCCTCACCGAGGACTCGGTCTACATCGGCGACGGCGGCGACATCGTCACCTTCTCCGGGCAGGTCGTGCAGCCCAAGTCACCGGGCCACTGGATGGACCCGGGGCCGCTGGGCACGCTCGGGGTCGGCGTCCCCTTCGTGCTGGCCGCCAAGCAGGCGCGGCCCGACAAGGAGGTCGTCGCCCTCTTCGGCGACGGCGCCTTCTCGCTCACCGGCTGGGACTTCGAGACCCTGGTCCGCTACGACCTCCCCTTCGTCGGCATCGTCGGCAACAACTCCTCGATGAACCAGATCCGCTACGGCCAGGCCGCCAAGTACGGCAAGGAACGCGAGCGGGTCGGCAACACCCTCGGCGACGTGCCCTACGACGAGTTCGCCCGGATGCTGGGCGGCCACGGCGAGGAGGTCCGCGACCCCGCCGACATCGGCCCCGCGCTGCGCCGGGCCCGTGAGTCCGGCAAGCCGTCCCTGATCAACGTCTGGGTGGACCCGGACGCGTACGCCCCCGGAACCATGAACCAGACGATGTACAAGTGAGGTGAACGCCCATGACAGCGAAGGCTCTTGAGGGCATCCGCGTCCTGGACATGACGCATGTGCAGTCCGGGCCCTCGGCGACCCAGTTGCTCGCCTGGCTCGGTGCGGACGTCGTGAAGCTGGAGGCGCCGAGCGGCGACATCACGCGGAGGCAGCTCCGCGACCTGCCGGACGTCGACTCCCTCTACTTCACGATGCTCAACTGCAACAAGCGGAGCATCACCCTCAACACCAAGACCGAGCGCGGCAAGGAGATCCTCACCGAGCTGATCCGCCGCTCGGACGTCATGGTCGAGAACTTCGGACCGGGCGCGGTGGACCGGATGGGCTTCACCTGGGACCGCGTCAAGGAGATCAATCCACGGATCGTCTACGCCTCCGTCAAGGGGTTCGGCGAGGGCCCGTACACGGACTTCAAGGCGTACGAGGTCGTCGCGCAGGCCATGGGCGGATCGATGTCCACCACCGGCTTCGAGGACGGGCCGCCGCTGGCGACGGGGGCCCAGATCGGGGACTCGGGCACGGGCGTCCACGTCGTGGCGGGCATCCTCGCCGCCCTCTACCAGCGGGAGCACACCGGACGCGGTCAGCGGGTGAACGTGGCCATGCAGCACGCGGTGCTCAACCTCTGCCGGGTGAAGCTGCGCGACCAGCAGCGCCTGGCCCGTGGTCCACTCGCCGAATATCCCAACGAGGACTTCGGCGACGAGGTTCCCCGGTCCGGCAACGCGTCCGGCGGCGGGCAGCCGGGATGGGCGGTCAAGTGCGCGCCGGGCGGCCCCAACGACTACGTGTACGTGATCGTCCAGCCGGTCGGCTGGCGGCCGCTGAGCGGGCTGATCGGCCGGCCCGAGCTGGCGGACGACCCCGAGTGGGCGACCCCGCAGGCCAGGCTGCCGAAGCTGAACAAGATGTTCCAGCTCATCGAGGAGTGGTCGTCCACCCTGCCCAAGTGGGAGGTGCTGGAGCGGCTCAACGCCCACAACATCCCGTGCGGTCCGATCCTGTCCACGAAGGAGATCATCGAGGACGACTCCCTGGTCGCCAACGAGATGGTCGTCACCGTCCCCCACCCCGAGCGCGGCGAGTTCGTGACCGTGGGCAGCCCGCTCAAGCTCTCCGACTCCCCCGTACAGGTGACCAGTTCGCCACTGCTCGGCGAGCACAACGAGGAGGTCTACGTCGGCGAGCTGGGCCTCGGCGACGAGGAACTGCGGCTGCTCAAGTCGAACGGGGTGATCTGAGGTGATGGCCGAGGACCGGCGCGCGCGGGTGCGCGCGCTCCTGGACGCCGTACACGCCGAGGGGCGCACGGCGCTCACCGCGCCCGAGGGCAAGGTGCTCGCCGACGCCTACGGCATCGCCGTACCCGGCGAGGAGCTGGCGCGGGACGTCGAGGAGGCGGTGGCGGGCGCGGCGCGGTTCGGCGGGCCGGTGGTGATGAAGATCGTCTCGCCGGACATCCTGCACAAGACCGACGCCGGCGGTGTGGTCGTCGGGGTCGAGGGCGCGAGCGACGTACGGGAGGCGTTCCGCCGGATCGTCGACAACGCGCGCGCGTACGACGCCACCGCGCGGATCGAGGGGGTGCAGGTCCAGGAACTGCTGCCCGAGGGACAGGAGGTCATCGTCGGGGCGGTCACCGACCCGACGTTCGGGAAGGTGGTGGCGTTCGGGCTCGGCGGCGTGCTCGTCGAGGTCCTCAAGGACGTCACCTTCCGGCTGGCTCCCGTGGACGCCGACGAAGCGCTGTCCATGCTGGACTCGGTCCGGGCGGCCGAGGTGCTGCGCGGGGTGCGCGGGCAGGCGGGGGTGGACCGGTGGGCGGTCGCGGAGCAGATCCGCCGGGTCTCCGAACTGGTCGCCGACTTCCCGGAGATCGCCGAGGTGGACCTGAACCCCGTGATGGCCACGCCCGAAGGTGCGGTCGCCGCCGACATCAGGGTGATCCTGGCGACCGACACGCCGAAGGAACGGCGCCGGTACACGCGCGAGGAGATCCTCACCTCGATGCGCCGCCTGATGCAGCCGTCCTCGGTCGCGGTGATCGGCGCGTCGGGCGAGCCGGGGAAGATCGGCAACTCGGTGATGCGCAACCTCGTCGACGGCGGCTTCGCGGGCGAGATCCACCCGGTGAACCCGAAGGCCGACGACATCTTGGGCCGCAAGGCGTACAAGAGCGTCACCGACGTTCCCGGCGAGGTGGATGTGGCGGTCTTCGCGATCCCCGCGCGGTTCGTGGCGGCGGCCCTGGAGGAGGTGGGACGCAAGCGGATCCCCAACGCCGTCCTCATCCCCTCCGGCTTCGCCGAGACCGGTGAGCAGGCGCTCCAGGACGAGATCGTGGCGGTCGCCGAGCGGCACGGCATCCGGCTGCTGGGCCCGAACATCTACGGCTACTACTCGACCTGGCAGGACCTGTGCGCCACGTTCTGCACGCCGTACGACGTCAAGGGCGGCGTCGCGCTGACCTCGCAGTCGGGCGGCATCGGTATGGCCGTCCTGGGCTTCGCGCGGTCGACGAGAACCGGTGTGTCGGCGATCGTGGGCCTCGGCAACAAGTCGGACCTGGACGAGGACGACCTCCTGACCTGGTTCGGCGAGGACCCGCACACCGAGTGCATCGCCATGCACCTGGAGGACCTCAAGGACGGCCGCGCCTTCGTCGAGGCCGCGCGGGCGACCGTGCCGAGGAAGCCGGTCGTGGTGCTCAAGGCGGGCCGTACGGCGGCGGGCGCCAAGGCCGCCGGGTCCCACACCGGGGCGCTCGCCGGGGACGACGCCGTGTACGACGACATCCTGCGGCAGGCCGGCGTCATCCGGGCGCCGGGGCTGAACGAGATGCTGGAGTACGCGCGCGCGTTGCCGGTGCTGCCCACCCCGAAGGGCGACAACGTGGTGATCATCACCGGGGCGGGCGGCAGCGGGGTGCTGCTCTCCGACGCGGTGACGGACAACGGGCTGTCGCTGATGGAGATACCGCCGGACCTGGACCGGGCCTTCCGCGCGTTCATCCCGCCGTTCGGCGCGGCGGGCAACCCGGTGGACATCACCGGAGGCGAGCCGCCGTCGACGTACGAGGCGACGATCCGGCTCGGTCTGGAGGACCCGCGCATCCACGCGCTGGTCCTCGGCTACTGGCACACCATCGTCACGCCTCCCATGGTGTTCGCCGAACTCACCGCGCGCGTGGTGGCCGAGTTCCGCGAACGCGGCGTCGAGAAGCCGGTCGTGGCCTCCCTCGCCGGTGACGTGGAGGTGGAGGAGGCGTGCCAGTACCTCTTCGAGCGCGGGGTCGTGGCGTACCCGTACACGACCGAGAAGCCGGTGGCCGTCCTCGGGGCCAAGTACCGCTGGGCGCGCGCCGCGGGGCTGTTGGGGGGCGGTTCATGACGTGAGACGGCGAGGGGCCGGGCGACGGGTGCGCGTCGGCCGGCCCCGGGGACCCGCGCGCGCACGAAAGGCATTGGACAGGGGGCGCTGGCCAGAACTTTCGACGCTAGGGGTGCAATGACATGACAACCACCGATGTCACACGGGTCGCCGGCTACCGGGAGGTGACCGACAGGAACGGGCGCGTCTACCGCGTGGGCGAGTCCGACATCGACATCATGGGGCGCAAGCGCAAGTGGATGGTGATCCTGCCCTGGATCGGCATGATGGGCATCTCCTCCGCCGAGTACGCGTTCGCGTCCGCCGAGGACACGCTGCACGAGGCCCACCACTGGTCCAGCGGCAGCATCTACTGGATGATGACCGCCTGGGTGTTCTGCCAGGCGGCCGTGGCGTTTCCGGCCGGACGACTGCGTGAGAGCGGCAGGCTGCCCGCGCGGTGGGCCATGATGCTGGGCTCGGGCGGTACGCTCCTCGGCTATCTGTCGCTGGCGTTCGCGCCGCACGTCGCGCTCGCCTTCATCGGGTTCGGCGTGTTCAGCGGCATGGGTGCCGGCATGGTGTACGCGACCTGCGTCAACATGGTCGGCAAGTGGTATCCGGAACGCAGGGGCGGCAAGACCGGCTTCGTCAACGGCGGTTTCGCCTACGGTTCGGTCCCGTTCGTCTTCATCTTCCACGGCTACATGGACGGCTCCAACTTCCGCTGGGTGCTGGTCTCGGCGGGCGTCCTGCTCGCCGCGATGGTGGCGGTCGCGGGCTTCTACTTCCGGGACCCGCCGAAGAACTGGTGGCCGGCCGCGATCGACCCGCTGAACCCGCCGGAGGACCCGCGGGCCCGGCGTTCGCTCGCGAAGAACCCCCCGGCCGTCAAGCAGTACTCCCCGCTGGAGGCCTGGCGGACCCGGCCGGGTGGCGCTGATGTGGTTCTGCCTCGCCTGCACCTCCGGCGTGAACATCTTCGGTATCGCCTTCCAGGTCGACATCGGTGAGGAGGCGGGCTTCGCCGCCGGTGTGGTGGCCACCGCGATGTCGCTGAAGGCGATCGTCAACGGCACCGGCCGCGGTGTCATCGGCTGGCTCTCCGACCTGTACGGCCGCAAGCAGTGCCTGCTCTACGTGTGCGCGATCCTGGGTCTCGCCCAGTTCGGCATCATTCTGGCGGCCGAGATCAAGAACCTGCCGCTGTTCCTGCTGTTCTCCGGCATCTCCGGTTTCGGCGGCGGGGCCATCTTCCCGATGTTCGCGGCGCTGACGGCGGACTACTTCGGTGAGAACAACAACGCCGCCAACTACGGGATGGTCTACAGCTCCAAGCTGGTCTCCGGCCTCGGCGCCGGCATGGGTTCCGTGGTCGTCGGTGCCTGGGGCTACAACGGCGCCTACACCCTCGCGGGGTCCATCTCGATCTTCGCCGGGATCGTGGCACTCTCCCTGCGCCCGCCGGGGCGGCCGAAGAACAAGCACGTCACGCCCAACCCGCGGCCGCTCGGCGAGGGATGAGGCAGGGCACGGCACGGCCTCCCTCGCACGGACCGGGCGGCCCCTCCCCCGTACGAGGAGGGGCCGCCCGGTCCGTGTCGTGGTGCCGGAGGCTCAGTGGCGCCGCTTGCGCAGGGCCGCCAGGCCGTCGTAGCTGATCTTGGCCTCCCGCAGCGACTGGGAGGGATCGGTGGCGCTCGGGGAGTTGTCGTCCTCGACCATCGGGTTGTGGTAGTTCCGCTGGCCGACCCTGGAGAAGAACGTCGTGTAGTCGATGACGCCCGTCCCGAAGGGCACCATGTCGTAGCCCATGCCGTTGGTGGTGCTCACGACGCCGTCCTTGGCGTGGAACAGCGGGTAGCGCCGGTTGTGGCGGACGACGAGGCCCGCCGGGTCGAAGACGTTCTTCCTGGTGGAGCCGTCGTGGGCGGTGTACTCGTGGAACTTGTACTGGGCGACGTGCGCCCAGAAGATGTCCATTTCCAGCCAGACGACCTTGGGGTCGGTGACCTTGAGGAAGTACTCCAGCTTCCGGATGCCCGAACTGCGGGTGGGCCTTCCCTGGTCGTCCAGCGGCCCACCGTCGAGCAGGAAGCCGTAGGCGCTGTCGTGGTTGTGGGTGTAGAGCTTGATGCCCTCGCGGTGGGCGATGGCGCCGAGGGCGTTCCACTTGTCGGCGGCCACGTCCCAGTCGGCGCGGTAGGAGCTGCCGGTGGGGTCGCCGCCGGTGCCCATGTGGTCCATGCCGAGGATGTTGGCGATCTCGAGGTGCTTCTTGAAGGTGTCCTTGTCCGCCGCGGTCAGCGGCCAGGAGGACGGGATGAAGCCGTGGTTGCCCTGGGCGCGCAGACCGTATTCGTCGAGCCAGGAGCGCAGCAGCCGGGCGCCCTCGACGGACTCCAGGCTGGCGCCGCCCGGCGCGTTGGCGTGCTGGTTGTAACCGGCGAACTCCACCTGGCGGTAGCCGTGCCGGGACAGTTGCTTGAAGACCTCGCGGAAGCCGGAGGGCAGGTCGGAGGCGAGGGGGTCGCGTGCGGTGGCGTCACGGACGGTGTAGAGGATGATGCCGCGCTTGTCCGCCGGAACGAGGACCTGGCCCTGGCCCTGGCCGTGCCCGTGGTCGTGGTCTCTGTCCCGGCCGTGGGCGAGGGCCGGGGAGGCTCCGAAGACGGGGGCCGCGACGGCACCGGCCGCCACGGCGGTGCAGGTGCTGAGGAAACGGCGCCGGTTGACGCCGAGGGAGCGGCGCAGGCTCTCGCCCGGACCGTCGGCGGAGGGGTCGGTGCCGGCGTCGGAGCGGGAGGGGTCGGTGAACGGGGTCACGGGTGCCTGCCTTCTGGGTCGTGGCCTGCGCCGATGCGGCTCGGGCGGGCCGTTGTCAGTGCCGTGTGTTTCACTCTCAGTAGTCGGATCCGGCGGGCGTTCCGAGTGGTGCGTCAGCCGAGTCCGGCGAGCCGGAGCAGGAGTTGTTTCACGTCGGTGGCCGCGACGCGGTCTCCGACAGCGCGGGGGGTGGAGCAGATGAGGAGCGGACCGTCGTCGTCGCTCGCGGGGAGGCGGCCGTGGCTGCCTCGAATAGGTGAGGCGTCCAGGGGCACGACCGCCATGCGGTAGCGCATGCCGAGCTTCTTGCGGGCCAGGGCGCCGGCCGCCTTGACCTTGACGTAGGGGTCGAGCGGGTCCATGAACAGCTCGACCGGGTCGTAGCCGGGTTTGCGGTGGATCTCGACGAGTTGCGCGAAGTCGGGCGCGCGGTCGTCGTCGAGCCAGTAGTAGTACGTGAACCAGGCGTCCGGCTCGGCGACGGCGACGAGTTCGCCGGCGCGCGGGTGGTCGAGATGCTGGGCCTTCTTGCCCTCGTCGTCGAGGAGTTCGGCGATTCCCGGCAGCCCGTCGAGGGCGGCGCGGGTCGCGTCGAGGTCCTCGGGGCGGCGGACGTACACGTGGGCGATCTGGTGGTCGGCGACCGCGAAGGCGCGGGAGGCCATCGGGTCGAGGTACTCCATGCCGTCCTGGGTGTGCACTTCGAGGAGTCCGGCGCGGCGCAGGGCCCGGTTGATGTGCACGGGCCGGCTGACGGGGGTGATGCCGTACTCGGAGAGCGCGACGACGGTCCGGCCCTCGGCGCGGGCGTCGTCGAGCAGCGGGGCGAGGGCCGTGTCCAGGTCGGCGGCGGCCTTCAGGGAGCGCGGGTCGTCGGGGCCGAAGCGCTGCAGGTCGTAGTCGAGGTGAGGGAGGTAGCAGAGCGTCAGGTCGGGGTGCCGGGTGGCCATGATGTGCCGGGTGGCGTCGATGATCCACTGGCTGGAGACCAGGTCCGCGCCGGGCCCCCAGAAGTGGAAGAGAGGGAAGGTGCCCAGTTTGTCGGTGAGTTCGTCGTGCAGGGCCGGGGGCCTGGTGTAGCAGTCGGGTTCCTTGCGGCCGTCGGCGTAGTAGACGGGACGGGGGGTGACGGTGATGTCGGTGTCGGCGCCCATGGCGTACCACCAGCAGATGTTGGCCACGGTGTAGCCGGGGTGGGCGCGGCGGGCGGCGTCCCAGAGCTTGTCGCCGGAGACGAGTCCGTTGTGCTGGCGCCACAGGAGGACGTCGCCGAGTTCGCGGAAGTACCAGCCGTTGCCGACGATGCCGTGCTCGGAGGGCATGGTGCCGGTGAGGAAGGTGGACTGGGCGGCGCATGTGACGGCGGGCAGGACGGTGCCGAGCGGGGCGCGGGACCCGGACTGGCCGAGCTGCTTGAGGTGGGGCATGTGGTCGAGGAGACGGGGGGTCAGGCCGACGACGTCCAGGACGAGGAGGGGGGTGGGTCCGTCGGAGGGGGTGGTCGCAGTCATGGCAGTTCCTTCAGGCCGAGGTCCGTCAACAGGTCGCGGGCGAGGGTCAGCTCGGCGGCGATGCCGTCGGTGAGCTGGGCGCGGGCACGGGGCCGCAGCTCCGGCGGGAGGGCCTGCCAGGTGTAGGTCTCGACCTCCAGGTGACGGGTGACGGGGTGCGGGCCGCCGACGAGCCGGGTCAGGGCGGCCTTGAGTACGGGGAGGGTGGAGGTGAGGGGCGCGGCGGGGGCCGCGTGCAGCGGGACGTGGAAGTGGGCGCGCCAGGGCGCGGTGGCGGGCAGCGGGCCGCCGTCCGCGAGGGCCTCGTCGAGGTCGTCGGTGCCCTGCCGGCCGCCGGAGGGGGTGGTGGTGCGGGTCTGGTGCAGGAAGCGCGGCTCGGCGAAGGCGCCGAGGGCTTCGCGGACCGCGGGGTCGGCGGGGTGTTCGGCGTGCAGTGCGGCGGAGAGCTGCGACTTGACGACGGGTACGCGGGCGGCCGTGAGGGCGTCCAGGGCGGTGTTCGGATCTTCGAAGGAGGTGGCGAGGTGGCAGGTGTCGACGCAGACGCCGATGCGTTCGTGGGCGATCGCGGTCAGCGGGGCGATGGCGTCGTGGGTGGTCTCGACGACGCAGCCGGGTTCCGGTTCCAGGCCGATGCGGATGGAGCGGCCGGTCAGTTCGTGGAGGGCGTCGAGGCGTTCGGCCAGGGTGACCAGGGCGGCGCGGGCCTTGTCGGCACGCATCTCGTCGTAGGCGGTGCGCCAGGCGAGCGGCAGGGTGGAGATGGTGCCGTCGGTGACGTCGTCGGGCAGCAGTCCGGCGAGCAGCCGGGCCAGCGAGGTGGTGTGCTCCAGGCGTTCGGGGTCGGCCCAGTCCGGCTTGTAGACGCGGTACTTCACCTCCTCCGCGCCGAATCCCTCGTAGGGGAAGCCGTTGAGGGTGACGACCTCCAGGCCGCGCCGGTCGAGTTCGGTGCGCAGACCGCGCAGCGCCGCCGGGTCGGTGACCAGGGCGTGGGCCGCGTCGCGGGCGAGCCACAGCCCGATGCCGAGCCGGTCGCGGCCGAGGCGGCGGCGGACCGGCTCGCAGTGGTCGCGGAGCTGGGCGAGGACGCCGTCGAGGGTCTCGGCGGGGTGGACGTTGGTGCAGTAGGCGAGGTGGACGGTGGAGCCGTCGGGGTGCCGGAAGCGCATGGGTCACTCCCCGCCGCGCAGGATGGAGTTGCCCTCGTGGGTGGCGTCGCCCGGGGCCACGTCCAGTTCCAGCCGTCCGCTGAGCCCGTAGAAGGCGACGGGGTTGCGCCACAGCACCCGGTCCACGTCGTCCTCGGTGAAGCCCTCGGCGAGCATCAGGTCGCCGACCTTGCGGGTCTTGAGCGGGTCGCTCCTGCCCCAGTCCGCCGCCGAGTTGACCAGGACCCGGTCAGGGCCGTACTCACGCAGCAGGGCGACCATGCGGACCTCGTCCATCTTGGTGTCCGGATAGACGGAGAAACCGAGCCAGGCGCCGCTGTCCTTGGCCTCCTTGACGGTGGTCTCGTTGAGGTGGTCGACCAGTACCCGGTCGGTGGGCAGGGCGGATTCGCGGACCACGTCGAGGGTGCGGCGCAGGCCGGCCAGCTTGTCGCGGTGCGGGGTGTGCACGAGGGCGGGCAGCCCGTGGTCGGCGGCGAGCTGGAGCTGGGTGGCCAGCGCTTCGTCCTCGGCGGGCGTCATCGAGTCGTAGCCGATCTCACCGACCGCCACCACCCTGTCCTTGACGAGATAGCGGGGCAGCTCGTCGAGGACGGGCAGACAGCGCGGGTCGTTCGCCTCCTTGGGGTTGAGGGCGATCGTGCAGTGGTGGGCGATGCCGTACTGGGCGGCGCGGAAGGGTTCCCAGCCCAGCAGGGCGTCGAAGTAGTCGCGGAAGGAGGCCGGAGAGGTGCGGGGCTGGCCCAGCCAGAAGGAGGGTTCGACGACGGCGCGCACGCCGGCGGCGTACATGGCCTCGTAGTCGTCCGTGGTCCGGGAGGTCATGTGGATGTGGGGGTCGAAGATGCGCATCAGGACTCCTTGCCGTGGGGGTCGGCCGTGCCGGGCGCGGGGCGCCCGGGCTCGGTCAGGGCCAGGACGCGGTGCAGGTCTTCGGGGACGGTGCGGTCCGCGGCGGTGCGTTCGGCGGCGTAGTCGGCGAGCATCCGGGCGAGTTCGCCGTCGCCCCGGGCCCGGCGGGCGAGGTCCGCCACGCTGTCGACGGGGACACCGGTGAACAGGCACTTCAGTACGGCGTGCCGCCACTGGTGCGGGTCGAGGTGCCGGGCGGCGTAGGGGCCGAGTGCGGCGGCGACGAGGCGGGTGTCGTTGGTGCGCAGGGCGTCCTCGACGAGCGGCAGCGCGTCCGGTCCCTGCACGAGGTGCGGCAGGGCGTGCAGGACGGCGCGGCGTTCGTCGGCGGTGCCCTGGGTGTAGACCCGGGTCAGGGCGTCCGTGTCGGCGCGGGCGGCGTACAGGACGAGGACGCGGGCGGCGTCGGCGTGGGCGGGCCCGCAGCGGCGGCCGGCCTCGGCGAGGCGCAGCTCCCACACCGAGATGGGGCCGTGGGTTCCGGGGTGGGCGGCGGCTTCGTCCAGGGCCTGGTCCAGCCAGGCACGGGCGGTGCCGTCGAGCCGGGTGGTCAGGATCGCGTGCAGCTCGGCGGGCGGGACGTGGGCGGGGGTGGTGCCCTGCTCCTGCCCGGCGGGTCCGACGGGGGTGCCGTCCGCGTCCTGGGTGTCGGGGGTGACGTGGGCGGCGTGCGGCTGCGTCATGGGGTGGCTCCCTTCAGTGGGTGGCGGAGGGCTCGCCCGAGCGGCTGGTGCTGGGGGGCGGCGCCGGTGCGGCGCGCCGCAGGAACGGGAGGGAGCGTTCGGCGTGGTGGGGGCCCGCGTGGGAGTGGCGGGGCAGTTCGACGACGGTCAGGCCCCGGTAGCCGGTGGCGGCGAGGGCCTCGAGGACGGGCGGGAAGTCGATCTCGCCGTCACCGAAGGGGAGGTGTTCGTGGACGCCGCGGCGCATGTCCTCGATCTGCACGTGGCGCAGCCAGGGGGCGGCGGCGCGCACGCAGTCGGCGGGAGGGAGCGGTTCGAGGCACTGGCAGTGACCGATGTCCAGGGTGAGACCGAGGGGTTCGGGGTCGCCGAGGGTGCGGCGCAGGGTGTGGAAGTCGGCGAGGGTGGACAGGAGGTGCCCCGGTTCGGGCTCCACGGCGAGAGGGACGCCCGCGGTGGCGGCGGCGTCCAGGACCGGGGTGAGGGACTCGGCCAGCCGCTTCCACGCGGTGTCCTCGTCCGTGCCCGCCGGTGTGACGCCGCTGAAGCAGTGCACGGCGTGGGCACCGAGGTCGGCGGCGACACCGACGGCGCGGACGAGGAGGCCGGTGCGGCGGGCGCGGTCCTCCGGGTCCGGGTCGAGAAGGGAGGGGCCGTGCTTGCGACGCGGGTCGAGCACGTAGCGGGCGCCCGTCTCCACGGTGACGCCCAGACCGAGGGCGTCCAACCGCGCGGCGACCCGGCGGGTGCGGGCGGCGAGGTCGTCGGCGAGCGGGTCGAGGTGCATGTGGTCGAGCGTCAGGCCCACGCCGTCGTAGCCCAGGTCGGCGAGGAGGGCGAGGGCGTCGTCGAGACGGAGGTCGGCGAGTCCGTTGGTGCCGTACCCGAAGCGGAGCGGGGTCGCTGCGCTGCCGTGCGCGGGCCGGCCCGGGCCGGGGACCTGCCCCTGTTCCGGTCCGTGGTACGACCCCTGGGCCGGTCCGGGGTACGACGCCTGGGCCGGTCCGTGGTTCGGCTGCCCGGCCCGACCGCGCTCGGGCCCCCAGGCCGGTCCGAACTGCGGCTCCTGGCTCTGGCCCCGGTCCGGCCCCCGGACCGGTCCCTGGTTCGATTCCTGGTTCGGTCCCTGGTTCGGCTCGCGGCTCATGTGATGCTCACCTTCCTCATCGCGGCCCTCTTCGCGAACCACCGGCCGGCCGGGGCGAGGGCCGCGATCGTGAGGGACGTGGCTCCCGCGCCCGAGCGGGCGGCGAGCGCGGCCTGGAGGGGGACCGTGGCCCGGATGCCACCGCCGACGGCACGTTGGGTCAGCGGGGGTGAGGGGTTGAGCACGGCGTGGAAGTAGGGGCGTGCGGCCGTCGCGGCGTAGGCGGCGCCCAGGGCGGACGTGAGGGCGCGGGTGACCGGGGACGCCGGGGTGGAGCCCGGCAGGCCGGGGGCGGCTGCTGCCCGCCGGCCTGCCGGGAGTCGGGTGCGGCGGGAAGTGACCAGACCGGTCAGCGCCCCCGCCGTCGCGAGCGCGGCCAGTGGGGCCAGGACCGAGCCGCCGGTGGTCTCCCGCCGGGAGACGGCCGTGACCGCGAGGGTGTGGCCGCCGAGCAGCGCGGCCGAGGGCAGCGCGGCCCGCCTGCCCCCGCCGGTGGCGGCCGCGCCCAGGAGGAGGTCGAGTCCGCGCGCCGTCGCCATGGCCGCCGGTCCGGCCGGCGTGTGCTTCAGGGCCAGGTCGTAGGCCCAGACGGTGGCTGCCAGGGGCACGGCGACCCCGAGGGCGGGCCGCCCCGCGCCGGCCGCGAGCGCCAGCCCGGCACCGGTGAGGGCACCGGCGGCCACGAGGGCGGCGGCGGGGCGGATGCGGCCGGACGGGAGGGGGCGGTGCGGGCGCTCCACGGCGTCCTCCGCACGGTCGGCCCAGTCGTTGAGGGCCATGCCGGCCTCGTACAGGCACAGGGAGGAGCCGATGGCGAGCAGGGTACGGGGTCCCGGCCGACTTCCTGCCGCGGCCGTACCGGCCAGGGCGTCGCCGGGGACGGTGAACAGGGCGGGCAGGCGGAGGAGTTCGGCCCAGGCGGCGAGGCGGGCGCCCCTGGTGGAACCTTCGGCACCCGGAGCCGGCTGCCCAGGGGCCCCGGAGGCTGTTCCTGGCGCCCCTGGCGCCCCTGGCGCATTCGGTGCACCCGGCGCAACGGCGGGCACCCCCGACGGCTCCGCCGGCACTCCGGGCTCTCGTGACGGCCCGGCCGTGAACCGGGCCGCGTCGACTGCGCGGCTCATCGCCCGGCCTCGCCTTCGGGAGCGCCGCCGTCGGGACCGCCGACCACGGAGGCCCCGGCGGACTCGGCAGGCCCCGCAGACCCAACGAACGCCGCGGTCCCAGAAACCTCGACAGAACCAGCGGACCCGACAGAACCAGCGGACCCGGCAGACCCGTCGGAACCGACGGACCCGGCGGACCCGGCGGACCCAACAGCCTCGCCACCCCCGGCAGACTCGCCGCCCCCGGCGGCTCGGTCCCCCTCCTCCACAGCACCGGTGTCCCCGGCGCCCCGCAGGCGTGCGGCGAACCGTTTCAGCTCGGCGTACTGCTCGGCCAGCGAGGAGGGCCCCTCCCCCACCGGGTCCTTGAAGAAGAAGCCCAGTTCGCCCAAGGGGCCGGACAGGCCCCGCTCGTGGGCCCGGGCGGCCAGGCGGGCCAGGTCGAGGACGAGCGGGGCGGCGAGGGACGAGTCGCAGCCCTGCCAGGTGGTCTGGAGGAACATCCGCGCGCCGAGGAAGCCGTCGAAGGCGATGTGGTCCCAGGCGGTCTTCCAGTCGCCGAGCGCGGGAACGTCGTCGATGTGGACCTCGCCCTCGACGGGGGACCCGAGGGTGTCGGCGAGGACGCGTTCCTTGCCGGCGTTCTTCGCCGCGGCCGCCGCCGGGTCGGCCAGCGCCGCGCCGTCGCCGCCGCCGAGCAGGTTCGTGCCCGACCAGGCGCGCACCGCCAGCGCCCGCTGCGCGAACATCGGGCCCAGCACCGAGCGCAGCAGGGTCTGCCCGGTCTTGCCGTCCCGGCCCGCGTAGGGCAGGCCGCTCGCCTCGGCCGGCGCGGCCAGCGCGGGGTGGTGCAGTCCGGTGGACGGGGTGAAGTTGACGTACGGGCATCCGGCGCGCAGGGCGGCGGCGGCGTAGAGGGAGCTGGCGGGCAGGGCTCCCCCTGTGGGCGCGGGCTCGGTGGAGGCGACGTTCACGACGACCGTCCGCTCCGCTCCCGTGCGCCGGGTGAAGTCGGTGATGTCCGCGGCGAACGCGGCGATCAGTTCCCGCTCGTCACGGGTGTCGCCCGGCAGCGGGCCGCCGGGGCGGATCTCGCGGTCGGCCGCGGCCAGTTCGGCACCGACGGCCGAGGGCAGACCGTGCGGCAGCACGCCCCCGTCGGCCAGCGCCTCCGCCCGCTTGGGCAAGGGACAGTCCACGGTGTCGTGGCCGCCGAAGACGAGGGACGGGAGGGCGGGGAGACCGGTGCCGGCGAAGTCGGGGGTCTCGGTGACCATGCCGGTCGGGGGGTGCAGCCCCGCGGTCACGGCGGCGCAGCCCGCCACCACCGTGGTGGCGACGGAGCCGCGGGCTCCGATCAGCCAGACACCGGTGCGGGGGCCGTGGGAGGAAGCAGAGGGGGACGCGGACATGGGCAGCCTCCTTGTCGAGCGCGTCGGGCACACACGAGCGGTGGTACGGCCGGGGGTGGTGCGTCGGGACGGTGCGTCGGGGCGGTCCGACGGAGCGGAGCGTCGGCGTGGTCCGACAGCGGTGCGTCGGGGTGACGGCGGGCGGAGGTCCGGCGTCCTCCGCCCGCCGCCGTTCCGGGTTGCCCCCGAGGGGCGGGCGCCCCTGGCAGAGGTCACCCCTCGGGGGCGGGTCGCCCTAGGAGGGCAGTTCCTTGAGCTGGATGTTGCGGAAGGAGACATGGTCGTCGGCGCCGTGGTTCTGCAGGCCGATGTAGCCGTCGGTCAGGCTCCGCTCCGGGTCCTTGTTGGTGAAGTCGTTGATCTTGACTCCGTTGAGGAACACCTGGAGGCGTTCGCCCTGGACCTTGATCTCGTAGGAGTTCCACTGCCCGGGCGGCCGCAGCACCTGGTCACGGGCCTTGATGTTCGCCGCCTTGAAGGTGTAGATCGCACCCGTGGTGCGGTCCACGGCGTCCGTGGCGTCGATCTGGACCTCGTAGCCCTTGTTCACGGCGGACCAGGGGTCCTCGGAGGCCGGGAAGCCCACGAAGACTCCGGAGTTGTCGTCGCCCCGCATCTTCCAGTCGAGCTTGAGGGAGTACGACTTCAGCTCCTTGGCCTGGTACCAGAGCAGGCCCATGCCGCCCTCGGACTCCAGGACGCCGTCCTTGATGTTGAACTTGCCGGGTCCGGCCTGCTTCCAGCCGTCCAGGGTCTGGCCGTTGAAGATGTCCCGGTAGCCCTTGGCGGGCTTGCAGTCGGCCTTGGCCTGGCCGGTGGCGTACTGCATGCCGCCGAGCAGGTGCTTGCGGAAGGCCTCGTCCGCGTAGGACTCCTTGGTGTGGCCCATCCCGGTGTAGAAGGAGCGGCCGCCGCCGTAGTTCTGGCACCAGGCGATCGGGTGGTCGCCCTTCATGTTCCCGCCCTGGTAGGTGGTCTCGTCCAGGGTGGCGAGGACCTTGGCCTGCTCACGCGGGTTGGTGCGGTAGTTGTACCACTCGTCGGTGCGCTCCCAGGCGTCGTCCAGGTGCGCGGTGGCGGGGTGGTCGTGGTCCTCGACGCGGACGGTGGCCTTCTGGATGGCCGGGTGCGAGTCGAAGTAGGCGCCGACGAGGCCGCCGTAGAACTCCCAGTCGTACTCGGTGTCGGCGGCGGCGTGGATGCCCATGTATCCGCCGCCGTTCTTGACGTAGTTCTCGAACGCCTTCTGCTGGTCGGCGTTGAGGACGTCACCGGTGGTGGACAGGAAGGCGACCGCGTCGTACTTGGCGAGGTTGGCCGTGGTGAACTGCCCGGCCTCCTCGGTCGCGGTGACCGAGATGCCCGCCGGGGTGCCCAGCTCCTTCAGGGCGGCGATGCCCTCGGGGATGGAGTCGTGGCGGAAGCCGGCGGTCTTGGAGAAGACCAGGACCTTCTTGCCGTCCTTGAAGGGCTCCTTGGAGAACTCGAAGTCGTCGATGTCGAACAGCGCGCCCTCGCCGCCCTTGAAGACCAGGTAGATGTCCGTGGTCTTCTTCGGCAGGGACCGCAGCGGCACGTCGACGTCCTGGAAGGTCTCCCAGCCGCCGGTCGGCGGGATGTAGGCGGAGCCGTGCAGCTTGCCGGTGGGCGAGCCGGTGCGCACCTCGATGAAGCCGCCGGCGCCGCCGGAGGAGGCCCGCACGGTCAGCTTCTGCTGCCCGTCGAACTTGTAGGGGCTGAAGGAGATCCAGTCGCCGTCGTTGATGTCGCCGACGGTCTTGCCGCCGTTGGCGCCGGTCTTGTCGACCGTCGACACGCCCTGCTGGGCGGCGAAGTGCTCGGCCTGGCGGTGCGGGGGCTGGATCACGGTGCGGGCGGTGCCGGTCAGGGCCTCCTGGCCGTTGGCCCCGCCGTCGGTGTAGCTGGCGCCGACGACGCCGTAGATGTTGGCGTTGGGGTCGTGCCCGCCGTCACCGGGAGGCGGGTTGAGGGTGCCCTCGCAGCCCATCTCGCTGGTCAGCTCGTGGGCGTGGGAGTCGTGACCGAGGCTGTAGGCGACCTTGACCTTGGAGCAGTCGATGCTCTCCTCGGGGTCGGTGACCTTCACCTTGAAGGGGATGGGCTCCCCCATGGGCAGCAGGGTGCCGTTGCCCGGGGTCTCGATGGTCACCGTGGGCTCGGTGTTGCCGACCACGATCCGGACGCTGGCGTTGCCGGTGTTGCCCTCGGGGTCCTTGGCGGTGAAGGTCGCGGTGTAGGTGCCGACCTTCTTGTACTTGTGGGTGGGCGTGAGGCCCTCGCCCGTGGTGCCGTCGCCGAAGTCCCAGGCGTAGGTGAGGTCCGGGGAGTCGGCGTCCTTGGCGGTGGCGGTGAAGGCCACCTTCAGACCGGCCGCGCCGGAGGTCTTGTCGGCGCTCACCTCGGCGATCGGGGAGAAGCCGTCCGCGGCGTTCTCGATGCGGTACAGGGCGGAGTCCTTGTCGCCCTGGAACCAGGACAAGCCGTAGTCGAGGACGTAGAGCGCGCCGTCGGGGCCGAACTCCATGTCCATGATCTGGGTGCCGGTCCACGGGAAGTCGTTGATCTTCGCGACCGAGCCGTCCTCGTTCTGCTCGATCCGCTTGATCCACCGCCGGCCGAACTCACCGGCGAAGAAGTCCCCGTCGTACTCCTCGGGGAACTTGACGCTGGAGTCGAGCTCGGGGTCGTAGCGGTAGACCGGACCGCCCATCGGGGACTCGGAGCCGCTGCCGAACTCGGGCACGGAGCCGTCGTCGTACGGGATCCACGCGGCCTGCGCGGGCGGCAGGTCGGTGAGGCCGGTGTTGTGCGGCGAGGTGTTCTTCGGGGCGGCGCAGTCGAAGGTCTCGCCGGAGGTGCCGGTGGCGAAGTCGTAGTCGACGTAGGGGTCGTTGTCGCCGGTGCAGAAGGGCCAGCCGAAGTTGCCCGCCTCGGTGACCTTGGCGAACTCGACCTGCCCGGCCGGGCCGCGCTTCGGGTCGGCGGCGCCCGCGTCGGGGCCGTAGTCGCCGACGTAGACCGTGCCGGTCTTCTTGTCGACGCTGATCCGGAACGGGTTGCGGAAGCCCATCGCGTAGATCTCGGGGCGGGTCTTCTCGGTGCCCGGTTCGAAGAGGTTGCCCTCCGGGATGGTGTACGAGCCGTCCTCGGCGACCTTGATGCGCAGGATCTTGCCCCGCAGGTCGTTGGTGTTGCCGGCGCTGCGGCGGGCGTCGAAGGCCGGGTTGCGGTCCGGGCGCTCGTCGATCGGGGTGTAGCCGTCCGAGGCGAACGGGTTGGTGTCGTCGCCCGTGGACAGGTAGAGGTTGCCGTCGGCGTCGAAGGCGATGTCGCCGCCGACGTGGCAGCAGGTGCCGCGCGAGGCCGCGACGTCCAGGACCTTCTTCTCGCTGGCCATGTCCAGCGTGCCGTTGGCGTTCAGGACGAAGCGGGAGAGGCGGTTGACGCCGTCGAACTTCTTGAAGTCCTCGGCGGTGCCGTTCTCCGGGGCGTCGCCCGCGGGGGTGTCGAGCGGCGGGGCGTAGTAGAGGTAGATCGCCCGGTTGTTCTCGAAGTCCGGGTCGATGCCGACGCCCTGCAGGCCCTCCTCGTCGTGGTTGTAGACGGGGATCTTGCCGGCGACCTTGGTGACGCCGCCCTGGTCGGTCAGGCGCAGTGTGCCGTCGCGGGCGGTGTGCAGGACGCTGCGGTCGGGGAGTACGGCGAGCGACATCGGCTCGCCCATCTCGGGCTCGCCCTTGGCGAGCGGCACCTGCTGGAACTGCCCCTCGGCGACGGCTGCCGTGTCGTCGTGCTCGGGGTGGCCGGGGTGGGCGCCGGCGACCGTCGCGGGAGTGCCGACGGCCAGCAGCAGGCCGGTGAACAGGGCGAGGCCGGTGCGGAGTCCGGGGCGCCTTGTGGTCCTGGTGCCTTTGAGTCTGGTTCTGTGCACGAAGTCCCTCCGGGAACGGGTGGGCCGTACTGGGATGGGTGCGAGGACGTGCGATGCGGGCGCCGGGGTGCGCCGTCACCCCGGAGAGGTGAGTGTCCTGAACACTTCAGGGACCTTCAGGGACCGTAACCGCGTTCTTCCGGGGCGAACACCCCTTGGACCGTGGCTGGTTCAACTTTTTCCCAGTTCAGGACAAAGCAGGATTCGGGCAGCCCTGACCGGGCACCGGCGGATGTGCCGGTCCCCGGTCCTGACCTGCGGTCGGGGTGCGGTCAGCTGTTGAAGGCCGCGTCGAAGGACGCGCTGGGCGGCTCGAAGTCGAATGATTTCAGCCGGGTGAGCGCCTCCGGGGCGCCCTGCAGCCGGTCCATGCCGGCGTCCTCCCACTCCACGGAGACGGGCCCCTGGTAGCCGATGGAGCGCAGCATGCGGAACACGTCCTCCCACGGGACGTCTCCGTGCCCGGCGGACACGAAGTCCCAGCCGCGCCGCGGGTCGCCCCACGGCAGGTGGGAGCCGAGCCGCCCGTTGCGTCCGTCGAGGCGCTTGCGGGCCTCCTTGCAGTCGACGTGGTAGATGCGGTCGCGGAAGTCCCACAGGAAGCCGACGGGGTCGAGGTCCTGCCACACGAAGTGCGAGGGGTCGAAGTTGAGGCCGAAGGCCTCCCGGTGTCCGACCGCCTCCAGGGCGCGCTGGGTGGTCCAGTAGTCGTAGGCGATCTCGCTGGGGTGCACCTCGTGTGCGAACCGCACGCCTTCGGCGTCGAAGACGTCCAGGATCGGGTTCCAGCGGTCCGCGAAGTCCTGGTAGCCGCGCTCGATCATGGACTCGGGGACGGGCGGGAACATGGCGACCAGGTGCCAGATCGCCGAGCCGGTGAAGCCGATGACCGTGTCGACGCCGAGCCGGGCGGCGGCCCGTGCGGTGTCCTTGATCTCGGCCGCGGCGCGCTGTCGTACCCCTTCCGCGTCGCCGTCGCCCCAGATGCGGGCCGGCAGGATGGCCTCGTGGCGCTCGTCGATGATGGCGTCGCACACGGCCTGTCCGACCAGGTGGTTGGAGATCGCCCAGCACTTCAGGCCGTACTTGTCGAGGAGCTGGTGGCGGGATTCCACGTAGGAGGGATCGGCGAGGGCCTTGTCGACCTCGAAGTGGTCGCCCCAGCAGGCGAGTTCCAGCCCGTCGTAGCCGAAGTCGCGGGCGAGGCGGCAGACCTCCTCCAGCGGCAGGTCCGCCCACTGTCCGGTGAAGAGCGTGAAGTTGCGTGGCATGTCGCTGCCGGCCTCCTCAGAGTGCGATGGGGGCGATCGGGGTGTAGACGCTGTTCTTCTCGGCGCTCTCCTCCACGGCCGCGAGCACGCGCTGCACCTGCAGCCCGTCGGCGAAGGAGGGTTCGGGCCCGTGGCCCTCGGCGACCGCGTGGACGAGGTCGCGCGCCTGGTGCACGAAGGTGTGCTCGTAGCCGAGTCCGTGGCCCGGCGGCCACCAGGCGTCCAGGTAGGGGTGCTCGGGTTCGGTGACGAGGATGCGGCGGAAGCCCGCGTGCTCCCCCGGCTCGGTTCCGTCGTGGTACTCCAGCTCGTTGAGCCGTTCCAGGTCGAAGGCGAGCGAGCCGCGCTCCCCGTTGAGTTCGATGCGCAGGGCGTTCTTGCGGCCGGTGGCGTACCGGGTGGCCTCGAAGGAGACCAGCGCACCGGAGGTGAGGCGCCCGGTGAACACCGCGGCGTCGTCCACCGTCACCTCCCCGGTCACGCCGTCCTTCGAGCCGGCGGACAGGCCCCGGGGGGCGCCGTCGGGCAGCGGGCGTTCCCGTACGAAGGTCTCGGTGAGCGCGGAGACGCCCGCGATCGCCTCCCCCGACAGGTACTGGGCGAGGTCGACGATGTGGGCGCCGAGGTCGCCGAGCGCGCCCGACCCGGCCAGGTCCTTGCGCAGCCGCCAGGTGAGCGGGGCCTTGGGGTCCACCAGCCAGTCCTGGAGGTAGGTCACCCGCAGGTGCCGCAGCCGGCCGACCCGGCCCTCGGCGACCATCCGCCGGGCCAGCGCGGTGGCCGGGACCCGTCGGTAGTTGAACCCGACCATCGCGAGCTGTCCGCGTGCCCCGGCCTGCTCGGCGGCGCGGGTCATCGCCTGCGCCTCCTCTACGGTGTTGGCCAGCGGCTTCTCGCACAGGACGTGCTTGCCGGCGGCGAGCGCGGCCAGCGCGATCTCGGCGTGGCTGTCGCCGGGGGTGCAGATGTCGACGAGGTCGATGTCGTCGCGTTCGACCAGGGTCCGCCAGTCGGTCTCGGTGCTCTGCCAGCCGTGCCGGTCGGCCGCGAGGCGGACGGCGTCGGCGTCCCGCCCGCAGATCGCGGCCAGTACGGGGTTCAGCGGCAGGTCGAAGACGCGGCCCGCGGTGCGCCAGCCCTGGGAGTGGGCGGCACCCATGAAGGCGTATCCGACCATCCCGACGCGCAGGGGTGGTCTGGTCGCGGACGCCCCCGTCGCGGCCCCGGCCCCGGCGGTCCCGTTGTCGGTCCCGCTGTCGGTCCCGGCGGCTGCCTCCTCGGCGCCGGCCCCCTCGGGCTGCTGCGGCTGTCCCATGCGGATGTCCTCCTCGTCGTGGTGGCACGGTGGGGGGTGGGCCCCGCCCCGGCGGCGGCTGGTCGGGCCGTCGCCGGGGCGGCGCCCCTCACTTGAAGCCCGTGGACATGTACTGGTCGACGTTGTCCTTGTCGACGACCGCCGAGTAGCAGGTGACGGTCGAGGGGATCTCGAACTCGGCGAGGCCGCCGATGCCCTTGCCCTGACCGAGGGCGCGGGCCAGGTCGATCGCCGAGGCGGCCATGGTCGGCGGGTAGAGCACCGTCGCCTTCAGGACGCCGCGGTCGGCCTTGATCGCCTCGAACGCGGAGAGCGCGCCCGCGCCGCCGACCATCAGGAAGTCGTCGCGTCCGGCCTGCTCGATGGCGCGCAGGGCGCCGACGCCCTGGTCGTCGTCGTGGTTCCACATCGCGTCGAAGTCCGACTGGGCCTGGAGCAGTTGGGACATCTTGGCCTGGCCGGACTCGACGGTGAACTCGGCGGCCTGGCGGGCCACCTTCTTGATGTTGGGGTAGTTCTTCAGGCCGTCGTCGAAGCCCTGGGTGCGCTGCTGGGTCAGTTCCAGGTTGTCGATGCCGGCCAGCTCGATGACCTTGGCGTTCGGCTTGTCCTTGAGCTTCTCGCCGATGTAGTGGGCGGCGTTGAGTCCCATGCCGTAGTTGTCGCCGCCGACCCAGCAGCGGTACGCCTGGGGGCTGTTGAAGATCCGGTCGAGGTTGATGACGGGGATGCCCGCCCGCATCGCCTTCAGACCGACCTGGGTGAGGGCCTTGCCGTCGGCCGGCAGGATGACCAGGACGTCGACCTTCTTGTTGATGAGGGTCTCGATCTGGCCGATCTGCTGGGCGGTGTCGTTGGAGCCCTCGGTGACCTCCATGGTGATCTCGGAGTACTTCTCGGCGCGCTTCTTGGCCTGTTCGTTGACGGCGTTGAGCCAGCCGTGGTCGGCCTGCGGGCCGGCGTAGCCGATGGTGACCGGCTTGCCGGGCTTGTCGTCGGCGGCCGGCTGCGTGTCCGCGGCGGGCTTGCTGTCGCCGCCGTCGGGGTCGTTGCTGGTGCACCCCGTGAGGACGGCACCGGCGGACACGGCGGCGGCTCCGAAGAGCAGCCCTCTGCGACTCGTGAGCTTCGTCATGACGGTGAACCCTTTCCTCAATGCGTGCTTGCGGTACGGCGCTGGACCAGCACGGCGGCGACGATGATCGCGCCCTTGGCGATCTGCTGGACGTCGCTCTGCAGGTTGTTCAGGGCGAAGATGTTGGTGATCGTGGTGAAGATCAGGACGCCGAGCACGGAGCCGAGGATGTGTCCCCGCCCACCGGTCAGCAGCGTTCCGCCGATGATCGCGGCGGCGATGGCGTCGAGTTCGTAGAGGTTGCCGTTGGTGTTCTGGCCGGAGCCGGCGAGCGCCACCAGCAGGAAGGCGGCGATGCCGCAGCACAGCCCGGACAGCAGGTAGAGGTAGAGGCGCTGGCGGCGGACGTCGATGCCGGCCAGCCGGGCGGCCTCGGCGTTGCCGCCGACGGCGACGGTGCGGCGGCCGAAGGTGGTCCGGTTGAGCACCAGCCAGCCGATGACGGTGACGGCCGCGAAGACCAGGACCAGCGGCGGTATGCCGAGCACGTACGAGTCGCGCTCGGCGAGGTCGAGGACGCTCGGGACCGTGACGACCTGGGTGCGGCCGTCGGTGATCTGGAGGGCGAGACCGCGCGCCGAGGCCAGCATGGCGAGGGTGGCGATGAACGGGACCATCTGCCCGAAGGCGATCAGCACCCCGTTGACCAGTCCGCAGCCGACTCCCACCACGATCGCGGTGAAGAGGATGCCGGCGAACCCGTACTCCTGGGTGGCGACCGTGGTCGCCCACACGGAGGCGAGGGCGACGATGGCGCCGACGGACAGGTCGATGCCGCCGGAGATGATGACGAAGGTCACGCCGACGGTGACGACGCCGATCACGGACGCCTGGGTGAGCACCAGTTGGAGGTTGCGGGTGTCGAGGAACGCGTCGGGCTGGGTGATGCCGCCGATGAGGACCAGTGCGGCGAGCACGCCGAGCAGGGTGAGGGTGCGGACGTCGGCGCGGCCCAGCCGGACCCGCCAGGCGGGCGGCCCTTCCACCGCTGCCGCTTTGTCGGTGCCGCCCCGTGGCGGGGACACGTGCTGCGTCATGACGCCGGGCTTCCTTCCATCACGAGGTCGAGTACGCGGTGTTCGTCGAGGTCGCGGGCGGGGGCCTCGTGCACGACCCGGCCCTCCCGCAGCACCAGTACGCGGTCGGCGAGGCCCAGCACCTCGGGCACCTCACTGGAGACCAGCAGTACGGCCAGGCCCTCGTCGGCGAGGCGCCGGATGACGGCGTACAGCTCGGCGCGGGCGCCCACGTCGACGCCGCGGGTGGGTTCGTCGAGCAGCAGGACCTTGCAGCCGCGCAGCAGCCAGCGGGCGAGCACCGCCTTCTGCTGGTTGCCGCCGGAGAGGGTGCGCACGGGCACGGCGGGGTTGTCGGGCCGCAGCGACAGCTCACGGGTGGCCTCACGCGCCGCGCCGAGTTCGGCGCCGCGGTCGATCCAGCCGCCGCGCGAGAAGCGGGACATGGCGGAGACGGACACGTTGCGGGTGACGGACTCCAGCATCAGCAGGGCCTGGGCCTTGCGCTCCTCGGGGGCGAGTCCGAGTCCGGCGCGGACGGCCGCGCGCACGCTGCCGGACCTGAGCGGCTGTCCGCCCACGAGGACGCGGCCGGTGTGCGCCTTGCGGGCGCCGTAGACCGTCTCCAGTATCTCCGAGCGGCCGGAGCCGACGAGTCCCGCGAGGCCGACGATCTCGCCGGGCCGCACCTGGAGGTCGAGCGGCGCGAACTCGCCCTGGCGGGAGAGCCCTTCGACCTTCAGCACGGGTTCGGCCGCGGGCGGCCCGGCCGGCCGCTCGGGGAAGACGTACTCGACGTTGCGGCCCGTCATCAGCGCCACCACCTCGCGGGTCGGCGTCGACTCGGCGGGGAGCCCGCCCGCGACGGCCCGGCCGTCCTTGAGGACGGTGACCCGGTCGCCGATGCGGCGGATCTCCTCCAGGCGGTGCGAGATGTAGACGACGGCGACACCGTCGGCGGTGAGGTCGGCGACGATGCGGAAGAGGTTGTCGACCTCGTCCGGGTCGAGCGCGGCGGACGGCTCGTCCATCACGATCAGCCGTACGTCGTGCGACAGCGCCCGCGCCATGGACACGATCTGCTGCTGTGCCGCCGACAGGTCCCCGACCAGCCGTCCGGGGTCGACCTCGGGATGCCCGAGCCGCTCGAGCAGCGCGGCCGTCGACGCCTTGGCCGCCCGTCCCCGTACGACGAAGCCGGCGGCGGTCGGTTCGTGGCCGAGGTGGACGTTCTCGGCGACCGACAGGTGCTCGACCAGGTCGAGTTCCTGGTAGATGGTGGCGATGCCCAGGCGCATGGCGGCGATGGGCGAGCGCAGGGTGACGTCCTCGCCGCGCCAGCGGATGGTGCCGGTGTCGGGCTGGTGGGCGCCGGCCAGCACCTTGATGAGGGTGGACTTCCCGGCGCCGTTCTGGCCGAGGAGGCAGTGCACCTCACCGGCCTGGACGTCGAGGTCGACGCCGTCGAGGGCCCGGACTCCGGGGAACGACTTGGTGATGCCGGACATGCTGAGCAGCGGTGGTTCTGGTGCCATGTGAGGTCCCCTCGGCGGGCGTGCGGGCCGGTGTCAGGGCAGAGCAGAGCAGGGCGTTGGCGGAGCGGGTGACGGTGATGCGGAACAGGGCATGACGGGGTGGAGCGCCGTGCTGGTGTATCTGCGGAACCGAACGGGTGCAGCGCGAACGGGCGAACGAGTGCTACGCGGGTGAGAACAGGTGGTCGCTGATCAGCCGGGCCGCGCCGATGACTCCGGCGGTGGGTCCCAGCTCCCCCAGGACGATGGGCAGGTTGCCGGTCGCCAGGGGCAGCGACTGGCGGTAGACCTGGGTACGGATCGCGGCGAGCAGGTTGTGGCCGAGGCCGGTCACCCCGCCGCCGATCACCACCAGGCCCGGGTTGAAGAAGCTGACCAGGCCGGCGATGACCTGGCCGGTGCTGCGGCCGCCCTCCCGGATCAGGTCGAGCGCCGTGGTGTCGCCCGCGGCGGCCGCGGCGGCGACGTCGGCGGCACTGAGGCCCCCGCTCGCCGCCAGCCGGTTCGCGAGCTCGGCGGACCGGCCCTGCTGGGCGGCCTCCGTGGCGTCGCGGGCCAGCGCCGCGCCGGAGAAGTGGGCCTCCAGGCAGCCCCGGTTGCCGCAGGCGCACTGGCGTCCGTCGGGCACGGCCTGGATGTGCCCGATGTCGCCCGCGCTGCCGGTGGTCCCCCGGTAGACCTCCCCGCCGACCACGATGCCGCAGCCGATGCCGGTACCGATCTTGACGACGAGGAAGTCGTGCTGGGTGCGGGCCACACCCGCGTGCTGCTCCCCCAGCGCCATCAGGTTCACGTCGTTGTCGACCATGACGGGGCAGCCGAGCTCCTGGCTGAGTGCCTCCCGCACGGGGAAGCCGTCCCAGCCCGGCATGATCGGCGGGGCCACCGGCACGCCCTCGGGGAAGCGGACCGGTCCCGGGACTCCGATGCCGGCGCCGTCGAAGCCCTCCGCGAGCCCGGAGGCCCGCAGCTTGGCGGCCATCGACAGCACCTGCTCGAAGACCGCGACCGGCCCCTCGCGGACGTCCAGCGGCTGGTTGATGTGCCCGAGGATCTCCAGCTCGGCGTTGGTGACGGCGACGTCGACCGAGGTCGCGCCGATGTCGACGCCGAGGAAACGCAGTTCCGGGTTGAGGCGGACGTTGTGGCTGCGGCGCCCGCCGCGGGAGGCGGCGAGTCCGTCGGCCACGACGAGACCGGTCTCCAGCAGCCGGTCCACCTCGACGGCCAGTTTCGACCGGGAGAGGTCGACCTGGTCACCGAGCTGGGCACGGGAGTTGGGCCCGCCGTCGCGCAGGAGCTGGAGCAGTCGCGCTTGGTGGGCGTTCGCGGGTCGTGCGGTCATGCGTCTCACGAGCCCCTCCCCGCCTCAATCGGCTGTGAATGGGCCGGACTTCCGGCCTCGTCCAGTGGCTTGCTTTCGGAGGGAACGTAGCAGTGGGCGCCGGGTGTGGGAAGAAGTCACGCACGAATTGCTGCGAACTTTCTCCACTGAGTGGACAAAGAAGGGTCCGGTCCAGGACCGCCCCGGACACGACGAGGCCGCCCGGTCGATCCGCCGGGCGGCCTGGGGACGTACTCGGGAGGGGCTGTGACCTCACGCTTTCTCGCGCGCGTGGTACGAGCGCCGGGTGTGTTCGGTGTGTTCGCGCATCAGCCGGGTCGCCGACTGCTCGTCCCGCTCCGTGATCGCGGCGATCAGCCTGCGGTGCTCGATCCAGGACTGCCGGCCGCGCTGCCGGGCGATGGGCGTGTAGTACCAGCGGACCCGGCGGTCGACCTGCGCGGCGAGTTCGGCGAGGACGGCGTTGCCCGCCAGCTCCATGACCTTGCGGTGGAAGCGGGCGTTGAAGGCGACGGCGGCGTCCACGTCCTCGGCGGCCACGGCCCGCTCCCCCTGCGCGCACAGTTCCTCCAGCGCGGCGACGCCCGCGCTGGAGGCGTTGGCCGCGGCGAGCCGAGCGGCCTCGGCCTCCAGGAGCGTGCGCACCGTCAGGAGCTGGTCGGCCTCCTCCTCGGTCGGCTCGTGCACGAAGGCGCCCTGGGCGGGCCGCAGGTCGACCCAGCCCTCGGTGTTGAGCCGTTGCAGCGCCTCGCGCACCGGCTGCCTCGACACCCCGAGGTGACCGGCGAGTTCGCTCTCGACGAGGTGCTGGTCCGGCTGGAGGGCCCGCGTGGTGATGAGTTCGAGCAGAGCCTCGTAGACCCGGTCCCGCAACGGGCCGGGCCGTTCCAGCTTGGGCACCGCGCCCTGCGGCAGTCCTGCGGACAACATCGGTCCCCCCTCGACGGCCGGTACACAACCGGTGGGCGCAACGCTGGTGGGCACCACACGGGTGCGCGCAACACCGGTACGCGCAGTATCGATTGTCTTTCGTCTACAGTCTACGGCGCACCGGCGACCCGCTGCCGGGCGTGTAGGCCACGTCACACCGGAGGGCGGCGCGGCGTTCAGGGGCAGCGGACGACCTGACCCGCGTAGGAGAGGTTGCCGCCGAAGCCGAAGAGCAGCACCGGGTCGCCGCTGGTGATCTCGCCCCGCTCCGCCAGCTTGGACAGGGCGAGCGGGATGCTCGCCGCCGAGGTGTTGCCGGACTCGACGACGTCGCGGGCGACCACGGCGTTGACGGCGCCGATCCTCGCGGCGAGCGGTTCGATGATGCGCAGGTTGGCCTGGTGCAGGACGACCGCGGCGAGGTCGGCCGGCGCGAGCCCGGACCGCTCGCAGGCCCGGCGCGCGATGGCGGGCAGCCGCGTGGTCGCCCAGCGGTAGACGCTCTGCCCCTCCTGCGCGAACCGCGGCGGCGTCCCCTCGATGCGGACCGCGTTGCCCATCTCGGGCACCGAACCCCACAGCACGGGCCCGATCCCCGCCTCCTCGCCCGGCGCACAGGCCTCGACGACGGCGGCCCCCGCCCCGTCGCCGACCAGGACACAGGTGGTGCGGTCGGTCCAGTCGACGACCTCGGACATCTTGTCGGCGCCGACGACCAGCGCCCGGCTCGCGGACCCGGCGCGCACGGCGTGGTCGGCGGTGGCCAGCGCGTGGGTGAAGCCCGCGCACACGACGTTGACGTCCAGGGCGGCGGGGCCGGGGACGCCGAGGCGGGCCGCGACGCGGGCGGCGGTGTTCGGGGAGCGGTCGATCGCGGTGGAGGTGGCGACCACGATCAGGTCCACGTCGGCGGGGGTCAGCCCGGCCGACGCGAGCGCCTTCGCGGCGGCGTGGGCGGCCAGCTCGTCGACCGGTTCGTCGGGTCCGGCGATCCGGCGCGCACGAATGCCCACCCGGCTCCTGATCCACTCGTCGCTGGTGTCGACCATGCCCGCCAGGTCCTCGTTGGTGAGAACCCGGGCGGGCTGGTAGTGGCCGACGGCGGTGATGCGGGAGCCGTGATGCATGGGTGGAGTCCTCGCTGCCTCGTGGGTACGGGATCCACCAGTGTGATGAGTGACCGACGGGTACGACGGCAGGTGATACGACAGGAAACGGGTGCCCGGCTTGTCGGCTTCGGTCAGCATCCTCCCCCGCCCGGGCGTCACCGTCCCCTGCCCCGCGGCCTCACCCGGTGAAGAGCTGGGTCGCCTTCCGCACGAGTTCGTACAGCCCGTAGGCGAGCGGCGCGCCCACCCAGAGCCAGGTGAAGGCGATCAGCGGCCGCCGGCCGGGCGGGCCGGCCGGGTCAGGCGGACTCTGGCTGCTGTCGGCTGACATCGTTGCCCTCCTTCTGCGCGGGCCGCGCGGACCGCTCGGGGACGGTGGCGGCGGGTTCGTGGTGCCGGGCGTGCACGGGCCGGATCAGTTCGTTGGCGACGAAGCCGACGACCAGCAGCCCGATCATGATGAGGAAGGACGTCCCGTACAGCGCCGAGCCGTGCCGGCCGGCCTCCTCCTGGTGGTCGGCGATCCAGTTCACGATGAGCGGCCCGAGGACGCCGGCCAGCGACCAGGCGGTGAGCAGCCGGCCGTGGATCGCGCCGACCTGGTAGGTGCCGAAGAGGTCCTTGAGATAGGCGGGGGCGGTGGAGAAGCCGCCGCCGTAGAAGGACAGGACGACCAGGGCGCACAGGACGAACAGCGGCTTGGAGGAGTCGCCGAACAGCGCGATCAGGGCGTACATGAGGGCGCCGACGCCGAGGTACACCCGGTAGATGTTCTTGCGTCCGATCAGGTCGGAGGCGGAGGACCAGCCGAGGCGCCCCGCCATGTTGGCCGCCGACAGCAGCGCCACGAAGCCGGCCGCGGCGGTGGCCGACACCGGTGTGGAGGTGTCGGCGAAGAAGTCCCGGATCATCGGCGCGGCCTTCTCCAGGATGCCGATGCCGGCCGTGACGTTCATGCAGAGCACGATCCACAGCAGCCAGAACTGCGGGGTGCGCAGGGCCGAGCGCGCCGAGACCTGGACGCCTTCGAGCGGCGCGGGCCGCCCGTCCGCCCGTTCCCGGGGCCGCGGCACCCGCACCAGCAGCACGCCGAGCAGCATGAAGACGGCGTACGTCAGTCCGTGGACGAGGAAGGCGAGGGCGATCCCGGAGTTGTCGGTGCCGAAGGACTTGAGCATCTGCGCCGACCAGGGGGAGGCGATGAGCGCACCGCCGCCGAAGCCCATGATGGCGATGCCGGTCGCCATGCCGGGCCGGTCCGGGAACCACTTGATCAGCGTCGAGACCGGCGAGATGTAGCCGATGCCGAGGCCGATCCCGCCGACGAAGCCGTAGCCCAGGACGATCAGCCAGTACTGCTCCACGGCCGCGCCGAGCGCGGAGAGCAGAAAGCCGGAGGAGAAGCAGACGAGGGCGACGGTCATCGCCCAGCGCGGGCCGTGCCGTTCCACGAGCGTGCCGCCGAACGCGGCCGAGAGACCGAGCATGACGATGCCGAGCTGGAAGGGCAGCGCACTCTGCGTCCCGCTGAGGCCGAGCGTGGATTCCAGGGGCGGTTTGAACACGGACCAGGCGTAGGCCTGCCCGATGGAGAGGTGGACCGAGAGAGCGGCCGGGGGAACGAGCCAGCGGCTCCAGCCCGGCGGTGCGACGGGGGGACTCATGGGTCCCCAACCGTAGGCATCGGGAAAGCGCTTGAGAAGACTGTTGAGCACACAACTACAGACCACCACTACTGCCGCCACCACTGCTGCACAAAGCCTTGCCGCCCCAACCTCCATACTGTAGACAATATTTCGTCGACATCATCGGCACTTCCTCGATCCTCTCCCCCAGTTCCTCGGTATCCCTCGACCGGACGGAGCTTGCCCGCCATGAAAGTCGCAGTCCTCGGCGCCGGGGCGATCGGCGCCTACGTCGGCGCCGCGCTCCACCGTGCGGGCGCCGACGTGCACCTCATCGCCCGTGGACCGCATCTGGCGGCCATGCGGCAGTACGGAGTACGGGTGCGCAGCCCGCGCGGCGACTTCACCGCGCACCCGCACGCCACCGGCGACCCGGCCGAAGTCGGCCCGGTCGACTACGTGTTCCTGGGCCTGAAGGCCCACTCGTACGCGGCGTGCGGGCCGCTGATCGAACCGCTGCTGCACGACTCGACGGCGGTGGTGGCCGCCCAGAACGGCATCCCCTGGTGGTACTTCCACCGGCACGGCGGCCCCTACGACGGGCGCCGCCTGGAGAGCGTCGACCCGGCCGGCGCGGTCAGTGCGGTGCTCGCGCCCGAACGGGCCGTCGGCTGCGTGGTGTACGCGGCCACCGAACTGGAACAGCCGGGCGTCGTACGGCACGTGGAAGGCACCCGGTTCTCGATCGGCGAGCCCGGCCGGGAGGTGTCGGCACGCTGTCTGGCGTTCAGCGAGGCGATGCGCTCGGGCGGCCTGAAGTGCCCGGTCGAGCCCGACCTGCGCGGCGACATCTGGCTGAAGCTGCTGGGCAACATCTCCTTCAACCCCATCAGCGCCCTGGCCCGCGCCACCATGCGGCAGATGTGCCTGCACGGCGGCACCCGGGAGGTCATCGAGACGATGATGACCGAGACGCTGACGGTCGCCGCCGCCCTCGGCTGCGAGGTCGGCGTCTCCGTCGAACGCCGGCTCGCGGGCGCCGAGAGGGTCGGCGACCACCGCACCTCCACGCTCCAGGACCTGGAACGCGGCAAGCCGCTCGAACTCGACGTGCTGCTCGCGGCCGTCGTCGAACTGGCGGAGATCACCGGCGTCCCGGTGCCCACCCTGCGCACCGTGCACGCCCTGTCGGACCTGCTCGCGCTGAGGAGCGCCGCATGAGGAAACGCGACCGAACCCCCAAGACCTACACCCGTCTCACCCACCCCCTGGTCCGGGACTCGCGCGAGGCGCCCTTCCGCCGGGCGACCTGGGAGGAGGCCCTGGACCGCACGGCCCGGGGGCTGGCAGCGGCGCGCGGCGCGTTCGGGATGTTCTCCTGCGCGCGGGCGACCAACGAGATGAACTACGTGGCGCAGAAGTTCGCCCGGGTGGTCATGGGCACCCACAACGTCGACTCCTGCAACCGCACCTGTCACGCGCCCAGCGTGGCGGGCCTGTCGGCCGCCTTCGGGTCGGGCGGCGGCACCTCCTCCTACGAGGAGATCGAGCACACCGACGTCATCGTGATGTGGGGCTCCAACGCCCGCTTCGCGCACCCGATCTTCTTCCAGCACGTACTGAAGGGCATACGGGGCGGCGCCCGCATGTACGTGGTGGACCCGCGCCGCACCTCCACCGCCGAGTGGGCGGAGAGCTGGCTCGGCCCGAACGTCGGCACGGACATCGCGCTGGCGCACGCGGTGGGCCGCGAGATCATCCACGCGGGCCTGGTCAACGAGGCGTTCGTCGCCCGTGCGACGACGGGCTACGAGGACTACAGGGCCCTGGTCGAACCCTGGACCCTCTCCCTCGCCGAGAAGGTGACGGGCGTACCGGCCGCCGCCGTCCGCGACCTGGCCCACGCCTACGCCCGCGCCGAGCGCGCCCAGCTCTGCTGGACCCTCGGCATCACCGAGCACCACAACGGCACGGACAACGTCCGCGCCCTGATCAACCTCTCCCTGCTCACCGGCCACGTCGGCCGCTACGGCTCCGGACTGCAGCCCCTGCGCGGCCAGAACAACGTGCAGGGCGGCGGTGACATGGGCGCCATCCCCAACCGGCTCCCCGGCTTCCAGGACGCCCTCGACCCGGAGGTCCGCCGGAAGTTCGAGACGGCCTGGGACACGGTGATCGAGCCGCGCCACGGCCTCACCCTGACGGAGATGTTCGAGGCGATGGATGACGGCACCCTGCGCGCCGTCTACTGCATCGGCGAGAACCCGGCCCAGTCCGAGGCCGACGCCGAGCAGGCGGTACACCGCCTGAGCGCCCTGGACTTCCTCGTCGTCCAGGACATCTTCCTCACGAGGACCGCCGAACTGGCCGACGTGGTCCTCCCGGCGACCGCCGGCTGGGCGGAGACCGAGGGCACCACCACCAACAGCGAACGGCGTGTACAACGCGTCCGCAGGGCGGTCACCCCGCCGGGTGAGGCCCGCGAGGACATCGACATCCTCTGCGACCTGGCAGCCCGCCTGGGTCACGACTGGAAGTACGCCGGCGCGGAGGCGGTCTGGAACGAACTGCGCGCCCTGTCCCCCGACCACCACGGCATGACGTACGCCCGTCTGGAGGAGCACCAGGGCATCCAGTGGCCGTGCCCGAGCACGGACGGGCTGGAACCGCCGTACCTGCACGGCAGGCTGTGGTCCCCGGACCCGGCCGAACGCGGTCGCCGGGCGCCCTTCGGCATCGTCCGGCACGACCCGCCCGTGGACCTCACCGACGAGCGGTACCCGATCCGCCTGACCACGGGACGCCGCCTCGACTCCTACAACACGGGCGTGCAGAGCGGCGGGTACGCCTCCCCGCTGCGCCGCGGCGAGTCCGTGGAACTCTGCCCGGAGGACGCCGAACGCTACGGCGTGCGGGCGGGCGAGGAGGTCCGGGTCGTCTCGCGGCGCGGCGCGTTGCTCGCCCCCGTCCGGGTCGACACGGCCCTGCGCCCCGGCCTGGCCTTCATGAGCTTCCACTTCCCGGACGAGGTGGACACCAACCAGCTGACCATCGAGGCCAACTGCCCGATCGCCGGGACGGCGGAGTTCAAGGCCTCGGCGATCCGGATCGAGAAGGTGAGCACCGGTGGACCTGCGCTTCGGTGACGGCAAACCCACGGACGAGGAACGCGCGGCCGTCGACGCCCTGCTGGGCCCGCCCGAGTCCTCCTGGGAGGGCGCGGACCGCTCCGACGCCGACCTCAGATGGGCACGGGGCGGCCGGGAGGCCCGGGACCGCCGCGACCAGCTCCTGCCGGCCCTGCACGCGCTCAACGACCGTGTCGGCTGGATCAGCGAGGGCGCCCTGGACTACGTGTGCCGCCGCCTGACCGTCCCTCCGGCCGAGGCGTACGGGGTGGCCACCTTCTACGCCATGTTCTCGGTCCGGCCCCGCCCGGCCACGGTCCTGCACGTCTGCACGGACCTGGCGTGCGCGGCGGCGGGGGCGAGCGAGCTGTGCGCGGCCGTGGAGTCACGCCTGGGCCCGGAGAGCGGGGTGAAGGTCGAACGGTCCCCGTGCCTGGGCCTGTGCGAACGGGCCCCGGCAACCTTGACGATCCGGGCGGGCGAATCAGCCCGTCCGGCGTTTGAGGACGAGGCCGTCCAGGCCGACAGCGGGGGTCCGGGGGCGGCAGCCCCCGG